>PVWI01000007.1 GCA_003003725.1 filamentous cyanobacterium Phorm 6 | reverse complement strand
ATTCCCGTAATTGTGCCGCCGGTGCCAACTCCCGCCACTAAAAAATCTACTTTATCCTCTGTATCTTCCCAAATTTCCTCCGCTGTGGTTTCCCGGTGAATTTTGGGATTAGCGGGGTTCTCAAACTGTTGCAGCATGAAAGCATCGGGGGTTTCTTCGGCAATTTCTTGGGCATGGGCGATCGCGCTTAACATCCCTTCATGTCCCGGAGTTAATTCCAACTCAGCTCCGTAAGCTTTTAACATCGATCGGCGTTCTAAACTCATCGTATCCGGCATCGTTAAAATCAGACTGTAGCCTTTCGCCGCCGCAATCATTGCCAAAGCAATTCCCGTATTTCCTGAAGTCGGTTCTACTAAAATAGTTTTCCCCGGTTGAATTAAGCCCGCATCTTCTGCCGCATGAATCATGCTCGCCGCAATCCGATCTTTCACCGAAGCAGCCGGATTCATTCCTTTCAATTTTACCACAATTTTAGCAACTACTCCTTCCGCTTGGGGAATTTTATTGGGTGCATCTCAATGAAGGCAAATACATCAAATTGAAAGCATGGATTGTGTGAAAATCCCCAAGATTGGGAGTATTCTAGTGTTCATCGGTTTATCGCTCAGGGAATTGATCCGCCAGATTGGGGTAAAGATGGCAGAAAGGAAAAACCTCAAGGATATTGCGATGATTAGCAGTCGTAGGGTGTGTTAGCGACAGCGTAACACACCTTAAATTAACATAAAGATGGTGCGTTACATTTGTGTATATTTGATGGTGCGTTACACTTCGTTAACGCACCCTACAAGATCGGCGATCGCACTACCGAATTTCAAAACGACGCTCTTGGCAAGACGGTAGTGCGCCATTGAGAGATGTCATATAACGGTCAAGTGCTTGAAGCGGGACAGTGCGAGCTTCGCGGACATGTTGTTGTAGCTGATTGACTAAGTACGCAAAGCACCGATCCGAAGCTGGCACAAATGAGAAGCTATCAGAGGTGAGCAATGAGGACTGTCGCCTCATATTGTTCGACTGCATACCCTGAATAAATCCGTCATTCAGAGATATTATAATATTAGGCATACATTCGTGTCCGTGAAGGCGTTGATATTCCACGAGATTGTCCAAAATTGCATCTGAACTAGAGGTAAATGAGTTACAAAGAATAAAGCTATAAATCAATACGGTTCACTTAAGAGATCCCCCCTAACCCCCCTTAAAAAGGGGGGGACAAGAAAGCTCTCAAAGTCCCCCTTCTTAAGGGGGATTTAGGGGGATCTCCGGGGCATAAATAGTGTTAAGTAAACTGTATTGAGCTATAAATCTGATCTCTAAAATTGAGATATTGATTGAATTCATCACTAGGTGTGGCGGCGAAGGAAACCGCCATCCCGAAATTTCTAAATGAGGCAAGATGTCCAAGTCCTTCATCAGTCTTGTGAGCATACCTGCGAAGCGACTTAGCTGACCTAATATTATCCAATGCCTTGAATAAATCCTTTTTATTAACCGAACTCTTCACTTCACCGTTTGCAATAACGCCCTCAATTGGAAAATAGGTAACATCCGGAGCGTCATTAATTGAGTAGACAGGGTAAAAGTCACGCTCGAATATAACAATATCTTGTTGTTTGCTCTGCCCAGCATAGCTATCGATCAGCAAACCGGTTCCCATAGATACATGAGCCGGTAATAATTTCACGAGTTGCACACGTGCCGTATGTTCGCGCGCGCTCCCCTTCAGTCCAGGGGTACCACCCTTGCTTGCATTTGCGAACTCCCATACAAGCCGTTGCCCAATGTCATTAACGAACTGTGCTGGATCAAAGCCTGACATACATTCCTCTTGCTTTACTAAAGCTTGCGCGACCACTCGTTGTTCAATACTGTAACCCTATATTTCCTAACCGAAACCTCTTCAAGAGTATCACTTCAAGAGCATCAATCAATGCGGAATTTTGATATAGCCTACGAGCACCCAACTATTTATTATCCCGAAACTTTCAGTCTTGTCAACTCCGATGGAACAAAAAGCCGAAACTTTCGGGATAATCACCCCATGGAGGATGATAGCTAGAAACATTCCGTATATTCTCCGATGACAACCAGAAACTTTTTCTCGTTTTTCTCGTTCCCAGTCACAGCCTGGGAATTAATTTCAGGAGCAAGCTCCTCCGATTTGGAGCCACGAGACAGCATTACCAAGCACCAGCCTGGTAATGATATGTCGCAGCAGTGTTTTGTAAAAGCTCCCCGATAGTATTTTGAGTAAGATGCAGCCGCTGATTTAAATTGAATAAACAGGGAAAGTCATCGCGTGTTTGGGCTTGACGTAAACCTGCTGATCTCGCGTTAACTGTAGAGAATCGAAGCGCTCGCGACTCACGTAAGCTGTTACTACCTGATCTGATTCTAACACTAACTCGGTTTGAATTTCCCGCCCTAAATGAATGATGCGGCTGACTTTTGCTAATGCAAAACCAGACTCCGGCTTAGTTTGAATTTCCACGTCGTGGGGGCGCAAAAACACTACTTCAGAATGAGCGGCTCCATTTTTGTGAGCCGTTGTACTGTTGCTGGCGAACAAACCCGCAGTATTCGGCAGCACATTGACCGGCCCGATAAAACTCATCACAAAAGCTGTTGCCGGTTTGTCGTAAATTTCAGCAGGAGTGCCAACTTGTTCGATTCTACCTTTGTTCATCACCACAATTTCATCGGCTACTTCCATAGCTTCTTCTTGATCGTGAGTCACAAAAACTGTGGTGATATTAACTTCTTTGTGAAGGTTGTGCAGCCACGATCGCAATTCTTTGCGAACTTTAGCATCTAATGCTCCAAAAGGTTCATCTAGCAGCAGCACTTTCGGTTGAACTGCTAGAGCTCTCGCCAAAGCCACGCGCTGCCGCTGGCCGCCGGAAAGTTGCGAAGGATATCTGTCGCCCAAACCTGTCAACTGCACTAAATCCAAAAGTTCATCAACCCGCCTGCTAATTGAGTTTTTAGCAACTTTGCGAATTTCCATCGCAAAAGCAATATTTTTCTTAATAGTCATGTGTTTGAACAAAGCGTAGTGCTGAAACACAAAACCGATATGCCGTTCCTGCACCGACTGCTGGGTAGCATCCTCGCCGATCAGGTAAATAGAACCAGTATCCGGCGGTTCGAGTCCCGCAATCATCCTCAGAAGAGTCGATTTCCCGGAACCGGAAGGCCCCAATAGCGCGACTAAAGAGCCGCTTTTAATTTCCAAATTCACGTTGTCAATTGCGTGAAAGGAGCCGAAGTGTTTAGATACGTTCTGAACTGTAATGCTCATGAGTTTATTTACCTATTTTAGGAGTTAACAAGGCAAACCCCACTTACTCGACAGATTTACAGTAGTATGTCCTGAAAATAATATTTTGCAAGGTCTGTAACTTTTTGTATTGTATTTCCAGCCCTCCTGATGGGGACGGCGCTTGAAAGTTGAGGCTAAGAGTCGGAATAGTTAACCCGCGAGGGTTTCGAGAGGTGG
Source organism: filamentous cyanobacterium Phorm 6 (assembly GCA_003003725.1). Lineage (GTDB taxonomy): Bacteria > Cyanobacteriota > Cyanobacteriia > Cyanobacteriales > Microcoleaceae > Microcoleus. The sequence continues at coordinate 40,567 of PVWI01000007.1, read as the reverse complement.
GGCGATCGCCCGAGAATCAGCAATGCTGAAAATACGCAAAAACCGGGCTCGATCGACGAAAATACTGGATCAAAACCTTTAAAATCTTTAATCCCGCTCAAAAACCGGGTTTCTTTGCTGTCGATCGATAATTTGACGGCTGCCGACAATTCCCCGACTCCCGGCGATATTGAAAATTTCAGGTAGGAATTGCTCAATCTGAGCTGCGATCGCCCGCAATTTATATCACAATAGTTATTTCAGAAGCATACAAGCTTCACCTTTGACAAACTACCAGAATAGTAAATTCTAACCAAAACACCACTATGGGAAAACCAACAGGCTTTATCGAATTCCTCCGCGAATTGCCCTCAGAACTCTCACCAGTCGAGAGAGTCCACAACTGGGACGAATTTCACCTACCGATGGAGGAAGACAAACTCCGCAGCCAAGGCGCGCGCTGCATGGACTGCGGCATCCCATTTTGCCACACGGGTTCCCTGATCAGCGGCATGGCGAGCGGCTGCCCGATTAACAACCTCATCCCGGAATGGAACGACTTAGTATATCGGGGACTGTGGAAAGAAGCCCTAGACAGACTCCACAAAACCAACAACTTCCCCGAATTCACCGGCAGAGTCTGTCCCGCCCCCTGCGAAGGCGCTTGCGTGCTCGGCATCAACAACCCGCCGGTGACAATCAAAAACATCGAAGTCGCAATTATCGACAAAGGCTGGGATGAAGGCTGGATTACTGCCGAACCACCCGCCAAACGCACCGGCAAAAAAATCGCCGTTATCGGTTCCGGGCCCGCCGGTTTGTCGGCTGCGGCGCAACTGAACAAAGCAGGTCATTTGGTAACTGTATACGAAAGAGCCGATCGACCGGGAGGCCTGCTAATGTACGGCATCCCCAACATGAAGCTAGACAAAGAACAAGTCGTGATGCGCCGCCTGAAAATCCTCGAAGACGAAGGCGTGACATTCGTTTGCAACACCGAAGTTGGGAAAGACTTACCAGCCGAACAACTGCTAAAAGAATACGACTCCGTTGTCCTCTGTACCGGCGCGACAAAACCCCGCGACTTAGGCATCGAAGGGCGGGAATTAAAAGGCATCCACTTCGCGATGGACTTTTTGACAGCGAACACCAAAGCAGTTTTAGACAAGAGCACCAACGGCAATTTCATCTCCGCCGAAGGTAAAGATATCGTGATTATCGGCGGTGGCGACACCGGCACCGACTGCGTGGGCACCTCCATCCGCCACGGCTGCAAAAGCCTGGTACAGCTTGAAATCCTGCCCAAACCGCCCTCAGAACCCCCCGCGGCTATCTCACCACCGCCACGAAGTTCGAGGGCGACGAAAACGGCAACGTCAAAGCCGTCCATACCGTTGAGGTGGAGTGGGCGAAAAACGAGAAAGGGCAGTTCATTCCAAACCACATCCCGGGCACCGAAAAAGTGTTGCCGGCGCAGCTTGTGTTGCTGGCGATGGGCTTCCTGGGCCCGGAACAGCCCTTGCTGGATGACTTGGGATTGGAACGCGACGCCCGCAGCAATGTGAAGGCGGAGCACGAAAAATATACCACCAGCATTCCGGGAGTTTTCGCGGCTGGTGACTGTCGCCGGGGACAAAGTTTGATTGTTTGGGCGATTAATGAAGGGCGCGGCGTGGCCCGCGAGTGCGACCTTTATCTGATGGGTGAGACGGATTTGCCTTAGTTCGATCGTCTAAAAAAAGTAGATTGCGATTTACCGTTGGGTGGGGGCGGGTTTACGAGATTAGGGATTTTAGGCAATTATTGTTTGTGAACCCGCCCCTACAGCCCATCGTCGGGGCGGATTTAACCCTAAATATTTTGGGTAAACCCGCCCTCTTAGACTACATTTATTTAATTATGTCAGAACAACGGATAACCATTTCTTTACCTAACTTACTGCTAATAATAGCGTCTTCCTTACTGCTGGTTTTGCTATGGCAATTGCGTAGCCTGTTAGTAATTCTGATGATATCAGTCGTGCTCGCGGCTTCGATCGTCCCGATCGTCAATTGGGCCGAAACAATGCGTGTTCCCCGTTGGTTGGCGGTGATTATGGTTTATTTAACTTTGATCGGCGGATTTAGCGGGACGGTAGTGTTAATCGGCCCGACAGTCATCGAACAAATAGAGTTACTGCTGCGACAATTACCACTTTATGTCGAAAACCTGGAAACGGTGGCTACCAGCTTAGCAAGTCGCCTCACGGACGATGCACCAACATTCGTAAGTCAGTTATTGGACACTCAATCGTTGACTAATTGGCTGATTCGATCGAGTCAACAACTGGTTTTGCGATCGTACAGTTTAACTAGAGGCATTCTCGGCGGTTTCTTCAGTTTAGTTTTAGCATTATTTATTTCAGGTTACATGGTTGCCGACAGTGACACACTAATTAAAAGTTTAGTGCAGTTTTTCCCAAAACCTTGGGACGAAAGATTAGCAGCCCAAGCTACACCGATTGCTCAAAGAATGGGGAGTTACATTCGCGGGAGATTCCTAGTTTCTGGGATTTTAGGCATATTCATTACCACAGGTTTGAGCATTTTGGGAATGCCCGAATTTTCTTTGGGCTTAGGTGCGATCGCAGGTGTGACCAATCTGATTCCATTTATCGGCCCCGTATTGGGAGCAATACCAGCATTAATCGTAGCATTAGCTAAAGGTGGCTGGGTACTTTTGTGGGTATTATTGTTATTTGTATTTATCCAGAACTTGGAAACTTACGTCCTCGATCCTTTGCTGGTTGGTTCGTCAGTTGGAGTACATCCTTTGTATCAATTGCTTTCTGTCTTGGGAGGCGTTCAAGTATTGGGAATTATTGGGGCGGTAATTGTGCCACCTTGGTTTGCGGGAGTGGCAGCTTTGATTGAAAACTTGTACTTAAAACCGAAGCTGAGGAGCGAACATCGAGAGATAATAAATCAATCTAAAAATAATTCTGACTTGCCGTCCATAACACCTTCAGCGTGAGAGTGGTAGGGTGTGTCGCCATCAAAAATCCCTAACTTTCATATCGACAATCTCATAGCGACGCACCTGATACCATTCAATAAAATTATTTCCACAAATACCAAACTCGTCAAAGTCTTGTTTTCTCAAATATTGTATCAGGTGCGTCGCCCGCTCGATTATTTGTCAAATTTAGAGATTGTTGACCAAAGCACAGGGGATTTAATCCCCCACCTTTAGGTGGATTGTTTTTAGGCTGGGGCTTAAATCCCCTGCCTAAAAACTTCCCTGTCAACTGTCAACTGTCAACTGTCAACTGTCAACTGTTAATGCGACACACCCTACAAATAATGTTGAATGATTTTTCCTAAAATTCAGCACAGTGAATTCAAAATACTAGACAAGATTGCCACAGCCACAAACTATTCAGGAAATTATCTGCGTTAATCTGTGTTAATGCCTAAAATATGCGGTTGACTATCAATCAAAAATTTATGCAATAAGTCCATATCAACCAGCCCGCTGACTAATGACTAATGATCAGTGACTAATGACTAATGACTAAAAACTAAGGACTAATTGCCACTTCAATGCGGCGATTGCGCTGCCGGTTAGCATCAGAACTATTATCCACCGAAGGGCGACTTTCCCCATAGCCGATCGCCACCCAATGATATTTCTGGCCGAGCACACCAGACAAATACTGCCCCACAGCCTGAGCCCGCGCAAACGACACCTTGCGATTGTCTACCGCTTCCCCCGCGTCGTCAGTGTGGCCGCCCACCCGCACCGTCGCCCCCTCGTAATTGCGTAAATCCGCCACCAAATTGTCCAAAATCGCACTGGTTCCCGCGCGCAATGAAATGCTACCAGTATCAAACAAAACATCGCTGGGCAGAGTTACCATCAGTGCATCCCCCCCAAACACCGGATTACTGGCATTCTGTGGCGCATTATTCACGCTTCCAGGGTTCAGAGTCGGGCTACTGCCGATCGCAGGTAAAGCAGGAGTAGGACTTGCCACCGTCTCCGGCGCAGCCAATTCCCGCGACATCAACTGCAACCGCTTTTCCAAAGTTTCCGTCGGGCGACTGCTACCCAACTGACTCTCCAATGCCGCTGTACGCCCAATTAGCGCGTTCAACTCTCCCTGCAACTGTCTCAAATCGGATTGCAATTTCTCTTTTTGGGCCGGACTGACTTTTGACTGGGGAGTCGGTGTAGCGATTGGTGCTGGCAGCGCCGGAATTGGCGTTGCTGGCGCGCGGGTCGGGCTGGGGGTCAAATTTTGAGTTAGACGCAGCAATCTTTCGGCGATCGGCATCTGGGCGGTGTTAGAGGGATAAATTTGAGCGATCGCCATCCCCAAAACCCAGGCAAAACCACTGCCTACACCCAGCAGCAACAGTCGAAATATTAGCGACAGTACAAGCAAACCTTTTCCCCGCGACTTGGAGACGCGAACCGGGGGGATTGAAGGTTTTTGGTTAAAAGATGGCGTCATTTTTCCTCCCTGTCGGTGCACATAGCAGATGTATTTTGATACTATCTTACCTATTGGATTTTCCTAGGACTTGAGTTAAGTTCTGTTACCAACTAAATTAAGTTAGCAGACTTTGCCACCTTTGCCGATCGATTTAAAATTTGAGATTTGAGATTTGAGATTTGTCCACCAATCGAAAATCTCAAAAAGTAACCCGGTTGCTACAAATCTGGAGTTTGGCGGCGAAACATCAAGGCAAAAACCGGGTTTCTCATCCCCTGCGTGTCAGCCTGAATCTGTTAAATAGACCTCTCCAATAATTTTTGTGGAATAGGCATCTTGCCTGTTCAAAACTGGCTTTTCTGGAAATGTCTAATAATTCACTAGAACCTTTGGGAGAAAAACCGATGACAGATCCTTTAAATAGCTCTTATCCCGTTCCTTGGGAATGGATTAATGACACTCACGCTAAAGTCAGTTCCACTGTCGGCGCAGGCCTCCGTTATTATCGCAGCCCTTCCCTAATTTCAACTAACGGCCAATACGCTGCTTACAGTCGAATTGAGTTGCAAATACAGCCGGAACTTGCCCATTGTCGGGTTAGCAGTGTCATGTTTGTGGAAAATCTCAAAACCGGGGATCTGCAAACAGTGGCGGCTGCTTCGCCACTGGCCGAGAGTGGGATGTATGCTAGCGATGATACAGATATGTCTGGGACGATCGCCATTTTAGTGCCTGTTTCTTGGAATCAACAGGATTCCCGGGTTCTCGCCCGTGAATTTGAAGCGCTGTTCAACTCTTCCGATATGTCCGACTATGCTGTCATTTGGGACAAAAACGATAATCACACCTATACCGTTGCTCCGGCTCGTAGTCTTTACACTCATGCTGTATTGTTGGGTTGGAGTCAAGTTTACCCGGGACAAGTTCTGTTCCGCGCTGGCCATTTGGGCGATCGACATTGGCCTCTTTGTGCAGTCGATGTGACAGGCCAAACTACAACTGTCAGCCAAGACAAACCCCTAGTTTTTGGCACTCAAGCCAGCACAGATTGGATCGAACCTAAAACTCGTTTTTAGGCAAATTTTTAGACAAGTAATATCAAATCCCGCAGCATCGGAATTATTAGCCAAAATTAGGAGACGGCAATGCCGTCTCCCTACAATATTATTTTTGGTAGGGACACGGCATTGCCGTCTCCTCTATATCATTCCAGTTGCACTTCTCATGGTATTAACAGTTAACAGTTAACAGTTAACAGTTAACAGTTAACTCGAATTTACTATTCCGATCAAGAGAGGATTTGATATTAGCTATTACTAGCCTCAATGCCTAGATTTTTCCTATAGTTGATTAATTATGACTACGGTAAAGTCAAAATTTCCACCCCAGAATCAGTCACCGCCAACGTGTGCTCAAATTGAGCCGAAAGCTTGCCATCTTGAGTTACAGCCGTCCAACCATCGGCAAGAATTTCCACTTCGTAAGTTCCCTCATTAATCATCGGCTCGATCGTAAAAACCATCCCTTGTCTGAGCTTCTTTCCCGTCCCCCGCTTCCCATAGTGCAAAATTTCCGGTTCCGTATGAAACACTCGGTGTACCCCGTGTCCGGCAAAATTTCGCACAACCGAAAAACCTTGTGCTTCCGCATACTCTTGAATCGCCGCACCAATATCGCCAGTACGAGAACCTGGTTTAACTTCCGCAATTCCCCTCCTCAAACATTCCTCAGTTACTTCCACCAACCTTTTAGCGACAGCCGAAGGTTTCCCAACAAAAAAAGTCTTAGAAGTATCGCCGTGATAACCATCAACCAAAGGAGTTACATCAATATTAATAATGTCACCTTCTCTGAGAATTTGTTTAGCATTTGGGATGCCATGACAGACTACTTGATTGACGCTAGCGCACAGAGATTTAGGAAATCCTTTATAACCTAGCGGAGCACTTTTTGCCCCGTGTGCCAAAGTCCAACGTTCGGCTTCGTCGTTAATTTGGAGAGTGCTAACACCCGGTTTGATCATTGGTTCTAGATGTAGCAGCAGTTCGGCGGCTAACCGACCTGCTTCGCGCATTTTTGCGATTTCTCTACTTGATAAAAGCACTAAACGTTCGGTTGGCATAGTTTTTTGTGTTGTCTTTTTTTTGTGGTGGATTAAGAGTTTATTTAACTCAAATTTAGAATAGATTTGAACCAGTGTTCAAAACGATCGCCCAAAGCTCCTAAAGAATATTCTACCTCTGCTTGGCTGCGACAAGCCCGGCGGTCAATTTTGTCGATTTGGGCGATCGCACTTACCAAACCATTTACACTATCAGGCTCCACTAAAAAGCCCGTCAGTCCGTCTCGCACAATTTCGGCTGGCCCCCCGCGCTCGTAGGAAATCACAGGTACACCGCAAGCTAAAGCCTCGATCGCCACATTTCCGAAAGCTTCCACCCAGCGCGGTGTCATCAACAAGGCTCGACACTCTCGGACTTGCTTCTGCATTTGGATTGTTGTCATAAACCCTAAATATTCTACCGGAGCATCCGGGTAATCGGCACAAATTTTTTGCCAATAATCCTCATCCTGCATTTTGCCCATAATTTTGAGGGGAATGCCTGTAATTTTCGCGGCCGCCACAGCATCTTCTAAGCCTTTCTCCGCGGCGATACGACCTAACCAAGCTAATTTGGGTTCCGGTTGGCTGCAAAATTCGTACAGCAATAAATCGATGCCGCTTCCCAACAACTGACACTCGTCGGCAAAGGCAAAGGTTTCGGCTTGGGAAACGGTGTAAACTCCGATCGTACCGGGAAATTTGGCGGCGATTTGTCCGGCGATGCGATCGAGCGATCGCGAAAGTGATCCCATACTGATAAAATGGGCGATCGGAGTCCTAAAAAACGGCGTCAAATAAAACGGCAACCAATCATAGGCAAAGTTAACAATGACATCCCATTCCTCCTCAACTTTACGAGCATATTCCCACATATTTGCCAGCACAGCATCGGCAGGCATCACAATAGAAGCATTGTAATCTTGTGTTTGCGCAGTTACCTGCAAATCTCCCGTTATTTCGATTACCCGAATTGATTCTAAAACTGAACCGACTGGTGCCACAACAGCTATTTTATGACCTCGGCGGTGCAATTCTTGAGCAATGTTGAGGACTGTAAGTTCGACTCCGCCACCCAACCCCGAACCGAGTTGACCGACAGAAGTTGAGAGAAATAATAGTTTTAAAGATTCAGTCATTGGTTATTGGTTATTGGTTGTTTGTTATTGGTTATTGGTTGTTTGTTATTGGTTATTGGTTGTTTGTTATTGGTTATTGGTTGTTTGTTGTTTGTTGTTTGTTATTGGTTATTGGTTATTGGTTAAGCTGTTCTGCACTTAAATTGCATATTAAAAAACAATAAAACTCTTGTGGCGTGTCCCGCTCGCCCTAAATATACAATTTAAATCCGCGACAGCTTATTTGATTTTCCCAATGCCCAATTCCCCATTCCCAATTCCCCATTCCCAATTCCCGATGCTCTTCGACCCGATGCCCGATGCCCAATTTTCAATCATCCCTCCCAGAACGCGGATGGATGCGGTTTAACTGATTGATAGCCCAGCGAGCAGTCTCCTTAACTTCTGCATCGGGATCGTCCGTAGCACGGTGCAACAAATGACTGATTTGATTTACCAATTCGTAAACTCGCGTCAAGTCACGAATCGCATTTTTGCGCACTTCAGGGTTTTCATTTTGCAGCGAAATTGACCAGGCATTATTCATCGGTTTGAGCGTGCGAATGCCAATTTCTGAGAGACTTGCCAAAATTAAACTGTACTGCTTCGAGTCAGAATTTGCTAGCAAATAGAGCAACGGTTCAACTGCCCTAGAATCTCCCTGCTGGCCCAGTTTCCAAATTGCTTTGCGACGCTGAGTCGGATTTAGATGCTGCAAATCTTCGATCAGCGCTTCAATGATATCAAGTTTAGGTATATCATTAGTTTCAGGAACGGAAATCTCTTTCTTCCGACTCGCCGTAAGCGAATCAGCTCGATTAGTTGTTTCGGGAATGTTAAAACCTGTGTTGCTGTAGCCGTTGTTTTGAATTTCCAATGGTACTGTGTCAGAATTAATTCGATCGCCCTCAACAGCTCCATCCCCGGATTCTGCTTCTGGCAATTCCCGGATCGACGGCAAAGATTCATCATTGCTGTCGATATAGCCCTTGGGGAAATCAAGAGAGTAGGGTAATGCTGGCTCAGGTTTTTGTCCCCCAGAAGGAACCCCTTTGTCTCCAATTCCCTGCAACTTTGTCTGAGGATTGGGATTGGTGAATTGAGAGTTTCTGAGGTTTTGGCGATCGGCTCTTCCCCGTCTTCGTCTAGAATGATTTGACTCGTCGCTGCTAACTAATTTGAGCATGATAAATACTGCCGCTGCCGTGATGACAACGGCGGCCAAACCCAACACTAACAACCCCCGCTGGTGAGACAAAATGACGATTATATTAGAGATTGATTTCGGGACTTTGGAATTGGATTTTGGCGTTTTGGACGGCTTAGATTTGTTTTGATCGGGCGCTGGAGACGGTTTTGGAGGATTGGAGTCCTGGCGATCGTCCGAGGCAGAGTCCACCTGAGCAATTTCCCAAGAAACAGCACGCGCAGACGCATTGAGAGTCTGTTGCCTTCCGTCCGCATTTGGACTAAAGGCAGCGCCCAGACAGGCAATGCAAGTCAATAAACATAAAGTGGAGCGGTAGTGCGCCATAAGACTCAATCGGGGGTTTTGAGAGGCAACGCCGCGTGACGAGCTTTAGTGTAACCTTGAGTTAGCTCGATCCTAGCTGCTATGTGCCCAACTAACTCACAAATAGCACTCCTTCGAGCGAAAAATTCTGGTTCGAGGTAGCAGCGCTGCGGATCTAAATCACACAATTTGCTCATTATCGGCGGCTGCGAGTTGGGCTGCGACATCGGCAAAGTTAATTGCTAGTCGTTTCAGGCGCTGTAGACGCCCGGGCCTTTTCTTTTCTTGATTGTTGGTTGCCGTGGATTTTTGACCGATCGCGCGCCCTGACAATAAAGTCTAACTGTTTCCTCGCCTCCTTCGATCGATCGCTTTTGTCTAAATCTAGGCGACAGTCGGAAAATGTGGATTTGATCTGGAAACCTGAAACCCGGTTTTTGAGTCTATATCAGGCTGCTAAACCGAATATTTTCAGTATGTTTATTTTGATCCACTTAGTTCAGTTAAATCGATCGCTATTTAATCCTGTGTAGCCAAACTTGAGATAAGATTGAGCTAAATTTTTAGTGTGAGAGTAGAGGCATTTGTGAGCCAACAAGATATCTTAAATTTAGCAAAAGAAGGCGATGCCAGGGCGATCGCATTTCTGATTGGCCAAGCACTCCAAAGCTTCGGCGTCACAGCCAAAGCCAGCCTAGAGAATGACAGCCTACACCTGCTACTCGAAGCAGCACAATTGCCCGCAGAAGAAGCCTGTCTCCGAGTCGCAATCAAAGGGTTACAGCGGCTGCAACCAAACAACATTTACTCCGTGACAATTTACGGGCGACGCCACGGCCAGCAATTACCAGCTTGGACTCAAACAGTAGAATTAAAAAAACGCTTGACTTTCGCACCCGTGAGTCAGCCAGTTGCCGTGAGTGCAGGAGTTGCCACCAGTGCACCCACTTCCCCAGTTTCTACGGCTTTGCCAAAAGTAGAAAAAACTCAAAACTTCACAACTGCACCTACTCAAACACCAGAAAAATCCCCGCCCAAACCCCCGAAAATATCAACTCCCAAACCCACAAACCAACGGCAGAAAAAGCGATCGCCCCAGCCAGCGTTAACCCGCCCTAACACCAAAAAATCTTGGCTGTCAGTTGGTGCTCTGAGTCTGATTATCGTACCGATATCCGGCTTTGTTTTAGGTTCTCAACTTTACAAACCCTCAAACACCGCTACGATTAACCCTCTCACGTCAAAGCCTGCGGTACAAAAAGGGCGCGCACCAGCACCCGCAGCCAAACCCCAACCGGCTCCAAAATCTCCCTCCCAGGCTGCGAAACAACCTGCGAATGTGCCCGCAACAGTCAGCATCAAAGCAGTTGGCGACATCATCCCCGGCACCAATTTTCCCTACAACAAACTGCCGGAAAATAAGGAGCGTTTATTTGAGTCAGTGAAACCGCAACTCAAAGGAGCAGATATCTTGTTTGGCAATTTTGAAAGCACGATGACCGATTACCCTTACAGCTCCAAAGGACGCGGCGGAGGAATGCTGTTTGCATTTCGGACACCTCCAAGTTATGCCAAACTTTTGAAAGATGCTGGCTTTAATATTCTGAATATTGCCAACAATCACTCTTACGATTTTAACGAGCAGGGATTTAAGGACACAATTAAAAACATCGACAGCAACGGCATGAAGTCGGTTGGCAAAAGAGATCAAATTGTCTACAAAAATGTCAAGGGCGTGAATTTTGCCTTTATCGGTTTCAGCAACTACGGCGAAGTTCACAACTCCTTACTGGAACTGAAAGCAGGGGCAGAAATAGTCAAAAAAGCGAAGCAAAAGGCTGATATTGTAGTGATATCAGTTCATGCTGGAGCCGAAGGAACCGGAGCTCTGAATGTGAGAAATAAAAACGAATTCTTTTACGGAGAAAACCGGGGAAACATGGTTTTGTTTTCGCGGACAATGATTGATGCGGGAGCAGATTTGATTTTGGGACATGGCCCGCACGTTACCAGAGCTTTGGAACTTTACAAGGGGAAATTGATTGCGTATTCCCTGGGCAATTTTATGGGTTATCGCACTTTGTCCACAGCCGCAGAACTTGGTCAATCTCTGATTTTAGATGTAAAAATGACTCCGCAAGGGGATTTTGTTTCTGGTAAGATTATCCCGATAGAACTTGACAGCCGAGGTATTCCGTCTGTTGATAATGATTTTAGGAGTGTGGGGTTAATTCGCCGTTTGACAAAGAGCGATTTTCCCAATACTGGTTTGATGATTGATGACAAGGGACAAATTTTGAAAAAGAGTAAGTAGGGAAACGGCACTGCCGTGTCCTCTATATCATTCCGGCGCAGCCGGAATTGATATCAGTAGTCATTGGGAATTGGGAATTGGTTAGTAATGCCCAATTACCAATTCCCAATAATTAGTCATAAACCATCGTTTTCAAAGATTCTTTCATTTCCTCCGCAGTCGTCGTCGCCGTACCGAATTGACGCACGACAATGCTAGCGGCCAAATTGCCCAAAACTGCCGCTTCCCAACCAGATGCACCGACGCACAAAGCTAAAGTCATTGCTGCTACGACTGTATCTCCAGCACCGGTTACATCAAACACATCAGTCTTGTTAAAAGGGGGAATATCCCAACGTTGAATAGCAAATTCCCCGTTTTCGCAAGTAGATGTTGGAGAGGGTGAATTTTTGATTGCTTCGCCGTTCACTCTTTCAAACAAACTCATCCCTTCATCGCCGCGAGTAATCAGGATTTTTTGAGCTTGAGTTAAGTTCAACAAATCCCGTCCTGCTTGCATTAAAGTTTGAGAATTGTCGATCGAATATCCGACTGCTTGCTCGGCTTCTGGCAAGTTCGGAGTAAACAGCATCGCTCCAGAATATCGCTGCAAATCAGTTTGAGCGTCTACAATTGTTTTACCCGGAACAACAGCAGATTCGATCGCCAAACGAGTCAAAACTCCATCGCCGTAGTCTGAACAAACCACGGCATCGACTGTCGGAATTTGCTGCCGGATGTAGTCTGCTAATTGCAATTGCAAGTCTAAATCCGGCAACTCATCCGATTTGCGATCGACTCGGACAATTTGCTGAGTCACCGACTGTCGCGCGTGCCCAGAAATTCGAGTTTTGGTGACAGTTGGACGCTGCGAATCGATTAAAATGCCAGCCGTATCAATTCCCGCAGCCTCAAAAATACCGCACAAAGCCTTTCCCTGGTCGTCTTTTCCCACCAAACCAGCAACTTTGACTTTGCCTCCCAGTTTGGCCAAATTGTAGACAGCATTTGCGCCTCCTCCGGGTAGTTGCCGAGTATTTTCGTAGCGCAAAATCAACACAGGTGCTTCGCGGGAAATTCGCTCTACTTGTCCGGTAAGAAACTCGTCCAAGGTCAAATCTCCAATCGCTAATACCTGCGCTCGATCGAAGCAGTCTAATCTTTTCAATAATTGCTCAGTTGAGGCACGCAGTTGAGGCAAAAAATCGGAATAGTCGTTAGTCATTAACCAAAAAAATGAGACTGAGGAGTTGATAGTTGAGCTTGGCACGAACGGTAATTAAAAATCCGAATTAAGATTAATAATTGATTTCCTCCCTGGTTTAATTTTCAACTTTCAGTTGATTTTATCACTAGGATTTTGAGAAACTCATTGCAAGCTGTTGGCGATCGCACACAACAAATTTGGCAAAAAAAAGCGGATACAAGCGAGTACATTGAGACTTAATAAGAAGTTGCACTGTGTGGAAGTTTCCTTCTACATAAGTGCCTTCTAAATAAGTGCCTTGAAAAGACAGCAGAATTATTTCGCTTTCATCTGCTTGATGATCGTAATCACCTGAGTCATTTGTTTTTTGAGCGTATCAATTTCCGCTTGCATTTTCGCCATTTTCAGAGTCATCGCCTGAATTTCGGCAGCGCCGGCTCCAGAACCTGGTGCAGCAGCAGCAGCGGCTGGGGCTTCGGGTACTGGTTTCTTTTTAGCCAATACCATCGCCGATTTGATGGCTTCGGTTAGCTGTTTTTTCTCAAAAGGCTTGGCGATGAATGCAAAAAAATGCTTCTCGAAGGGTTTGGGAATTTTCTCCATCACCTCTTCTTCGCGCCCCGACATGATCACCAAAGGTATCTTGCAAAGCACCGGATGGGCTTGCACTTTTTGATACACTTCCCAACCACTGACTTTGGGCAGTAGGAAATCTAACATAATTAGATTCGGTCGGGCTTCGCGGATCAGTTTGAGTCCTTCTTCACCGTCTTTTGCTTCTAGAACTTCAAAGTTACCTTGAGGTAACATCTCTCGAACTCGAACGCGGATGACTTTACTGTCATCAATTACCAAGATTTTTTGACCAGCCACGACTGACTCCTTCAGTAATGAGTGTTGACGGTCTCAGGGCCGGGGCCTGAGAAATTTTTGAATAGATTAGAAACCAATCTTCAAAGGCATTGTCAAAGTGCCTCGTTTTCGCTCAAAACAACTATCTTTCGATGCTGCAATCGCGCTGACGTTATCCTTTTCAAATGCTTTTTGGGTCTATCACTTTCGCCAGTTCGGTACGCTTTCCATCCTGCTATTACTCGCTCTTTTTGTTTGACGCCTGAATGCGTTTACTAAGTGGCCGGAATTTCTCCGTACTAGGATAGCTCGTCACGTAGACAAATTTACTTACTTGCATACTGATTATAGATCAAAGACCACGGAGACTAAAGTCTCCCAAGTCGCTTTGGTCTCAGGACAGAAGTCTCTGAGGAAAGCTGCGCACCGTGTGGTCTGATGATTTGCAACCTTCAGTATATCTCTAAGAGAATTCTACCCAGAATTCTGCACGAGTTGAGTTTTGCTGCAAATTCAGCGCGATTCAGATTTCGCGCGCTAGTGCTACAAGTTCAGCGACTTTGATTTCGGATACGATCGAGTATATTAACTCAATGCCACTTAATTTCATGTCGCCCAAAACTCCTCAAACTCCTACAGTCAAAGCAACTGCCGCCCAAATGCGGAGTGAAATCGAGGCAATGCCGGATTGGCTGCGTAAGCCCATTGGCAAAGCTAGCGAACTTTCCGAAGTCCAAAAAATTATCAAACAGCGGCAAATTCACACAATTTGTGAGGAGGGGAGATGTCCCAACCGGGGCGAGTGCTACGCCCAAAAAACGGCGACTTTTTTGTTAATGGGGCCAACTTGCACCCGTGCTTGTGCTTTTTGTCAAGTAGATAAAGGTCATTCTCCGATGCCCCTCGACCCGGAGGAACCGCAGAAGGTGGCGGAGGCGGTGCAGTTATTGGGTTTGCGCTATGCGGTGCTGACTTCGGTGGCGAGGGACGATTTGCCGGATGGGGGCGCGGGTTGGTTTGCTGGGACGATCGCCCAAATCCGCCACTTAAACCCCGATACTGAAGTTGAGGTACTAACGCCAGATTTTTGGGGAGGACTAGGGAGGACTGCTGAGGCGGAGAATTCCGGTTTGGATGAATTGCAGCGAGAGCGGATTCGGACGGTGGTAGAGGCGAAACCGGCTTGTTACAACCACAATATTGAGACAGTGCGACGGTTGCAAGGGCCGGTGCGGAGGGGGGCAAAGTACGATCGGTCGATCGACGTTTTGCGCATTGTCAAGGAATATGACCCAAGTATTCCCACCAAATCCGGTTTGATGTTGGGGCACGGGGAAACGGAGGCCGAGGTTGTGGAAGCGATGGTTGATTTGCGGGATGCCAAGTGCGATCGGCTCACCCTCGGTCAATACATGAGACCATCTCTAGAACACCTCCCAGTGCGCAAATACTGGACACCAGCCGAATTTGACCATTTCGGGTCGATCGCCCGCGACATGGGGTTTGACCGCGTGCGATCGGGGCCTCTCGTCCGCAGTTCCTACCACGCAGGAGCGATCGATTGAAAGCAATCTAAATTCAACTCGGTATCAAGTCCTATTTACAAAAAATAACACTAAAGGATTGTGTCATGTGCGACGCTCTCTGCTATTTGTAAATAGAGTGACAATATGAATTAGGAGCTTGAATCATGGCAGAGATAGCAAAGAACCAATTAAAATCCGACTCCGTGATGAAAACGGGCAAATTCCCTTACACCTTTCGCACAGCCTGGTTTCTGTTGCTGTTAGGTATCAATTTTGTGGTTGCAGCCTATTATTTCCATATCATTGAATAGTTCTGCAACTTGACTTTTAGCAGACCCTGCTTTTGGGCACCTCAAAGTCGGAGACGGGGAGAAGGGAGAGAGGGAGAGAGGGAGAGTGGGCGAGTGGGCGAGTAGGATAATTTTTCCTTCTTCCTTCTTCCGACTTCCTTCTTCCTTCTTCCGACAAATGACAAATGACTAACGACTTCTAGAAGCTTCTAACTTAGACAACCGCTCTTTAATTTTGAGCACATCTTGCTTAGTTTCAATTGCCAAAGTTGCTAAATTGTCAAACATCGGATCTCCCGAAAGCATTCTAGGATTTGTCCGACTAGAACCCGGGCGGTTCGGAGACTGAGGCCGCGTCACTCCAGAACCTTGAGACTGCAAGCTGTAGATTTGTCCCCTGAGTTCAGAAATTTGACTTTCTAATTGAGTAATGCGAAACTCTAATTGAGTGGTTGATTGAGCGGGCGTAAAAATTGGTGAAATAGTAATTGCTAAGGCACAAACAAGACACACAAGACAGATTTTTATGGCGCGATGGCGAACTTTTTTCGGCATAGCTTGAATAATTTAAATTATACCATTTTACTGTAACAAATCGTCGCTCTTTTTGGTCTCTATCAGAAGTATGTTTTATGCAAACTCGCAACGTATTATTTGCATTAATATCAAAAGTTACCAATATTTTGTGGCTTAACATGAGCCTCTCTATCCCCCCTAACCCCCTTAAGAAGGCAGGGTGGATTAATTGTCGAGAGGTGAAATCTTGAAAGGCTGATTACTTCGTTGACCTTTGAGGAATGCTCGATCACAGGCCAACCAGCTTTCGGTACTTTCAGATTTCCTTTCCCGACAATTAAGCCACCCTGCCTAACCCCCTTAAGAAGGGGGGGGATAAGAGCTTCAAAGTCCCCCTTTTTAAGGGGGATTTAGGGGGTTCTAGACTAAGCTATCAGCGAGATTTGTGATGGATTTTAGTCTTGACTTGACACCAATAGCTGTGTCCCTACCTAATTAAGAATCTTCACCCCAAACTTTAAGCTGAACATAAACTAATATCAAAGCTATAGCCATCAGAAAAGTTGCCGCTGCGGCTGCATAGCCAAAATCAAATTGTGAAAAAGCTTGCTCGTAAATATAATAAACTAGCAAATTAGTAGAGTTCAAAGGGCCGCCGCCGGTGATGACGTAAACTTGCTCGAAACTCCGCAGGGTAAAAATAGCTGTAGTCACGGTAGCAAATACTAGAGTCGGCCGCAAACCTGGTAAAGTGATGTACCAAAATTGTTGCCAAGCATTAGCTCCGTCCAATTCTGCCGCTTCGTAACGATTTACCGGAATTGCTTGCAATCCTGCTAAAAATACTATCATATTAAAGCCTAATTGTTTCCAAATACTTAGTAAAATTATGACTGGCATTGCCCAAACTGTGCTGCTGAGCCAAGGAATAGGATTTAAGCCGATCGCCATTAACAGACTATTCACCGGGCCATCGGTTTGAAACAACCACCGCCAACCCAAGCCAACTGCCACCAAAGAGGTAATCGAAGGGATAAAATAAGCAGTGCGGAGAGATCCCCGCCAAGCAAAGGAGCGATTTAGCAAAACTGCCAAACCCAACGGAATTACTAAACTAGGAATGACTGTGGCGGTAGTAAAATAGAGCGTGTTTTGGATAATTTGCCAAAAATCCGGGTTTGTGACTAGACGCGAGTAGTTGTTCAAACCAATCAAACGCACTCCCGACTGGGTAAAGCTGCCGCTGGTAAAGCTGAGGTAAAATAAATAGGCGATCGGCCAAATCAAAAAAGTACCCAGAAACAGCAAAGCTGGGGCTAGAAATGTCCAAGCTGCGATCGACTCATTGTCCAACCAGTTAAAACGCCCAGATTTTATCGGAATCATTGGCTTATAAATTTTAGCTTGTAGTTTTAAATAGTATCACAATATAGCGCGTCTCAGTGAATTGTACAACCGTCCATAACTGTCCGAAGAGAGGAACGAAGCAATCTTAATCTTGGCGATTGCTTCGTTCCTCTCATCGGACAAGCAAAAATTTCTTCACCTAAATTATACAATTGATTTAGACTCACAATATAGGTCAATGTCACAATGAAATTGCTCGATATATTAGCAAATTTACCCACTATTGAAACTGAAAGGCTCCTACTCAGAAAAATCACTTTAAACGATGCCAGCGATATGTTTGAGTATGCCTCAAACCCAGAAGTCTCAGAATACACAATGTGGTCAACTCATGTCTCCATCGAAGACACGAAATACTTTCTCAAGTCTCTAACAAAAATGTACAAGAGACGAGAGCTTGTAGATTGGGGAATTGTCCACAAAGCTGAGAAAAAGTTAATCGGGACTTGCGGATTTGTGGAATGGAGCATGACGCACAGCCGCGCGGAAATTGGCTATGCGCTTTCTGGGAGATATTGGAGTGAAGGATATATGAGCGAGGCTGTCAATGCAATTATTGAATTTGGCTTTCGTGAAATGTTGCTAAATCGAATTATGGGTAGATGTGAAGTTAACAATATTGCTTCGGCGAGGGTGATGGAAAAAGTGGGGATGCAATTGGAAGGGATTTTGCGACAGCAGCTATTTGTCAAAGGCAGATATTGGGATCTGAAAATTTATTCGATTCTCAGGGAAGAGTTTTTTAAGAATGTTGTAGACTCTAATTGATTGTTTTTGATATCATTTAAGTTTATTCACCTAATTAAAGGTAAAATACGGATCGCTAAAAAGTTTTCTCTGTCTTTCTTCTTGCTGATGACTGATGACCAATGACTAATGATATCATGTCCGGTCGATTACCATAACAAAAATAGTTCGTAGTGTGGACTTTAGTCCGCAATCCCGGAGCGGACTAAAGTCCACACTACGAACCCATTTTAGAGTGGTCAATTGACCGGACGCGATATGACTTCTTCCTTCTTCCTTCTTCCTTCTTCCTTCTACTTATGACAGTTAATTCAGTATCTGCTAATTCCAGCGCCAGCCTGATTTCTCCTGAAATTGGCAAAAGTGCGAGTGCTCCGGCTCATCCTCCCTTAAAAATAGGAATTTTAGCATCAGGAAGCGGCAGCAACTTCGAGGTAATTGCTCAAGCCATCCAAAACCAAGAACTTAATGTTCAAATCCCAGTATTAATTTACAATAATCCCGACGCCAAAGCCGCGGCCAGAGCTAAAAAATACGGCATTCCCTCGATTTTGCTCAATCATCGCGATAGCAAAAGCCGTGAAGAATTAGATACAAAAATTGTTAAAATTTTTCAATCCCATGATGTAGAGTGGGTAGTGATGGCGGGTTGGATGCGTATCGTCACCAAAGTTTTGCTCGATGCTTTTCCAGACAAAGTTATTAACATTCACCCCAGTTTGCTGCCGAGTTTCCCAGGAATTCGCGCCGTCGAACAAGCACTCGCCGCCAAGGTTAAAATCACCGGATGTACGGTACACATCGCTCATTTGGAAGTAGACAGCGGGCCGATTTTAATGCAGGCTGCGGTGCCTGTCTTGCCGGATGATACCGCAGAAACCTTGCACGCTCGAATTCAGGTGCAAGAGCATAAAATTATGTTAGGCGCGATCGCCCTTATTGCCGAATCCCATCAAAAACATTGTGACTAAAAACCTCACCAGTTCCGCATCTGTCCCGGAATTACCAGTCAGCGACTCGCCCGAAAAAAGGCCGCCGCTGACCGACTGCAATCGCTTGCAATTAATACTGAAAGAAAGGCTCAAAAAGAACATCGGCATCAAGGGAGAATTTTATCTACCTTGCTTGCCATCAATGTTAGATGATTATCTAAAATTACTGTCAGACTTTTTAAACCTTCTCGGACAAAACCTCGACGCTGCTCAATCCGAAAACTTGCGAACATTAATCGCCAACGCCTTAGCAGAAGGATTCAAAAATTCTCCCCACGCTAATCTCATAGTCTCATACTTTCCCGCCAATGCCCAAACCGGTTTAGCAGGCGGGATTACTATGAATACCAAGATTCAAATCGAATCAATGGCCCAGAAATATCATAGCTGGCCGGATATTCGCCCCGAACCTTTATTTGGCAGCCATCCCGATGCCAAAGTCATCGCTATTGCTGCCGAATTAGGTGAACCGGGTAAAGCACCTATTTTAGATGTTGGTGCGGGCCCAGGGCGCAATAGTCTGCCTTTAGCCAGGTTAGGGCATTCCGTGGATGCGATCGAGCTAACGCCCATATTTGCCGAAAAAGTCTCAGCAGCAGCCACCGCCGAAAACTTGCCGATAAATGTCACCCAAGGCGATGTTTTAGATCCTTTATTGAGAATGAAAACCTATCGGTACAAATTAGCCATTGCTACCGAAGTTCTCTCCCACTTCCGCTATCCCGAACAAGTCCGCTTATTCCTGGGCAAAATGTCCGATGCTGTGTTAAGTGGCGGCTTTATCTTATTCAGCACTTTCTTAGCTGTCGATGGGTACGAACCCGATGAGATGGCAAAACAAATGTCTGAATTATGTTGGTCTTATTTAATCACAAAGCAAGAATTGCAAGCAGCAATCGAGGGTTTGCCGTTAGAAATTATTTCGGATGAATCGGTGATTGAATACGAACAAAAACATTTGCCTGATTCTGCGTGGCCGCCGACACCTTGGTTTGTGAGTTGGGCCAGCGGGCGCGACTTATTTCCGGTGCAAGAAACGCCGCCGTTGGAGTTGCGCTGGATACTGGTTAAACGCTTGTAGAGTTTGTTCTAATATCATGTCAACTCGCACAATCACAATCAAAAAGGTTCGTAGTGAGGACTTTAGTCCGCATCCGTCAGCGGACTAAAGTCCACACTACAAACCAATTTTACCTAACACAAAAAATCTACTATTCAATCTCAGAAGCGCGCAATTGTCCGCAGGCGGCATCTGCTTCTAATCCGCGAGAATACCGCACACTAACAGCAATTTTCTTCTCCTTCAAAACCGCAACAAAATTGTTGATTCGATTGGGAGTCGGCCGCTGATATTCAGCTTCTTGAATCGGATTGTAGGGAATCAAATTGACGTGACACTGAAAACCGCGCAACTGACTTGCTAACTCGGCTGCGTGTTCTGGTAAGTCATTTACGTTTGCTAAGAGCACGTATTCAAAGCTTAATCTGCGTCCAGTCGATCGCACATACTCGCGACATTCTGCCATTAACTCACCCAAAGGATAAGGGTGCGCGCTAGGAATCAACTCTTCGCGCAATCTTTGATTGGAAGCGTGGAGGCTGACGGCGAGGGTAACTTGCAGTTGATGTTCGGCTAATTGGGTGATGCGATTGCGGATTCCAACTGTGGAAACGGTGATGTTGCGCTGTCCAATTCCTACGTCTTGATTCAAACACTTGACAGCAGCTACAACGTTATCGAAATTCAGCAGCGGTTCGCCCATCCCCATAAATACGATGTGGCTGACTCGGCGGCCGAAATCTTGCTGTACTGTCAAGACTTGATCGACGATTTCGTTTACTTCTAAATTGCGCTTGAAACCGCCTTTTCCGGTAGCGCAAAAGTCGCAGCCCATCGCGCAGCCAACTTGGGCTGAGACGCACACTGTCAGCCGTTTTTCGGTGGGAATGCCGACGGTTTCAATGATTTGACCGTCTGCCAATTTTAGAAGATACTTTACCGTAGCGTCTGGTGCGACCGATCGCAAATGAATAGTCGATCGCCCGATCGGGATTTTAGCAACAGTCTCGCGCCACTGTTTCGAGAATACAGAAATGTCAGAGATCGATCGCGCGCCTCTCTCATAAATCCACTGGTACAACTGCTTCCCGCGATAAGCAGGTTGCCCGTTTTGCTGCACCCACTCCGTTAACTCAGCCAAACTCGCACCCAACAACGGCGGAATTTTACCAGACTCAACAGACAAAGCAGCAGTCTTGCGAGACTGATTCGCACCCTTGGAATTACCAGAAGAGTACACCTGAGAAACGGAAGTAGGAGACATAGGTCATCAGAAAATTTAAAGGCACCCTCTATCTTAAAACTTCTCGACCCAAACTGCCGAAAATCCTCCAGAAGGCGAAGTCTCGATCCCCCTAAATCCCCCTTAAAAAGGGGGACTTTGAGAATAATCCGGTTCCCCCCTTTTTAAGGGGTGTGCCAGGGATATCTGATTGTGGAATCACAAAGAAAACTCCCAACAAAAATATCCGCAACAAAGTTAATTTTCGGCGAAATTCCCCAAATATTGCGTGTAAATGACCGTAGTCACCTAAAATAAACTCTGTAGTTTGTTAAAGGGTATGCCAATTTGACAGCTTTCCACCAAAATTAATGCAACTTTCATGGTGCTAAATATTCTCACGCTACCCCTAGGGTTTCAATTTACATCCCCCGGCCCGATTGTCTTTCAACTCGGCCCCGTAGCTATCCGTTGGTACGGGCTGTTGATAGCTTCTGCTGTCTTAATTGGGGTCAGTCTGTCCCAATATTTGGCCGAAAAGCGCCGCGTCAACCCGGAATTGCTGGGCGATTTAGCAATTTGGCTAGTTTTGGGCGCGATTCCCTGCGCTCGAATTTACTACGTGGCTTTTGAGTGGCCACAATACGCCCAGAGGCCAGAAGATATTCTGGCGATTTGGAAAGGTGGAATTGCCATTCACGGGGCGATTTTGGGCGGCATGATTGCAGCTTTAATTTTTGCGAAAATCCAGCGAGTTTCTTTTTGGCAATTGGCAGATTTAATCGCGCCTTCGGCAATTCTTGGTCAGGCGATCGGACGCTGGGGAAATTTCTTTAATTCGGAAGCTTTTGGTAGTCCTACGGATTTGCCTTGGAAACTCTATATTCCGCCAAATAGTCGCCCGCCCGCCTACGCTAATTTTGAATATTTCCATCCCACATTTCTCTACGAATCTCTGTGGAATTTGACAGTATTTGGGCTGCTGTTGACTTTGTTTTTCCGCGATTTGCAGGGAAAAATTCGCTTAAAAACTGGTGCTTTGTTTTTGGTTTACATCGCAGCTTACAGTTCCGGTAGAGTCTGGATTGAAGGGTTGCGAACTGATAGTTTGATGTTCGGGCCACTGCGGGCTGCACAGATGGTAAGCTTGACTGGGATTGTGTTAGGTTTGGGCGGGTTGGCTTGGCTTTATTTGCTCGATCGACCTTTACCCGATGTTGTCTCCCCCACGGGCGATCAGTCAAAGGTCGATCGCAAATCCCCAGAGGATCAATAAAAAACCCCAGAGACGTTAGTCTCTAGGGTTCAAAACCAGGGTGCATCTACCATCCCTTACTTCCAACCAAAATAGGTGCATCCGGAAACGCCGGTAAATTTAGGAAATTTTTTAGCAGCCATGAGTTTGACAGAGATTGCATCCCTAATTCCAGGGGTATACATTGTAGGTGCAGGCCCCGGAGACCCGGATTTGTTGACTGTTAAGGCTCAAAAATTACTAGCTGCGGCTGATGTCATCTTATTTGCCGATTCCCTAATCCCAAAGCAAATTTTGGAGGGGGTGCGCGCGGATGCTGAAGTTATCCAAACTGCAGATAAGACCCTCGAAGAGATTGTACCTTTGATGGTGGAGCGAGTGCGCGACGGAAAAAGCGTCGTCCGTCTGCATTCCGGCGATCCCTGTCTGTACGGGGCTGTGGGCGAACAAATGCAAGCTTTGGCTGAAGCGGGAATTGCTTTTGAGGTAATTCCGGGAATTAGTGCTTTCCAACTTGCCGCAGCGAAACTTAAAATTGAGTTGACAGTTCCGGGAGTTGTGCAGACAATTATTTTGACCAGAATTAGCGGCCGAACTGAAGTGCCGGAACGTGAAGAATTAGCTAGTTTGGCGGCTCATCAAGCGAGTTTGTGTCTGTATTTGAGCGCGCGCCATGTCGAACAAGCTCAAGCTAAGTTGATGGAACATTACCCGTCTGATTTGCCTGTGGCGATTTGTTATCGGTTGGGTTGGCCGGATGAAAAAATTGTGCTGGTTCCTCTTGACAAAATGGCCGTTGCTACGCGCGAAAATAATTTGATTAGGACGACGATGTATGTGATTAGTCCGGCTTTGGGTAAAGAAGTCGAAGGTCGATCGCGCTTATACCATCCAGAGCACGATCGGCTGTTTCGTCAGTAGTCATTAGTCATTAGTCAGTAGTCATTAGTCAGTAGTCATTAGTCATTAGTCATTGGTTAGTTCCAATTGCCAATGCCCTATTCCCTATTCCCTATTCCCTATTCCCCATTACCGATGAAAGATTTAACTCGCCGACAATTTATTATTGTCACCGCATTAAGCGCCGGATTTGCCCTCGCAGTTCATCCGATTGCTGCGGCAACTATTACCACAGATACAACTAATTTAGTTGCAGGTGAAGTCAAGATTCCCGTGAAAGACGGGCAAATTCCAGCATACAGAGCAATGCCGGCCAGCGGCAGCAATTTTCCAGTCATTTTAGTAATTCAAGAAATCTTCGGAGTTCACGCACACATTCAAGATATTTGTCGCCGTTTTGCTAAATTAGGCTATTTGGCGATCGCCCCTGAGATGTTTGCCCGCCAAGGTGATGTTTCTAAAATCACCGATACTCAAGAAATTGTCAGTAAAGTTGTCTCAAAAGTTCCCGACGCTCAAGTTATGTCCGATTTAGATGCGGCGGTAAATTGGGCCCAAAAATCAGGAAAGGGCAATATTAATAAGTTGGGAATTACCGGATTTTGCTGGGGAGGCAGAATTGTTTGGCTGTACGCGGCCCACAACCCGAAAGTCAAAGCTGGAGTGGCTTGGTACGGGCGTTTGGTTGGCGCTTCTACGGCTTTAACTCCCAAACAGCCGATCGACCTTGCAGCAACTTTGAAAGTACCTGTATTGGGGCTTTACGGCGGCAAAGACGACTTAATTCCCAACGATACAGTCGAGAAAATGCAGCAACTTCTCAAAACTGGTAGCAGCGGTTCCGAAATCGTGCTTTATCCAGATGCGCCCCACGGTTTTAACGCCGACTATCGCCCCACATACCGCGAAAAAGAAGCCAATGATGCTTGGAAACGGCTGCAAGATTGGTTTAAGAAGCACGGAGTTGTTTGAGAGTTTTAAATGTTGAGTTGTAAGTTAAGACTTACTAGCTTCCCGCTGAAATAATGCTGATCTAACGAACCGCGAAGACGCAGTACGCGAAGACGCAGTACGCGAAGCGGCGCGAAGTTAGAGACAGAAGAGAAAAAGGTGATATTGTCGATCGGCCTTAAGACAGTTGGGTTTGTGGGCTCGACATTGGTAAACTGAACGGTGTAGAGTTATCGATCAGGTAAGCCCGTGTTAGACGAACAAGCTAAAAAGACCATCCTGCGCAAAATCCCTCACGGATTGTACATCTGCGGTGTCAAAGACGGGGAGGAAGTCAACGGTTTCACCGCTAGCTGGGTGATGCAATCTTCCTTTACCCCTCCTTTAGTCGTCAACTGCGTTAAGCAAGACTCGAAATCCCACGCCATGATTAAAGCCAGCGGTGTGTTTGCTTTGAGTTTCTTGGAAGCAGGACAAAAAGAGTTAGCCCAAAATTTCTTTAAACCGCAGCGGCGCGTTGGCAATAAATTTGAGGATGTAGAATTTTATGCTGGGGCGGAAACTGGTTGTCCGATTATTTCGGACTCTCTGGGTTACATCGAGTGCAATGTTGTGGGTGCTGTAGAACACGGGGATCACACGGTTTATGTGGGAGAAGTTATCGGTGCCGGTGTTCACCGCGAGGGAGATCCGTTACTGTTAGAAACCACTGGTTGGAATTACGGCGGTTAATTACTTGGCAGTTGGCAGTTTCGCGCTCAATCTCAGAAACCGGGTTTCTATGAGTTTTTGCGACGAGTAACGAGAAATACACTCAGAAACCCGGTTTCTAGTCCCTGCGCTCAATCTCAGAAACCGGGTTTCTACGAGTTTTGGCGATGAGTAACGAAAAATATTCGTAGAAACCCGGTTTCTAATCCTTGCGTGTAGTTAGGCGGTGCATAATTAATAAAAAATCGGCGACAATCTTGTCGGTGTTTTCGGAAGTTAAAATTGGGACGTGGACGAAAATACATTTAGCGGGAAGTTGAGCATCGCAAATATGCTTTAAAACTGCATAATAGAGGGCTTCGCAAACATATTTTCCGGCTTCGTGACTGATTTCGGTGGTTGCTAAGTCAGCGATTAATGGTTCGAGATTGACTGCTGTTTTCAGTGTATCTGTCTCGCAGCAAGCGCAGGATTCTATGGTTAATTTTTGTCTGCTTTCTGCCATGCCGCAGCAGATAATTGTGTCTGGTTGGAGTTGGTTGATTTGGGCGATCGCCAAATTGGGCGCTTCCTGAAAATCTACGGGCAGTTTCCTCAAAAAAGTTAGAGAATCAGCCAAAGATTCAATTTGAGAAATCTTGGCTAATAAGTCGTCGGAAGAGTTGGATTTCTGATGGGGAAGCCAAGTATCAAATGAGGTTAGCAGGATTTTTTTAGTCATATAATGTCCCGTCTATGGATCGCTATTAAATAGGTTCGTAGTGAGGACTTTAGTCCTCAAAAAATGATGCGGACTGAAGTCCTCACTACGAACCTTTGCGGACTTCAGTCCTCACTACGAACCTTTGCGGACTGAAGTCCTCACTACGAACCTTTGCGGACTGAAGTCCTCACTACGAACCTTTATTATCGGTAATTTTGTGCAATAATAGCGATATTTATAATATAAGGCAAGTAAGTCAATGTCTGTCATTGCAGTAGTGGACTATGACATGGGCAATCTGCACTCGGTCTGTAAGGGCTTGGAAAATGTGGGTGCAGTGCCACAAATTACGGATTCTCCTGCTACAATCGAGCAGGCGGATGCGGTGGTTTTGCCGGGAGTGGGCTCGTTCGATCCGGCAATGCAGAATTTACGATCGCGCAATTTGATAGAACCGATAAAAAGTGCGATCGCCTCGGGGAAACCTTTTTTAGGCATTTGTTTGGGTTTGCAAATTCTGTTTGAAAGTTCCGAAGAAGGTGTAGAACCGGGATTGGGCGTGATTGCGGGGAAAGTGCGCAGGTTTCACTCGGAACCGGGGTTGACAATTCCACACATGGGATGGAATCAATTGGAATTTTGTCAGCCGAATTTGCCACTGTGGGAAAGTTTACCTGCTCAACCTTGGGTTTATTTTGTGCATTCTTATTATGTCGATCCGATAGATTTGGAAGTGCGATCGGCAATGGTGACTCACGGGACTCAAAATGTGACAGCGGCGATCGCTAAAGACAATCTGATGGCTGTACAGTTTCACCCGGAAAAGTCTTCGAGTATCGGATTGCAAATGCTGTCAAATTTTGTCAGTCAGGTGCGAGCAAAGGTAGCTGCTTAGTAGGATGCACAATGCGCAGGGCCGTGCGCATTGCGCACCCTACAGAGGTTATGCGTCCATGACTGTATCTATCGGTCGATCGCATATTTCCGAACTACCGGCTGTAAGGTGAAAGCGACATTACCGCTGACTATGATTTTTTCAATGAGCGATCGCCATCCCAGAGATTCCAGCGCTTCCATCAACTTCGAGGTGGAAACTGGTGCAGAAAGTCCCCCCCGCAATTGAGCGAGATCCATTGGCATTCCAGCAGTTGCCAAATGTTTTATTACCTCTGTTTCTAACACTGAAAGTCTCTGAAATTGCTGGAATAAAATATGATTAATTTGACCTAAAAATACTGTGTTTTGTCTGATAAATTCCGAGGTTTTACCGTCAAATAGTTCTAAAATCATTGCCGAAACTATCCTGAGTGCCAAAGGATGACCGGCATAACATTCAATCAATTCGTCCCATGACTTTTCTTTAACTAATCCTCTTTCTTGCAGGATTTCCCGGGCCGCCATAGGTTCTAAACCTATGAGTTTGTAAGAGCGTACGGGGCGAGTTTGACCTTCTAATAAAGCAATATCTCTTGATTTTTCGGAACAGGTAAGCAACAAACAGCTTTGATGATTGGATTCTCCTATTTGTTTAAACAGTCTTTCGTAATCTTGATAGCCCGATCGATATTTTCCAGCCAAACCGCCCGTATCTAAGATCGCTTCCACACCGTCAAAGACAATTAAACAGCGGTGCGCTTGCAAATGCTCAATCAGCCTCGAAATGCCGTCACTGAGGTTTTCCGGCAGTTTTTTGCCCTGACAGTGGCAGATAAATTTAATTAGGTCGATCGCCAAATCTTGACAAAGCGGCCCCTTAGACAAACTTCGCCACATCACGAATTCAAACTCGTGCTGAATTTGCTTGGCTAATTGCGCCGAAAGTGCCGTTTTGCCAATTACCGCCATCCCGAAGATCGCAACTAAGCGGCAGCGATCGACCGAAATCCAGTTTTTCAGCAAACCTAATTCTTCCCGGCGGCCGCAAAAACCCGAAATATCCGGCAATTCGCTCAAATTCTGGGGAGTTTGAGGAGTTGTCGCGGGCGCGAGATTGCCCGAAATATCTCCCGAAGTGCGATCGTCAGCTTCGAGTCGCAGTCCAAAAGCTGCAAACAAACTCTCAATTTTGGCTTTGTCAGCCGGTGCTCGCCGATTCAATATATTAGACACCGTATCCGTGGAGACGAAAGAGGGAGATTTTGGATTAAGTCCAGGATCTGTGAGCTCCGAGATTTTTTGCAAGCCGGGGCGATCGGCAAATTTGAGGTAAATTGCGTCCCAGATTCTCTTCCATCCTTTGTCTGTGAGTATTCTGCCGCGATCGCGCCTTGCTTTGGGTAAAGTCATTTTGATGTTTAATTTTAGATTTTATATGTAGAGTGCGTCTCCGTGCTGTGCAAAAACTCTTGTGGGATGGGCATCCCGCCCGTCCGTCGCTCGACCCAGCACTTAAGGGAGTTAACAAACTCCGTTACTTAAATCTTATAACGCCTGAAACTCTTTCCGAACAAAGCTCGATCGCAATATTTTGACCCATCCTTAACTCCTTGTTTAACTCCCGCTTCTTCGGGCGAAATCTTTTTGCGGTTCTGCGAAAGTATCAACAAGTCAAGCAAACAACCGCAAACAAACAAGGAATCAACCATGAAATTATTTACTTCTTCCTCCAAAATCTCTCTAGCTTTGTTAACTGCTTTCGCCGCCGCCAGCACAGTCGTAACTGCGAGTTTCTCCAACATCAAACCAGCCGTAGCAGCGCAATTTTGCCAGTGTCCGATCTACGTAAACAATCGCTTTCAACTGCGTCCTCCCTATGTTTGGAGTGCCAAAGATTACGGTTCAGTGTTGCAGCGTAACGGCTTCCGTCAAGTTGGCCCTCAACCCGGTGCTGTCGTTGTTATGCAGACTTCCTTCCCAGGTGCCGATCGCACTCACGGACACATTGGAGTAGTAGAAAGAGTTAACGGTAACGGGACGATCGCCGTTCGATGTGCCAACCAAGGAAATCGCGGTTTGTTCGGGGAATTCAACTGTGGCAATGTCAATGTTACCCAGTTTGGAACTTCTATTAATGGCCGCCGCGATGTCTCGTTTTGGGTGCGATGACCTAAATCCTCGGTTTAGGTAGAGTTGGGCGATTGTACTTTTTCTACGGCGTGCGATCGCAACTCTCACTCTTAAAAATATTCCCCCTAACTATTGACAAGGAAGACAAATAATGATTACTCAACACCAACTGCAAACAGGATTCGGAAAACTAGCTATTGTCGGAGCCCTGTCTGTAATGGCGATCGGCTCAACCGCCGAAATGAGCTTAGCAATTCCCCTCAGACCAATTCTCCGCCGCGCTGTCGAAGGCATATTAGGAATTCCATCTAATCCTCAAAATCTATCAGAAAATCAACAGCAATTTCCCCAAGGAAGTGCTGGTTCTCCTGAAACTTTTCCTGGAAATACTGCACCTCAATATCCCGGACAGCCCAATACTTTGCCTCAATACCCAACTCCCCAACAACCTGGTTATCCGCAACCTGGTTATCCGCAACCTGGTTATCCGCAACCTGGTTATCCGCAACCTGGTTATCCGCAACCTGGTTATCCGGTTTATCCGCAACCTTATCCTGCCCCAGCACCGGCATCTCCTGCGACGCGGCAAACCCAGCCGGTGATTATCAACAACTTTTAATCGCTGTTATGTCGCAGGGGCAATCCCCGGTGGTTGCCCCAACTTCGGAATTAATTACAAATTACCAATTACCAATTACCAATTATAACTTTATGAATACTCCTGTTTCGTTTCCGGTTAAAGTGGTGTTATTGTCGCTCGTGGTCAGCAATACTGTATTATGTGTAAAACAAGCCCAGACACCAGTTCCTGAATCTAATCAAACAGAAAATACTGTCAAATCTGGGTTTTAAATGATACAATCTTTCCGAAAAATTGGAGCTGCTTTGTCGGCTCCAAATTCTATTCTTAGTCAAATTATAATATTATTTATAAAAATTAGTGGTACTAATCGAGTTGGTAGTTTGTTTCCACTGGCCCGAAGTGTAATATCAAATCCGGTAGCATCGGAATAATAAATTTCTCTCCTCTTCCTCTGCGTTCTCTGCGTTCTCTGTGGTTAAATAATTCCGTAGTTACCGGAAGTAATATAAGGTGCGTCGCTATGAGATTGTCCATTGAATTTAGAGATTTTTAATGGCGACGCACCCTACAAATACTTTCTTCCTTCTTCCTTCTTCCTTCTTCCTTCTTCCTTCTTCCTTCTTATGAGTATCAGAATCTATGGAAACCGCCCAATCAAAACTCTGCCGGGACTTGCAACTCGCCCGACACCTTCGCGAGTCAGAGAAGCTTTATTTAATATTTGGCAAGGGACGATCGCAGATTGCAGATGGCTTGACATTTGTACCGGCAGCGGTTCGATGGGTGCAGAGGCTTTGTGTCGCCAAGCCGCGAGTGTGACGGGTATTGAACAGTCGGCGAAAGCTTGTGCAATTATCCGCGAAAATTGGGAGCAAGTAGCAGACGAGTCTCAAGTATTCCAAATTCTGCGGGGAAACGCGACGGCGAAATTGGCGACTCTCGCGGGACAGCA
Source organism: filamentous cyanobacterium Phorm 6 (assembly GCA_003003725.1). GTDB lineage: Bacteria > Cyanobacteriota > Cyanobacteriia > Cyanobacteriales > Microcoleaceae > Microcoleus. The sequence continues at coordinate 10,206 of PVWI01000007.1, read as the reverse complement.
GTTCGATCGCATTTACTTCGATCCGCCCTACGCCAGCGACTTGTACGAACCTGTGTTAAATACGATCGCCAGCCAAGAAATGTTAGCACCTGATGGTGAAATCGCGATCGAACACAGCCCGGAGCGATCGACCCAACCGATACCCGGCCTAGAAATTTGCCGCCAAAAAGTATACGGCAATACAGCATTAACCTTCTATAGCCCAATACGGTTCGGATAAGAAGACGGGGCGGTTGAAACCGCCGTCTTTTCTTCAGTCGGCGTCCGGCGGACATCGTTTGTGTAGACGCGGTTTCAACCGCCGTCTGATCTTTAGTCATAGCAAATTGCCCCAGCAATCCCCGAAATAAATCGAGTTTAAGCTGAAAATAAAGACTTTCAGTTGTAACATAAGTTGCAAATGTGTGAGTGTGAATATTATTAAAGGAGTGAATATGGTTCAGACACCTTCGCGCCATCGTGGCAGCGAGTTTCCGGCTGCTAACTCGGTACAGCCAGCCAAACGCGATTCGATTTTGGTGGGAAATAGCCTTTCCCTGCCAAATACAAAACTCTTCGGCACAGACGGGATTCGCGGGAAAGTTGGAGAATTGCTAAATGCACCCCTAGCCCTGCAAGTTGGCTTCTGGGCTGGGCAAGTTATGCGCCAAAATGCCCCCAACCAAGGCCCGGTTATTTTGGGACAAGACAGCAGGAATTCCAGTGATATGCTGGCAATGGCGCTGTCAGCGGGTTTGACAGCCGCCGGTTTGGAAGTGTGGAATTTGGGATTGTGCCCGACTCCCTGCGTTGCTTATCTGGCAAGCATTTCGGATTCTGTCGGCGGAGTGATGATTTCGGCTAGCCACAATCCCCCAGAAGATAACGGGATTAAGTTTTTTGGCTCAAACGGCTCTAAGCTGTCGCAACAGTTGCAGGAACAAATAGAAGCCGGCATCCGGGGGGCTAAGGTTCCGGTTGCTAGTTTTGCTTTGGGACAACACTACCACCGCCAGGAGTTGGTGAAAGATTATGCTGTTTCTCTCTCTGATTCGCTGCAACAGATGAATTTGTCGGGAATGCGGGTGGTTTTGGATTTGGCTTGGGGGGCGGCGGCTGGTTTGGCACCGCAGGTATTTGAGCAAATGGGGGCGGATGTGATCTGTTTGCACAACTCTCCAGATGGATCTCGTATTAATGTTAATTGCGGTTCTACTCATCTCGAAAGTTTGCAAGCCGCGGTTTTGGAACACAATGCCGATTTGGGATTTGCTTTTGATGGTGATGCCGATCGAGTTTTGGGTGTTGACAATAAAGGTCGATCGATTGATGGTGATTACATTCTTTATCTGTGGGGCCGGCAATTGCGCGCCTCCCAACAGTTACCGTCCAATTTAATTATTTCTACTGTAATGGCTAACCTCGGCTTCGAGCGAGCTTGGGAAGAATTAGGCGGCAAACTAACTAGAACGAACGTGGGAGATCAGCACGTTCATGCTGAAATGCAGCGCACGGGTGCGATGTTGGGCGGCGAACAGTCGGGGCACATTCTTTGTCCGCATTTCGGTATTAGTGGCGATGGTTTATTGACAGCTTTGCATATAGCTTCGCTGGTGCGCGAGTCCGGGGAATCTTTGTCACAATTGGTAAGTGACAGTTTCCAAACATATCCGCAGTTGTTGGTAAATGTGCGGGTGGACGATCGCGAAAAACGGCTAAGATGGCACGAGTGCGAACCAATGCAAAAGGCGATCGATCTTGCTAAAACTGCAATGGGAGAACAGGGACGGATTTTGGTTCGCGCTTCTGGCACTGAACCGCTAATCCGAGTTATGGTAGAAGCAGCCAGCGCCGAATTGGCTAATTTCTGGACTGAAAATTTAGTCTTAGCTGTTCAGAAACACATAGCTATCTGATGGAAATGGGAAGAAGAAGGAAGAAGGAAGAAGGAAGAAGGAAGAAGGAAGAAGCCATTAGTATCAACTTAAGTCTGAAATCCTTTGTATATCTCGTTGATCGCCGAAGCCAGATCCCCCTAAATCCCCCTTAAGAAGGGGGACTGTCGATCAGACTCTTGTCCCCCCCCTTAAGAAGGGGGGTTAGGGGGGATATAGGCCTCCGCGATCAACATTAGGCTAATACTAAGCTTGAGATTAAGTTGACACCAATGGCAAGAATCCTCTAGAGAAATATAGGGAATATTGAAACCAATTTCTCAGACTTATTCCCTCATCCTTATTCCCTCTAGACTAAACAACTAAATTCTTCTTTCTTCATTTTCCCATTTCTGATTTTATGAAAAGCAAATCAATTCAAAATGGTGCATCAAATTTCGTTAAAACTTTTAATTGTCGTCATATTAATAACGGGGATATTTTTTCGCTTTACAAACCTCGATCGCAAAGTCTACTCCTTCGACGAATCTATCACGTCGCTGCGAATTTCTGGCTACACCTGGACGGAAATGGCGCAGCAAGATTTTCAAGGTAAAACAATTAGCGTCGCAGATTTGCAGCGGAAATACCAGCACATAAATCCCGAAAAAAGTTGGTTGGATACTGTTAAAGGTTTAGCTACAGAAGAACCTCAACTACCGCCACTATATTTTATTTTAGCCCGATTTTGGGTGCAGTTGTTCGGCCCGCAAGTGGCGACTGTGAGAAGTCTTTCAGCTTGGATTAGTTTGCTAGTTTTTCCCAGCATTTATTGGCTGTGCTGGGAATTGTTTCGCTCTGCCTCTGCGGGATTGATAGCTGTTACAATCACCGCTGTTTCGCCCTTTCACGTCTTGTACGCGCAAGAGGCAAGGCCGTACATGATGTTTGCAGTCCTCGTCTTGCTGTCGAATGCAATGCTGCTACGGGCGTTAGCGAAGCCCGCCCCTACGGGGGCTACGCCAACGAAGAGGATCGCCCTAAAAAATTCTCCCGCCACATCTAAATTTAGCAAGGCTGTTTGGTTCATTTATGCGATCGGTCTGACGTTAGGACTGTATTCTAGTTTATTATTCTTTATAGTAATATTTACCCACGGGATCTATGTAATTATAACTGAAAATTGGCGTTTTAGCAAAACATTAATTGCTTATTTACTAGCTTCAGCGGCAGCAACAATCATGTTTGCTCCTTGGATTTGTGTATTAGTTTATAACTCGCAAAAAATTGAGGCAACAGTAGGATTGCCGCGCATTTCCCTGTCTTTTATGTCTTCACTTAAACCTTTAATTATCATCACCTGCCGAATGTTTGTAGACACGCATTGGGCGGGCGGAATCATCAAATTGGGTTCGAGCAATCTGGCTACAGATTTAATCAGAATGATGATAGCCGTTGTATTGCTGTTAGCGATCGCATATTCAATATACTCGATATACAAATCAACCCCCAAACGAGTTTGGCTGTTTGTCTTGACAGCGATCGCAATTACAGCGATAGTATTAATAGCAGTCGGAGGCGTTGCCGATCGCTATCTGGTTCCCTATATTTTGGAAATCCAACTAGCTATTTCTTACCTATTTACAGTTAAAAGTGTAGTCGCCACCAATTCCAAAAAAAAAACTATGGCAACTTGGTTTAATAGCACTAATATCAAGTGAAATAATTTCCTGTGCAGTTAGCTCTCAGTCACAACTTTGGTGGAATAAATATCCCTCTAGCACTAAATACAATCCCGCAGTAGCCTCGATTGTCAATCAAGCAAAAAAGCCTTTAGTAATCTGTCATGGAGGCAATAACCTCACAGGAAAAATACTGTCTTTCAGCTATTTGCTGAAGCCAGAAATACAGCTTTTGCTGGCTGTCAAACCCGAGCAAGTCAAAATCCCTGATGGTTTTAGCGATGTATTCCTTTACCGAAGCACCGAGCTATTACAATTTGAACTAGAAAAGGTGCAAAAATATAAAATCACACCAATTTACCAACCGGGCGATGTCTGGCTTTGGGGTTTAGAAAAATAATATCGTTTGCGACTGCATCGTCAGGTGATAAATTAGAGGGCAATTCATGAATGATGTTTACAAGTTACCACCTATCTCGGCGCAATTTTTAGTTTTTAGATTCACAGTCAACAGTCAACAGTCAACAATCAACAGTCAACATCATTCCGGTGCAACCGGAATTGAGATAACAAAAGTGGCAACTACGAATGATGATTTCTGTTGTGATACCCACCTATAACCGCGAGCAACCCCTGCGAGAGACATTGGCTGATACGATTCGGCAAAATTACCATAATTTTGAAGTGCTGGTAATCGATCAAACTCGCACTCACTCCTTTGAAACTGAAGTTTATTTAGAAGAATTGGCAAATGCTGGCAAAATTCGGTGGTTTCGAGTAGATTGGGCGAGTTTGCCGGCTGCTCGAAATTATGCAGTGAGGCGCGCAGTTGGAGAGATTATTTTATTTATTGATGATGATGTACAATTGCCGGATGGTTTTTTGGCGGCTCACGCTGACAACTATTTAGAAAAACCGGATGTGGGATGTGTGGCGGGCAGGGTTTTTGATCGGATGAAGTTGGGGGATTCTAGAGGCGATTTGACGATCGACTATTTGCCACCAGAAGCGATGGATGCAGGCATTGCGTGGTATTTTATCGATTTGGTACACACAGTCAAACCACAGCAGGTGCTCTCGGCTAGGGGCTGCAATATGTCCTTTCGCAAGCAGGTTTTTACTGAGCACGGGTTGAGTTTCGATGAGCGGTTTGCAGGGAGTGCGGTGCGGGAGGAGTCGGATTTTTGTTTGAAGTTGCGATCGACTGGCCTGAAAATTTGGTACGATCCCAATGCCTGTTTAGTTCATTTGGGCGAAGAGAGCGGCGGGTGTCACGACATCAGCACGCGATCGATCAAATATCAAGTCACATTTTATCACAACCATTTCCTCATGGGATTGAAAAATTTAACCGTCTTTCAATGCCTGCGATTTTTCGCCAAACTCTTTGACTGCCACGTTTTGGGCAATCCACCTTGCTACAAAAGCCGATCGCCCATTAAGATTATCACTAGATTTGCATTTTATATCCTCGGTTTTATCAGTGCCCTCATGACACTCATCCAATCCCTCTGGAATGACGGACAAATTCATACCAATCAAGACAAAAAAACTGAATGATGTCATTGCGAATGCAACGCAGTGAAGTGAAGCAATCGCAGAGGCTGCCCGTAGCACCACCCTTCTCAATCAATAACGAACATAAATTTTCAACACCTATTCTTCCCTCTTCCTTCTTCCTTCTTCCTTCTTCCTTCTTCCAATAAATGAGAATTCTCGTTGCCAGCCACACCTACATTGTAGACATAAATCGCGCCAAATTCAAGATTTTAGCAAAACTAGAACCAGGTATTGAAGTAACAATTGTAGTGCCACAACGCTGGAAACCTGGAGGCGTACAAAATAAAATTATAGAAACTGAATTTTATCAAGAAAGTTCGTTCAGAGTAGTACCAATTTCTAATTTTAGTCAAAATAATCAAGGATTGCTAACATTTGGCACAGAGATAATTCAACTGTTGCAGGAATTTCAACCACAGATTATTCAAGTCGAACAGGGTTCAAAATCCCTGGCTTATGCTCAGTTAATTGCTTTAAATAAAATCCTGAAGTTCAAAGCAAAAAATATATTCTTTACCTGGTGGAATCTGCCTTATCAATTGAAATGGCCTGTTTCTGTGTTAGAAAATTGTAATCTTCAACACACCGACGGAATTATTGCCGGCAACCTAGATGGATCTAAAATTTTGCGCCAGCGTGGTTACACAGGTGCGATCAAAGTAATGCCACAATTGGGAGTAGACAAAACATTTTTTTATCCTACCTCTAAAGATGCTGATTTATCGCGTAGATTTGGTATTGAACCGACCGATTTTGTAGTAGGATTTGTAGGGAGATTTGTCGAAGAAAAAGGACTACTAACTTTGGGAGAAGCTTTGGATGGGTTGAAACAACTCCCTTGGAAATTGCTGTTAGTAGGGCAAGGAAAATTGCGATCGCAACTTGTCGAAAAATCGATTGAATGGGGCATCAGCGACCGAATAATCTGGGTAGAAAGCGTTTCCCACGAAGAGGTTCCCGCATATATCAACTTGATGAATTGTTTGGTATTGCCATCGCAAACCAGCTATAAGTTCAAAACTTTGACTACTGTGGGTTGGAAGGAACAATTCGGCCACGTTTTAATCGAAGCGATGGCTTGCAAAATTCCGGTTGTTGGTTCAGACTGCGGGGAAATTCCCCATGTCATCGGCGATGCGGGCTTAATATTTCCCGAAGGAAATGCCGAGAAATTGCGAGATTGTTTGCGGCAATTGATGGAGCGGCGGGAGTTGGCTGCTGATTTGGGCGATCGGGGTTATCATAGAGCGATGAGCAATTATACAAATCAAGCTTTAGCTGAGCAGTTGTGGGAATTTTATAAAGAATTGTTGTAAGTTTTAGCGCTATAATGCAAGTGTTAAATAAAAACTGTGGTAAATGTCTATTCCTTCCGACATACGACCTTTGGTAGACGAACTATACCAGGTACTAGGCGATACTGATCGCCAAGCAACTGAGGGACTTTTTGTATTGAGAAGAGCCATGTCTCTTTTTCCCGAAAATGAAATACTGATGCAATACTTTTCTTCGATCAGTAATTTTAAATTTTGCGTATTAGGTGTTCGCTTACAAGCAGAGCACATTGTGAGCAATGTATTGATGGCTGGTGTGCCGGATGAAGATGTTCAAAAAGCAGCAGATTATTTAGCAGCCTTGCTACATATTGCTCCCGAATCTAAAGTTATGATCGACAAAGTAGTTGAGAGATTAGAAGTATTGCAATGAAACAATTACCAGATGAAAGCGAACTCCTGGAAATCCTGGAAATTGTGAAAGCCGCGGAAGCTAAAGCCAGTGAAATGTACGAATTTTCCAAGACAATGGCTCACAATACCCAAATTACAGCAACAAAGAGAGAGGAAGCTGAACAGCTAGACGGGCCGCCTTTTGCAGATAATTAAAGATGTATGTACTGCCAAAATTCCTCATCAATCAGGCATAAAACTGTTAAGTTCTTCCACTAGCAAATGTACTGTTGTTGAAGGATTGTCAGTTTCAGGATTGGGGCGATCGTATGTCTGTAAAAGCAGTTTTGCGTGTTTAATCGCATCCTGCTGTTTGCTTTTCAGTTCCTCATAAATCGTCTCGCTGTTTTTCTGATACTTGTGTCCCAATTTATTGGTTAGCATATTTTGATAACGCTGGCGAGAAATTCCCGTATTATGAAAATCGAAGTGCAGCAAATACCACAATTCAAAAGCATCATTTGAATAAGCTACGTCAATGCCGTTATTTCTTGCAAGAGTTATGGCTGAATTAAAATTTTGCGAATCGTTAGGATTTTTAGGGTTTTTATCGCGATCGAACACGCACCAAAATCGGTCTGTTTCGTCGAATTCTGTGTCGTTTTTTAACTTAATAGCTTTTGTTACTAAACTATTCGTATTTCTTCCTTCTCCTCTGATATCCAGGTTAATTACCTTTGTGTCTACCGGGAACCTTCTAAAATAGTTGGGTTCTGTTTTCTCACCTTCGCACACGATTAAAAACCATCTTCTACTTTTATCTTTTCGATTGTAGTAATCAATATTTCTTCTAGACGAACTTTTTTTACTCATGAAGTTCACCTATTAGTTCTTTGAAATTACCAATAAAAGGGATAGCGCCATACTTGCCGATAATGTAATCGCGCTCGAATGAGGCATCTTTCCCGACTTTATACTCTACCAAAGAGTACAAATCAGTAGCATCCTTGTTATCCTTTTCAGTAAACCATATTTGATCCTTGCGAAAAGTCTTGCTGCTGAGCAAGTTTGTGTCGTGTGTCGTGAATATAAGCTGTGCGTTGTGCGGATTAGTCTCGTTAGAATTGAATAAGCAGATTAATTCGCGAGTAATCAGCGGATGAAGTCTGGCATCAAGTTCATCAATTAATAAAAGTTTTCCTGTTCTTAAAGTATCCAGGAGAATGCCTGCTAATGCAAATAGTTTGTTTGTTCCCTCGGATTCATGCTTTTCGATATCGAATAGTTCTAGAGAAGTTTGCTTACCGTCAGCATCATATTTCCGGTGAACAGTTTTTACCGCTGGTTTCATTGCAGAAATAGGGTATAAACTACCGTAGGAACTACCGTATACTGGAGTATTATTATTGGCAACAACAAATACAGGTAGATTGATGATTTCGATATCAGCAATGCCTAAGTCTAATTTTTTGATAAATTCAATAATATCATGTCTGTGGCTCTCGTTCTCAAAAGACTCTAAAGTTTCCTTGCGGTATTGTGTATCTTGCAAGCCTGATATCAATTGCAAATTTTTACTGAACCACAGCAGAATTTTGCCAGAGACTTTACCATTAAATTGTGCAACAACAGAAAGAAATAAAGCATTACTTCGGGTTTTATCGCTAATGCCTTGTCCCTCTGGGAAATTATCTAATATATAATTATCAGAATTCCGTTCAAAAAGCATTTCTTCTTCACTGTCATCAGCTTGAAATAGCCACTCAGAAACAACTTCCCGCGCGTTCACCTCAAAACCGTACCTAAAAGTTTTGCCTTCAAGTAGAAAAACGATTTCAAAGAAAGACGGCTCTTTTTCTGTCTCCGTACTTAGCCTGAATGCTTCAATATCGATCGCCTCTGAAACTTGCGTTTCTTTGGATGAATTGAGGACAAACCACTTCATAAAGTTAATAGCAGCGATCAGGTTGCTTTTGCCACTGGCATTTGCTCCATAAATAGCAGCACTTTTAAGCAAGTTTAATTTATGATTGATTTCAAAAACATTATTTGCGTCAAGCTCTTTTTCCTCTTCCGTAATTGATGAAGCTACCATGCTGAGAGTGACAGTTTCTTTAAAAGATTTGTAGTTGCCGACGCTGAATCCAATCAGCATAACGTGCCTCCGATCGCCTAAATTAGTATAACGTGCAAATTTTGCAATTCTTTCTATGATAACACAACCAGCTACCTCAGCTAACACCAAGTGCTAACCATGCGAATTATCCAAATTATCCCCTCAATTTCCCTCGTCTACGGCGGGCCCAGTCAAAAGGTACTCGGACTTTCTGCCGCCCTCGCTGCGAAAAACATTGATGTTACGATTATCACCACAAATTCTAACGGAGATATCGGTCAACCTCCCTTAGATGTTCCCCTCAATCAACCAATAAAACAAAACGGCTATCAAATTATTTATTTCCGCTGTTCTCCTTTCCGCAGATATAAGTTTTCACTCTCATTATTGCAATGGTTAAATGAAAATGCGCGGCAATTTGATATCGCTCACATTCACGCTTTGTTCTCGCCAGTAACTACCCTCGCCGCCACAATTGCCAGAGGGCATCATTTGCCGTACATTATCCGTCCCTGCGGTATGCTAGATCCGGCTGATTTGCAGAAGAAAAAGCAGTTAAAACAGATTTATGGTAAGCTTTTAGAACGCCCTAATTTAGCAGGTGCAGCCGCAATTCATTTCACGAGCAAACAAGAAGCTAAAATCTCTGAAAGATTTGGTTTGGGGGACACGGGCAAGATGCCTGTGCCAAAAGATTTGGTAATTCCATTAGGCGTGACAGCAGATTGCGATCGCCATTTTATTTCGCAGGTAGATGCGACAAATATAGAAAGGACTGAAGTCCTTACTACAAACTTATCTGTTGCTAATTTTTATCCTCAGAGATTGCGAGAATCTCAAGTGCCAATAATATTATTTATGTCGCGAATTGAACCAAAAAAAGGGCTTAATTTACTGATTCCAGCATTAGAAAGTATTTTAGAAGCAGGTATAGAATTTTGCTTTATTTTAGCTGGTTCAAATCCCCAAGATGCTGATTATGAAACACAAATTAAAGTACAAATTCAGAATTCTATTTTAGCAAGATATACAACAATAACTGGCTTTGTGAGCGGTGATTTGAAAAGTGAATTATTGAGAAATGCCGACTTATTTGTATTGCCTTCTTATTACGAAAACTTTGGCATTGCTGTAGCAGAAGCGATGGCTGCTGGTGTACCTGTGGCTATTTCCGATCGCATTCACATTGCGGAAGACATACGGCAAGCAGAGGCAGGTTGGGTGGGGCCTTTGGAAGTAGATGCGATCGCCAATTCCATCAAATCGGCACTTCTGAATCCAGAGGAACGCCAACGGCGGGGATTGAATGGCAAAGAGTATGCAAAAAA
>PVWI01000082.1 GCA_003003725.1 filamentous cyanobacterium Phorm 6 | reverse complement strand
AAGCTTTGGAAATGTTCTTAATGAGCAAAATATTTGTGTTGACTGATTGGTTGAATCAACAGGGAATTCCTAGTAAATCGAAGTTGATGGCGATGTCGCAGATGTTTGGTTATGATTTGGAAGATGCTTTTTTTGATGTGATCGTCCCGCACAAATAAGCTATCGTGCACATCTAATTAACATCCTCCTAACTAGGTAGATTACTCTATACCTTAAGACTTATTTTATCAGGTATAAACCGGATTTTTTCAATTGTGGGGCAGGCTTTAAGACCCGCCCCACAAGCTATAAGTTATATCAAGAAAAGCTTAATTAATCTTAATAGCAACCGTGAAACGGCTTTAAGACAATGCTTCAGCCAGCGCGCCCAGCAATGCTGTTGGTTGACTTTACACTTTTTTCAAAATTTAGAGTTAGTTTAGATAGACAAGTAGGTGAGAATGTTCTTAGTTGCTGAAACCCATCTGGTCGATTGCATCTTCCTTCTTCCTTCTTCCTTCTTCCTTCTTCAAACGATCGCCCGATTCACCCGATCGAGGAAATATTCCATGAAAACAGATTACCTCATCGTCGGCAGTGGTTTATCAGCACTGGTTTTCGGAGCCTTGATGGCAAACTCCGGCAAAATTGTGCATATCCTCGAAGCTCACGAACACCCCGGAGGCTTTGGCCACACATTTACGATGGCCAAAAAATACACGTTTAATGCTCAATTCCACTACGTTTGGGACTGCGGCGAAGGACATACAGTTAATCGAGTCCTCAAAAAACTCGGTCTCGATCGCGATGTCACCTTTGAGCGGTACGATCCGAATGGCTACGACCACATGAGAATGCCTGGGTACGCCCTAGATATTCCCTCGGAACCAGAAGAACTAATCCGCAGATTGTCGGCGCTGTTTCCCGAAGCAGGCGAGAACATTCGCAAATTTGTCAACGAAGTCGAGCAAACCGGCGCGGGACTCAGAAAACTCGCTCCTCCCGTCAAACCAATTGAATTGCTCAAAAATTTTGGTGACGTATTCTGCGCCATCCAAAACCTCAATAGTACACTTCAGGACGTTTTTGATAAGTTCAAACTCCCGCAAGCCGCCCAGACCCTATTAGCTCTGCAATGGCCGGACTTTTTGCTACCTCCGAACCAGCTTTCTTTCTATGCTTGGATTGCTTTGTTTCGAGGCTATCAAGAAGGTGCATTTTATCCGACGCAGCATTTTGAAGATGTGATCAATTCTTTAGTTAAAGTCATTGAATCCAATGGGGGGAAAGTTCTACTAAACCATGAAGTCACGAATTTTAGGGTTACAAACAAAACTGTAACGGGAGTTGAAGCGATGGATTTGACCACGCATCAAACCCATGAATTCACGGGCGAAACGGTAATTTGTAACCTCGATCCGAAAAGAGCGGCGAAGATGATTGGGGAGGAACTGTTCTCTAAAAAAGTCAGACGGAAACTTAATTATGAGTATTCTGCATCTAATTACATGGTGTACTGCGTTGTCAAAGATATCGATCTCCGAGACTATGGATTTGGCAAGTGGAATACGTTTCATTCGGAACACCTGGATCTGAATGAGTCTTTTGCTCAAATGTATAACAAAAATGATTTTTCTCATCCGAGTTTTGCGATTACAACACCAACTTTACTGACGGAAGCGCGGGGCGATTGTCCAGAAGATTGTCAAATTGTGGAATTTCTGACTGTTGCTAATTATGGTTATTTTAAACAACTTTGGGAGAGCGATAAGAAAGCTTACAGGCAGAAGAAACAAGAGATTTTAGACTCGATTTTAGATGTTGTTGAAAAACATTATGTTCCCGATTTCCGCAAACACATGGTTTTTCATATTACCGGAAGTCCTACCACTAACGAGCGCTTTTGCTGGTGTCCTAATGGCAATTCCTACGGTTCTATCCTGACGCCGAAAAACATGGGAGTCGATCGGCTAAATCACGAAACTTCTCTCAATAATTTCTATTTCTGCAATGCCTCATCGGGCTATCCAGGCTTTGCGCCGACATTTTGGACAGGGGCACTTTTGTATCAACGTTTATCAGGCGATGCGATTTTAGGCTAGGGAAAATAGGTTGTTCGGCGATTCTCTCGTTCCTTGGCTCTGCCAAGGAATGAATTATTGGAGGCTCTGCCTCCTCTTAAAACCACGAGGCAGAGCAAGAGTGAAATGCGTTTCCCAGGTAGAACCTGGTAACGAGAATTCATTATTCCAATTCTCTTCCTTCTAGGTAGAGGTCGCTCTTAAACTGTCAACTGTCAACTGTCAACTGTCAACTGTTGAAATCCGTTACAAAATCCGTTGCCGAACTTCCTTCTATCAATTCAGGAGTGAACTATGAGAATTGCAATTGTTGGGAGCGGAGCTAGTGGAATGGCGACAGCCTACTGGCTCGACAAACAGAAGCATCATGTTACAGTGTTTGAAAAACAGCCAATTTTAGGCGGACATATTCGGACACTAAATAAAAATGTTGTGCCAAATCAATCTGAGTGCAATGAGGGATTAGAAAATGGGGTGCTAGAATTTCCGACAGTGTTTTATAATTTCGCCGCTCTCATGCAAGAGCTGGGAGTTGAATTAGAGCCTGTGGAGATTGGTTCTTCGCTGTTTTTTCAAGACGGCCGAGATTTTTTATCAGGAGTCGCAATTCAGAAAAACTTCACTGGAATTCAACGTCTGATTGAATATTTACGGCTCGATGCTCTCTATGCTCGTTCCGCTGGATTTATCATAAAAATGCGATTTTCTGAAACGCACGATTTCTACGATCAGCCACTGTCTGATACTTTAAGAAGTTCGTGTGTACGTAATACTTGGCTCAAGTTGCTGACGATGTATAGCTACTCGATACCTTTTGAAATAATCGATAATTTTCCGGCAGAATTGGCGATTCCCATGCTACGGGAATATGCCTCAGTTAGCTGGGTGAGGATTAAAGGTGGGGTGTATTCTTACATTGAAAAGATTTTACATCACTTTCGGGGTGAAATTTTGACAAATGTGGATATTCAGAGTATTTTCAGAGGTGCTGATGGTGTGAAAATTGTGCTGTCTGATGGGGAGATTCTGGAGTTTGATAAGGTTGTGTTTGCCACGCCGCCCGATCGAGTAATGGAGCTGTTGTCTGAGCCAACGGATGCGGAAAGGAAGCGGTTTTCGGCGTGGAAAGCCAATTATGCCACGACTGTGCTGCATTCGGATACATCGATGTACGATCGCTATGGCATCCGCAAGTTATCAGAATTTGATTTCTTTGAGACTGACAAGGGATGGGGCTATAATGCGAGCTTGAATCAGCTTTGTGGTATCTCATCTTCACGAGAATATAGTTTAGCTTTTCACCTGGATGAATTGATTGCAAAAGAGCAGATCATTCACATCCAAAAACATCACACGCCGTTATATACAGTTGAGTCTTTCCGATATCGAGATGAAATTATCGAGACGAATGGGGAGAATAACACTTATCATGCGGGGGCTTATTTGGGCGATGGTTTGCACGAAGGAGCAATTACCTCTGCTTTGCGAGTCGCTAAATTAATCGGACTATGTTATGCTGAGTAAAAATTGAGGAATCATTATGTCGAAAGAAAGAAAAAGCAACAAAGAAGTCAAAAAGCCCAAGAAACAGCCTGATGGTGTTGCTAAGCCGAAGGATGACAACAAAAATTATGGTAGCACCGAAGGCCGCAAGTAGAGATAGCTAAAACTATAGCAATTGTAATTAATTTGGTTCAGTTTTTATCACGATAAACTTTGAACTGGTTTTAAGATCCTGTTTTGGGATACTCCGAAAACAGGTTTATTATATTTTTCCTAAAAAGATGGGCAAGAATAGGCAGAATGCCTGTCCCACAATAATTATGGGAGATGTCTAATTCATCAAAGCGATATCTCAGTCACTGCAATATTACCGCCAAAACAAACATCAACATCAGTTCCCAAAGCCCGATCGCGCGATCCATATTCTCCCGCATAATAAAAGTATTCTCCCTCCATCCTGCACGTCCACCGGCAAAGGCTGCGTCATCCAGATTTGCAGTCCTATTTGGCGGTATTTACCGTAACTTGTTGGTAAATACCACCAAATTTCCTTCTAATCACAAACACTCCTGCACCTCAACCAGTAACAGTGATTCTTTCCGTTTGCCAAGCTGCGACAGCGCCCGCTACAGTTAAGCAGAAATAGCGGCTGACAGATTCCGACAAAGTTGCTCCTGCTAACAGAGTGCCCTCTAAGTTGGCTCCCATTAAGGTTGCTTCCCTCAAGTCGGCTTCGCTCAAGTCTGCGTAGCACAGCCTGGCCCAATTGAGGTTTGCTTGCACCAAAGAAACTCCCGCCAGATTCGCCCTGGTTAAATTTGCTCCCGTCAACTTGACATTCCGCAACTGAGCTCCGCTGAGATTGGCGGCTACCAAGTTTGAGCCTTCTAAGTTGACGCCGTTGAGTTTTGCTTCGCTGAGGTTGACGCCATTGAGATCCGCCCCGCTCAAGTCGATGCCGTTGATGTATGCTTTTCTGAGACAGATGCCTGTTAGTTCGGCGCTAAAGAGCTTCGCACCGCTGAGTTTGGCCCCCCCTAAGTTTGCCCAGTTCAGGTTTGCTCCGGTGAGGTTCGCGCCTCGCAGGTTGCTTAATTGCAAATCGGCGTTACACAAATTGGCGTTCCAGAGGATGGCGCTCCGCAGGTTGCTACCGGTGAGGTTTGCGCCGCTCAGCTTTGCTCTACGCAGTTTTGCTTTGACTAGGAAAGCTCCGCTGAGATTGCTTTTCGTCATCTCGGCGTCGGCTAGTCTGACGGAGCCCATTTTGGCAAAACTCAGGTTTGCCCTGTGAAGGTTTGCGCCGTTGAGTTCTGCTTTGGTGAGATGGGAGCGACTCAGGTTAGCTCCCGACAGGTTAGCCCTGGAAAGGTTGATGCCGTCCAAGATGGCTCCGCTGAGGTTGGCTCCGCTGAGGTTGGCGTCAGCAAAGTCTCTTTTTCCATTTTCGTATTCTTTGAGCAGCTCGGTTACTTCCATAGAAGTCTCTTTTTCCATAGCTAAAATTTATCTAGAAATATGAACTCTTTCATAATAAAAATTATATTCCTAATGAAGCGATCGCGATCGCACTTTCAAGAATGCTGAAAAGTAACTTGATATTTCTCAATATATGTTTGGTTATTTTTATTAATATTTTAGCAACAACACTTTGAAGGAAGAACGATCGCAGTAAGTATAAATATCATAGGTTTTGATGAGCCGATCCCTTCACGCTTTTTTGGGCAAACAATAGTTCGATCGCCCAAATTCATCAAAGCGATATCTCAGTCACTGCAATATTACCGCCAAAACAAACATCAACATCAGTTCCCAAAGCCCGATCGCGCGATCCGTACTCTCCCACATAATGAAAGTATTCTCCCTCTTGGCGATATACCACCGGTAGAGGCTGAGTAGAAGGGCGACAAAACACAATTTCCGGTTCCGCACTTCCCGGCGCTAAATGTGGCAAATTCACATTCCAGAAACAGCCAGACTTGGTTTCGCGATTCAGCAAATCGGCCAATACCCGCGATGTCCAACGAGTCGCGATTTCCCAATCTATTTCCCAAGGCCTTTTAATCCAGTGGGAAATCGCGATTCCCGGAATACCGTGCATCGCAGCCTCCCGCACCGCCGCCACCGTACCGCTGATGTACACGTCAACGCCCAAATTGCCGCCCGCATTAATCCCGGAAAGTACGAAATCTGGTTTCGGACAAACGTGATGAAGAGCAATGCGTACGCAGTCTGCCGGTGTTCCCCCTACAGCATACTCAAATTCCGATCGCCGATCG
Organism: filamentous cyanobacterium Phorm 6; assembly: GCA_003003725.1. GTDB lineage: Bacteria > Cyanobacteriota > Cyanobacteriia > Cyanobacteriales > Microcoleaceae > Microcoleus. The sequence goes on along the minus strand of PVWI01000082.1, from coordinate 16,935 downwards.
AGATGAATCGAACTGTGAGCAGTCACCTGATGGCCACAGCCAGACCATTGCCCTTGAGGAGCTACCATAATAGTCTTGCCGCTGACGGCCTGCAAAAGCGCCTGAATGCCTGGAGCGTCGATGCCGTCGTCGTTGGTTAAAATTATTGTCATTGGTTATTGGCCGCGCCCGCTCGCGAAGTCGAAGGGTTATTGATTATTATTATCACCAAATCACAACTAACAACTAATATCGTTTCCGGTTGCATCGGAATTAATATTACCCGAAATTAGGAGACGGCAGTGCCGTGTCCCTACACCAGATTAATTGTAGGGACACGGCAGTCCCGTCTCCTCTGTATCATTCCGGTGGTGCAACCGGAATTGATATAACCAATTCCCAATGCCCAATTCCCGATGCCCTGAAAGCGTATAATCGCAAAATTCCCTGAACACATCCCCAACTTGTGGTAAAGTTCTGTGTCGATCGCCCAAAGCGACCAAATATCAACGCAAGTTCAGTTAAACGCGCCTACAGCAATGTTTCTGCCAATTCTACCCCTCGCTCAAATAATCGCAGCACCTCCCGCCCGACAGCAACTGATCATCCAGCCAGAAGTCCCGCTACCGGAAAACGAACTGGATTTGCCGCCGCAGCCAAGCAGCAGCCCGCTGAACACTGTGACGGTGCCCCAGCAAGTGCGCGTTTTGCCGGGAAAACTCGACAGCATCCCGGTTTTTAATAGTAATAGCCCCGAAGTTGTGCAAACGGAAGGCATTTTGCTCTCCACTTTTCCGCAGGAATCTAAACAAGTACCTGCTGCACACTTAAACTTTGCCTTCAAAGGCAGATTTGACATCTTCGCCCACCACATTGCAAAGGCCGCAAATAGCTCACAAACTCGCACTTTATTTCAAGGCATAATTGTCTACAATCCCAACTCGGAACCTGTCACTTTAAAAATATTACAAGGAGCGAGTTATTTAACTCGGCCCGATGCTTTGTTTGTCGATTTGCCTTCTTATCTAGAAAATAGATTCGGCACTGTGTTTGCGGGGCCTGGCAGCCGCATCACGAGCGATGTGTTGCGGGGGCACAGACAAGGCATTTTGCCGGCTGCGATCGAGATTCCGGCCATGCAGAGCCGAATGCTGATGAATTTGCCGATACCTGTGGGGAATATTACGCCTGCTTCCAACGGGCGATCGACTTTAATGCGAATGTCGAGCAGCAATTCGGTTTATGTAGCTAGTTTAGCGATGTTTGCTCCTCAAACCAAAGAAGGAGTCGAGCAATATCCGACTTTGGAACAGTGGGAAAACATCTTGAACACCAAAGGTTTAGCTGGCCCGAGAGATTTGGCTCCAACTCCCAGAGGCGAAAATCCACTGCAAAAAATTTATGGGCGCGTGGCCGGAGTAGCTGAAGGTTCCGAGTGGAAAGCTAAAATTACTGACAATTCGAGAACCGATTATTTAACAATTCCTAAGCGCGGCGAGTCATTTTCCTATGCTCTGAGCACTACGGATACTGGTACTTTTGGCACTGGTCAAATTCAAAGTGCTAAAATGTTAGCTCGCTATCCTGATACTGCTTATTTTGCCCACGGTAATTACGGAATTCAATATAGTTTGAGTTTTCCGCTTTATAACAAATCTCGCGATGCCCAATCTGTGAGTATTAAGATGCAAACACCCGTTAAGGCAAATACGGAATCGGGGGGATTGATGTTTTACGATCCGCCCGAAAATCGGATATTTTTCCGAGGTACGCTGCGGGTGATGTTTAATGATGATACGGGGAAAACTTTGACGCGCTACATTCACATCGTGCAGCGCCGAGGACAGCAGGGGGAACCTTTGGTGAATGTGAATATGAAGCCGGGGGAACGCCGTTTGGTGCAGGTGGATTTCTTGTATCCACCGGATGCTACGCCGCCGCAAGTTCTGACAGTGCGATCGAGCAATTAGTTGAGGGTTGAGGAGCGTTTTGAAGCTTTTTCAATAACTAATCTGCGGAGTTGGACAGAAATTGAAGTAGAAGTCATTTATTGAATAGCTGAATAGGCTCTTGCTTTAAGTAAAATCATTAGATGTTCTAGCTGTTCATAAACATCTAATTCTGCTATTTCCATTGGAGTGAGTGTCGCTTCGCGATTTTTGTCAAGCAAATTTTGCAGGCGTGTCTGAGCATTTTGTGAAACCTTAAAACTCACAATGTCTTGGGGAGTTGGAGTTTTTATCAAAAAGTCCAGAACTTCTCGATAAACTGCGGGAATATCGGCGGTATTAGTTTTGACTTCTGGTTCGATAGTTGTTGGCTGTTTAGTGACTTCTAGAAGTTGCCAAAGCAGTTCTGGCAAGCGATTTTGCAGCGGTTCTAGACGTTGAGCCAGTTCGTCGGGAATTTGAAGGGTAATTGTTGCCATTTTTTTTAGTCACTGACGCTCTGATTGAATTCTAGCACAATAGACGACGGGAATTAGAATTATAATGATTATTAAGAAGATTTTTGGTATTCCTGAAGTATAAATGTCTGTTGGCTACCTTTAAGATTTTGTTTCATCACCCGAAGCAGACGATTCTCCATCGGATGTGTATCTTGGGTGAAAAAGTCGTGGAGTACCTGCACTTTACCTGCATAATCTCGATCGGCTTTACAAATTATAATTCCTGCGTGATTTGAGGTTGTAGAGTGGAGATTGATAAAATCTTGACGATTTTCTGTAATGACTGCGCGCCCTGCATTTGTCGCGTACATCAAGACTTCATCATCTGGAATTTTTTGATTGGCTTGTCCGGCTTCATAGGATGTCAAGACATCATAACCACGCGATCGCAGTAAATCAACCATTGCGATCGGGAAGTTTTCATTTGAGTAAAACTTTAGCATCGGCAGTTATTCATTTTCAGCAAGCCACAGATCGATTTCTTCTCGGTTGCGATCGTAATAGTTCGTCACCGCTTGCAAATCTTGAAGGGTGAGTCCTGGATAATTGTAGAGAAGTTCGGATTCATTTGCGCCCTGTAGTTGATAAGCAACAATCGTCCAGACGGGAATGCGGGTATCGCGAATTCGCGCTGCACCGCCACAAATTCCTGGAGTTTTGTGAATGGGATGCTGAAGAATTTGGACGAATTTCAGGGTTGCTGCGAGCAAGTCATCAGGCAGTGTTTCAATGGTTTGGAGAAGTTGTTCTTTGATGGTCATAATCGATCGCCAAAATCTAAAATAGTATTGAGCAAATCCATTAGAGTTGTGAAGTTCCTAACCTATTATCCATTCTCTTCAAAAAAAGTTTCTAAATCCCGATCGCCGTTTCACCATCCACTCCTTCACCGCGATCGAGTTGTGTGGCGGCGAGGTCGATTTTGGCGCAAACTTCTTCTACCCAGCGATTGTATCGATCGCGTTTTTCCAGAAGTCGCAGTGCGTCAGCAATGATTTCAGTAACGTTGGTATAGCGCCCGCTGGCCACTTGGGCGAGTATGAGTTGTTCTTGTTCGGGGGTGAGGGTGATACTCATAGGTAAATATCGGCTGGCTAGCGATTAATCGGGTATTGTTAACGATCGAGTTTTGCTCAATAGCTTGCGTTGAGTCAGGCATTCTGCACGATTAACTTGCAATAAATACACACTTACTCGACCGATCGCACTTAGAGGTTCGATCGTACCACTTTCAGTTTGAAGTTGAAAATGGTCGGCCCAGCGATCTTTTCGAGGGTTGTAAAGTCGAACTACTTCACCTGTTTCTGGATCGAGCGAGGCAATGTCGCTGCCTTTATTTTTGTTACAAAGCGAGCAAGACAAAGCCAGATTGCTTTCAACTGTTTCGCCAGTGTGTTTTTCTGCAATGATATGGTCTATTTGATGAGATGAGAGGGCGAGTGTTTCTGGGATCAAACAATATTCGCAGTATCCGTTGGCGCGATCGCATACCATTCGTCGCAGACTAGCTGAAACGTAGGTTTTACTCATGCTGCCTCGCTCAGTTTCAGCAGTGCTTGCACTTTGGCAATGCGTACTAAATGTTCGACAAATTCGTATTGCTGCCACAAACGCTGCTCGATCGGCGTGAGTCCTTCTGTGCGATTTTTCTCTAATAAATTATCGATTTCCGCTTGAAGAGAGTCGGATAAACGCAGGGCTAATATTTCTTGTGGCGATGGTAAACTTGCTATAAATTCTAATATCTGTGTCAGTCCAGAAAATCCATTTGAAGGATTGGCTTCGACTTCCCTCAATCCCAGTATCAAAATCTGTGGTAACTCATCTTTGAGAGGATCTAGGCGCAGTGCTAGTTCGTCGGGAATTTCAAGGGTAATTGTTGCCATTTTTTTTACTCACTGACGCTCTGATTGAATCGTAGCACAATAGAATTACGATCGCCCTTATTTGAGAAACGCAATGTGCGATCGCCCAGCGAGATCAGGTAAAAGTGCGTGAAGCGTAGCTATCCCGTAGGGAATCGCACTTCCTGATTTTAGTCGCTTCACTCTACCAATCAGTTGAATTGCGACAAAATTTTAGTTAGCGTTGTTATCGTTGATGTCTAGATTTTCTATTGAGAGTTCTGAATCTGGTGAAGTCGGTATTCGCAGGTTTATAAAAAATACAATTTGATTTTTATCTATATTTATATTCGTTACATTAACAACACAATTTTGCGGTAATAAATCTTTGACTGGGAATTTAGCAGACGACTGAGTTTTATATCCAGCATCATCAAGCCATTCAGCAATATTTCTCCAATTTTCGATCTTTTCAATCCCTTTACCCACAAAGCCTTTAACGTATCTATAAATAGTGGCACACAGGTCAGTTTCAACACCCTTGGGATTTTTTTGCAGCTTTTCGGCGATTTCAGCGGGACTGTTGCCACAAAGCAACCCCCGCAGGTGCAGCTTTTCTACGGGGGTGAGAGGCTTTCCCTTAACGGCGGCCAAGTCTGCGTACAGAGTTTTTAGATCCCAGCGGCTTTCTGCTTCGACGAAGCGATCGTTTGTGGATGCCATAAATAGGTGTGTGTGAATTTCCTGATGGAAGTCTAACATAATTCCTGATGTATGTCAGGTTATTGCCAGACTCAACTAGCTTATTATACTTGAAAGTTCAAGTTTAAGTGGTGCAAGTCACAGGTTAAAACCTTTGTTGCAGGGCATTTGACTGATTACTGACTACAGTTAGTGTTACGATAGGGACTAGGGCTGAATTTTGGTAATTTTCTGGGTTTGACTCTAGTTTCGGGTACTGCTGGTAATTTTTTTAATTTATTTTCTGGGTTTTGCATAATTTTGTGGATGTGGCCCCGATATATAAGTAGGAGGCTGTAGCAGGCCTTGTTGGGAAGTTGTGCGATCGCTGCGAAAGCTTTGCTATGCAGGACTTTTGCTTAATTACCCCTGTAAAAAAAGTAAATAATTTCCAAATTTTGCATAAAAGTTAGGCTGATCGCCCGATAAATAAATAGAGGTAATTGATACGCACTCGGATTTCATCATTTTTCAGATTTCTGAGCAAGCGTTTTCTTTCAATAAACAAGATAAAGGTTTAGCAAGCATGGCTGACGATCCTAATGCTCCCTGGGAATGCACAGGCAATCCACCAGGGTCACACAAAGAAATAGAAAATTATGAAGATACTTGCCTTCTGTGTCCCAAAAAGCGTCCTGGCTTAAAACCTACTAATACTGGAGGAGGGAGTCAAGAAATGCCTTGGCGTGCGATCGCAGCAGCCGTTGTATTGGCTCTTTTGGGCATTGCAGGTTGGCTGTGGATATCTAAACCGCGTGCAGAACCAGTAGTAGTAGTTCCAAGTGTTTCACCGACGACATCACCAACAACATCACCGACAACCACACCCCCACCTGTCTCACTTCCAGCATCAGCACCTGAACGTTATAGCAATGGAGAACGTCGCCTATTTCTCGGCAAACCAAATGCTGACGGCGATCGAGGTACTCAAGCGTTTCAAGCTGCTAATTACAGCCAAGCCAAAGACTTTTTTGAAAAGGCCGTACAGGGCGATCGCAATTCTCCAGAACTCCAAATTTATCTCAACAACGCCAAAGCGCGCCTAGCAGCTTCTCCTTTCGCGTTAGCAGTAGTTGTACCAGTGGAAGGAGGTACAACTTCAGCAGAGGAAATGTTGCGAGGTGTGGCAGATGCTCAAACTAAATTTAATGATGCCGGAGGATTAGACAAGCGGTTGCTAGAAATTTTCATTGCCAACGATGGTAACGACCCCCCTATATCTGCTGGAGTTGCCCAAGAATTAGCAAAGAATCCCAATATTTTAGGCGTCATCGGCCATAACTCCAGCGATGCCAGCAAAGCCGCCTTAGTTGAGTATGAAAAAGCTGGCATCCCAATGGTATCTCCCACAAGTACCAGTACCGCTTTGTCTGGCAGCACATTCTTTAGGACAGTGCCTTCTGACGCTGTATCTGGTAGAAAATTAGCTGACTACGCTTGGAATACTTTACGAATAGACAAAGTAGCAATTTTTTATAATCCCAAAAGTACCTATAGCAGTAGTTTGCAGCAAGCATTTGAAGCAAATTTTAAACAGGCTGGAGGTAGTGTTGTGCGGTCTATTGACATGAGCAACCCAGCTTTCAAGCCACAGGACGAAATTAAGGCGCTTCAGGGTCAAGTCAATGCAATTGCTTTGTTACCAAATACGCAGTTTACTACTGTTGCCATTGGCTTAGCTGTAGCCAACACTCAACTGCCAGCAGGACAGCAAATGAAGCTATTAGGCGGTGATGCTTTGTACACTTCAACAACTTTGACATCAGGGGGAAATGCCGTTGAAGGTTTAACTCTAGCTGTACCCTGGTTTGCCCAAACACCTTATGCACAAACAGCCGAAAAGAGATGGCTGGGACAGGTTAGCTGGCGCACTGCTACTAGCTTTGATGCAACTCAGGCTTTGATTAAAGCCCTGTCTAGCAGTCCTTCTCGCTCAACAGTTCTTCAAAACCTCAAGTCTACTAATCTTCCACCATCTGAAACGTCAGGTTCGGTACTAATGTTTGAGGCAAAGGGCGATCGTCTCGGTGAACCGATTTTAGTGCAATCTACCAAAGGTAGCGGTGGGCCATTAGGTTCTCAATTTACTTTTAAACCCATTCAATAATAGGAGATTTGGCAGTCTATGACATTACATACCAATCAACCTCCTTGGCGCTATGCAATTTTTCAGTTTTTTGCTGGCTTAACTGCTTTGTTTCTCATCTTAGGATTGTTAACTCCCCAGTTAGGTTGGTTCCCTCAGTTGGTTTCAGTGCAGATTGCCCTCGACCTCAGCGGTAGTACCTACCAGAACGAAAGTAAATTTTTTAGATCGCAGGGAAGTATTATGCAGCAAGAAATTGATGCTGTCAAAGCTTATGTAGACAAAAACGCTAGCTTGCCCAAACCCAACTTATTGTCTCTATCTGGTTTTGCCGACAAAGTAGTGCCAATTACCTCGAATTTCTCTAGCAACAAAGACGAAATTTACCAAGCGATCGAGCGAGTTATTCAACCGTCTCTCGCACAGCAGCTAGGGGGAGGAACCAACATTAGTTTAGCCGTAGAAAACGGATTATCTCAGTTAAAAACTCAGAATGCAAGATGCCAACAAATGTTAGTAATTACGGATGGAGTATTTGAGATTGACACTCAAAAAGTATCAGAAGCTAGTAAAAATGGCGTTAAATTAAACTTTTTAGTAGTCGGTCAACCCCTGACTTCAAAAATAGATACGTGGGCACGAAAAACAGGTGGTATAGCTTTTTCAGCTAGCCCAAGCAATATCTCGCAATTACTAGCAGGTCAAGTATTTAACAGATTCAATACCAGCCCATTAGTTCCAATATTTCTAGGTTTGGCTTGGATTTCATTTATGTGGATGATGCTGCTGCCAATAGATAGGTTTCTTGAGAAATATCTAAGGATTCGTGTTGACATATCAGGTCAAATAGCCCTATTTAATGCTGCTTTTTGGACTTTGGCAACTCCGGCATTATTGTTACTAGCAGGATTAATCAACCCGTTTCATAAGTGTTAGATTATGAAACTTAATTTTGAAGTCAATTTTTCCAGATTTAATTACTAAGTTTGAGGACAATTTTATGCCAATTGCACAAGAAGAACTCCGAACAATTGTTCCTACACTGATTATTGGGGTAGGGGGTACAGGACTTGAAGTAATTGCCCGACTTCGCCGATTAGTAACTGAGTCCTATGGTAGCTTGGATAAATTGCCTATCCTTGGATTTCTCCACATTGATACAGATGAAAGTTACACAATTTCTAATCCAGTAATGGCAGGGCCACCCCTAGAAGCATCCGAAAAATATTGGTCGCGAGTCAAATTAGAGGATGCTGAAGAGATTGCTAATTCTCCTAATAGCTTTTCTTGGTTTGATGGATGGCTTCCCCCTGAACTAATCTCAAAGCCAGAGCTTTTAGCCAGTGAAGAAGGAGCGGGTCAAATTCGTGCTTGCGGTCGGTTCTCTTTCTTTTTTAACCGTGACAAAATTCTAAAAAAGTGTGCAGAAGCAAGGCGCAGAATTCAGGGTCACGAGCAAACCATGATTGGAAATTACAATCTGACAGTTCGACCAAAACTCAATATTTTCGTAATTGGTTCCATCTCAGGCGGTACTGGTAGCGGAATGTTAATCGATTTGGGATACTCCTTGCGGGAATGGTTCAAAGGAGAAAATGGTTTAGAAACAACAGCAATTATTCCTTCTCCCGATGCTTTTTCTGGCATCGTTTCGGGGCGAATAAAGGAAAATAGTTACGCTGCTTTGATGGAATTCAACTATTATTCTGATACTAATACCACTTATAGCGTACTATATGGCCCTACGGAAAATTCCCGATTAGAAGATCGTCGTCCGCCCTACGACTATACTTACATCGTTGGCACTAACAATGAGCTGATGACGTTAAAGCCGGATACAGTTTTCGAGATGATGGCACAGAACATCTATCTCGATCTAGTTTCTGATTACTCGCCCTATAAGCGTTCAATTCGAGATAATACTAAGCGCCTAATCGGGGGGGAAAATGACCAACCAATCAACAACAGAGCCGAACCTTTTGGTCGCAGCTATTCCCGAAAATTCATGAGTTTCGGGATAGCTAGCATCGAAATTCCTATTCATCAGATTCGCAACTACCTCTCTGCGTTATTGGCTGCTGACTTGTACAAATGGTGGCTAAATTCTGAAGTGCTACTACCTAGTGATATGGAACTAGATATTGAGCGAGAATTGAAAGCGATTAAATTGCTAAATAAGGAGCTAAGGGCCGAGATTTTACTTGCTCAGGACGGTCGTCCCTATCAACAAATTATTCAGCAATGGTTGAAAAGTGTAACTGAAGAAATCATCAAGGAAAATCGACTCCAGTGTACTTCCCAATTCCCAAGCGCTCCTCCTTTCGCAACAGAAACAGGGAAGATTTTGGAATTTATTGATGGCTATCTTCAGCCGAAAGTGGAGCAATACCGTCTGGATCATTTACGTAACGATCAAAAGAAACGAGGTGACTTTATCCAGCGGATGTATAATAACGAGAATCAGTTCGTTAATTCTGCTGCTATCGCTCTCCAAGAAAAACTTTATTCCTATCTGGTAGACCGCGACCGAGGGCCTAAGTTTCTTCAAGTTATGCTAGACCTAATAGAAGATAATTTCAAGACTCAAATCGAACAGTTAGAGCGGGAAGCTGAAAAAACGTGGGATGTAGTCGAAAAAGTTGGACTTGATGAGTATGCTGCTGCAAACTCTAAAATTAATGAATTTCGCAAGCGCTGGATGGCTACTAAACAAGACTGGATGAATAAGCAATGCGATGAAGCTTTCAAAGGTTTAGGAAAATCGCTGCAAGCTGGTTTAGAGAGGGAGTCCAGGATAATTGCTGCTAAAGTTTTGCGTAGCCTTTTGGGTAATGTGAATCAATTGAAGGGTCAATTAAACCGCTGGATCATGCGTATGGAGCAATCAGAAGCTAAGTTTCGAGAGTATGCAAAACAAGAGGCAAACCAAGTAGAGGCTCTTGAATTTGTTGGCTTGAAGCTGTTTCAGCCACAGGAGCTAAACGAACTGTATGCCGACTTTGTAGCAATTACTGGTGGCCGAGATGATCTGTCTAAGGAAATGACTGAGCAAGTTTTGAATCGCAGCAACCAAAGCAAATTTTGGAGTCAATCAACCCATGCAGCGACTACATTTCGCCTGTTAGATGTACAAAAAATAGAGGCGGTTCCGTATTTAGAGTTTGAGGAAGTTGTAGATAAGACAACCGGGCGATTTATTCAGGAAGCGCCACCTCAAAGTAAGCTGTACTCGGATATGGATGCTTGCACTCGCTTTATGAGACGGTATCCTGAAGAACGCGATCAGCAAACTCAAATTGAGTTGCTGTTTAATCGCTCTAAACCTCTGGTACGTCTCGATCGGGTCATACCGCAGGGGTGGAAATCTGATTACATTGATAGTTCCCAAGCTGGCATCATTGGTGGAGAGAATGCGATCGAGCCAGCAGCCCAACGGCAAGTAACAATTTTGCGAAAATATTTTACCCAAAAAGATGCGATCGCTCCCCTAACCGATCGCGAACGTCACAAAATTCTAGCTGTGCAAGAGGTTGGAGGATTCTCTTTGCGCTGCATTTCAGGAACAACTATTCTGCGTAGCTCTTACCAAAGATGGCGCGGTGAACGCATCCGAGCAGAGCGAGTAATCCTCGGAGGAGGCAACGCAGACTTGCCAATTCCAGTTCATATTCAGAAAGATATGGTGTTCTGGGATTTTATGCCTTCCGATCCCGAAGTCGAGAAGTTAGTTTTGATTGCTCGCGCCTTTGGCATTTTGCAACAGGAAATGAATCAAAAAACGAAGAAAGATGTGATTCGTTATCGCAAAAACAGCGAACTCGGTGAAGATATTGTGACACTGGCAGGCACTTGGGAAGACGCGGTACAAATCCTGGAGTTACCCGACTGCCGAGATGACAGGCGAGAAGTACAGAAACAGCTAGATGAACTGTTGGAACAAGCCGAAACAGACCTGCAAAAGCAGCAACTTCGGACAAGGCTTGATGCTTTCTTGACTGAAAGACTCCGTTCTGAATTCCGCAAGATTGGTCAAGATGATCCTCGCTATTTGCAGGAAAGAACCATCATTCAAGAGTTTATTGCTGACCAGAAGCTGGGGTCAAAAATTAATCCAAATGACTCCAATCTCAATGTGCCTCCTAATTCCAATTTTGGATTTAGTGTCTCACCGGAAGATTCTGCAAGTAAACCGCCTACAAATAAGAGTGAACCAGTCAATCAGCTTTCGTCTCAACCGAAGTTTTGCACCCATTGTGGTAATTCTTTAATGGATGGCGATCGCTTTTGTTCAAATTGCGGCAGTCCAGTCAATTAAACAGTAGCCTTGTCTGTCTGTTTTCATAGAAGGGCCTTGCCCACTAGATTCCTATTTCTTACATATTTGGAGGGAAAAATGTCTGATTTGCAGCCTCAACAACCGAGTGATTCTACTAACTGGGGGAACTATATTGAACTAGGAAATATTTATAAGGATCGCAGCCAGTACGCTCAAGCTAAGGAACAGTATGAAAAAGCTTTAGAAGTTGCACAACGAATTAATAGCCGCAAAGGAGAAGCTGAGTCTCTGTTAGGGATAGCTGCTATTTACAATTGCTTGAGTCAGTCTCGGCAAGCAATAGAATACTTTGAACGATCGCTATTTATTCATCGAGAGATTGGCGATCGGGCTGGGGAAGCCACCGATCTGGGGGGTTTGGGTAATTGCTATTCTTCTTTTGGACAGTATCAGAAGGCTATTGAGTTCCACGAGCAACAGTTGGCGATCGCACGGGAGACCAGCAATCGCGCGAAAGAAGCTGCTGCGCTAGTTGGCTTGGGCAATAGCTACTGGTATCTCGGACAATACCAGAAAGCCATTGAGTTTTGTGAGCAGTGCTTGACAATTGCACGAGAACTCGGTGATCGTCAAACCGAATTAGCTGCTCTAGGCAACCTAAACAGTAACTATAACTCCCTCGCGCAGTACCACAAGGCTATTGAGTGCAGTGAGGAATGCTTGGTTATAGCACGAGAAATCGGCGCTCGCTCTAGGGAAGCAAATGCTCTGGGTGATTTGGGCCAGAGCTACCATAATCTAGGGCAATACCAGAAAGCAATTGAGTTCTATGAGCAATGGTTGGCGATCGCGCGAGAGATTGGTGAGTGTATTAATGAAGCTCGTGCTATAGGCAGTTTGGGCGGTAGCTACAGCGCTCTAGGTCAGTACCAGAAAGCAATTGAGTGCTATGAGCAGTGGTTGGCGTCGAGCCGAGAAATTAACGATCGATTTGGAGAGGCTAATGCTCTAGGCGGTTTGGGTAATTGCTATTCCAATTTAAGTCAGTACCAGCAGGCAATTGAGTGCTATGAGCAGTGGTTGGCGATCGGCCGGGAAATAGGCAATCGTCAGGCAGAAGCTAGTGCCCTGGCTGGTTTGGGTAATAGCTGTTATCGTCTGGGGCAGCACCAGAAAGCGATCGAGTTCTACGAGCAACAATTGGCGATCGCGCGAGAGATTGGCGATCGCCGAGGTCAAGGAGCAGCCCTGGGGAGTATGGGCGGTAGCTACATTTCGCTAGGACAGTACCAAAAGGCGATCGAGTTTAAGGAACAACAGTTGCTCATCGCACGAGAGATTGGCGATCTGTCTGGGGAACAGTCTGCCCTGGGCGGTTTGGGTAATTGCTACAATTCACTAGATGAGAACCAGAGGGCGATCGATTTTCACGAACAATCTTTGGCGATCGCAAGGCAAATCGGGTCTCGCTCTCAAGAAGCCTATGCTCTAGGTAATATGGGCATTAGCTACAGTTCTCTAAAGCAGTACCCTAAAGCGATTGACTTACACGAGCAAAAGTTAGCTATTCTGCAAGAATTAGGAGATCGCTCTGGGGAAGCCCATGCTATATTGTGCCTAGCCAGATGCAATTTTGACCTACAAAACTATCTAAAATCTCTTGAACTAAATCAGCAAAGTTTAACTATCGCTGAAGCAATTGGAGATAAAGATACGGTGGCTCAGGCTTATGGCTTTTCAGGAATGGCTCTAGCCAAGCTAAAGCGACGGCGAGAAGCAATTGACGCTTTCAATCGAGCTTACCAGCTATTTCGGGCAACAGGTCAACAGCATTGGATATCCTATGTGCAAACACAGCTAAAAGAGCTAGGTGAAAGTCTCATTGCTGACCAAGAATTCCCGGAAGCAATTGAATTGTATAAACTACAGTTGCAATCTTTACAAGAACTCAACGATCAATCGGGAATAGGTTGGGCGCTGCAAAACTTAGGTAAAAGTTATTACAATCAAGGTGAGTACCAGAAAGCCATTGATCCTCACACCCAAATGCTAGGAATTGCCCGTCAGCTAGCAGATACGGCAATGGAAAGTTTAGCCTTAGCTTGGCTGGGGTGTGATTACCGCGAGGTCAATCAATGGGAATTAGCGTTAAATTATTTTCAAACGCGAATAGCCTTAGCTCAAACCATTAATGACCGCAGCGCTCAACGAGAAACTTTAGGCTGGCTTGGTAGTATTTCCAAAAAGCTCAGACAGAATGCTCAAGCTGTGATTTATTACACAGATCAACTGTTAGTTATTAGGGAGTTAGGCGATCGAGTTGGAGAACAAAGCGCTTTATACGCTCTGGGTAGCTTCCATGATGACCTCAACCAAAATCGACAAGCTGTTGAGTATTTTTTGCCTGCTCTGGCTTTAGCAGAACAGCTAGAACAGAAACAAAATGCTGCCAATGCTCACTATATGCTGGCTCAAACCCTTCTGAAATTGGGTCAAAACTCTGAGGCAATTTTCCACTATCGATCGGCTAAGAACCTTTATGATGAGTTTAGTGAGACTGATTGGTCGCAACGCTGTCAAGATAGGTTACAGGCATTAGGTGATTTGTAAAGGAACTGGGTATTTGGATTGATATTCGAGCCATGTGCGATCGCCCTTAATCCCCAAAAGTGCGATCGCCATCCTAAAATTAATTAATGGTATAATCATCGATCGCATACCATGCAGGAGTCAACCACTTATTTTGAATAATGGCACAGATACTTCTGAAGACACTCCAGAAGTTATAGAACAGGATATAATAGACCAAACGATTGAAGTAGGAAGTGGTTGTGACTGGACAGGAAGTGGAGTCGAACCTCAGTGGCATAATCCAAAATCCATCAAAGCCTATGACCATATCGATCGCCATCATGGCCCAAAACTCAAACCCCTTAATTTTAGAGGCAGGGCAGCATCTAAAAATCAGCCTCAAGGCCAGTGGCTAAATGCTCAAGACTGGGTAAAAGCTGAACAAGTGACACCAAAATATCCAGGTCGTTACATTATAAATTTCAAGCGTTCTATCGGGAAAGTTCACTATCCCGATGGAACAATAATTGAAAATGTTACCCATGCTTTTATTATAAGGAAACCAGATGGAACATTCAAATCTGCTTATCCTGTTCTCAATGATGCTACGCTGTCCTCATTAGATAGGAGCGATGAAGATGAATAACTATAGCAATTTTACAATCCAGCTAGAAGAACCTAATGGCGAACAATATGCTGACCCACCAGAGGACTCATTAGGAGAACTTTCGCATTTTGAATTAGGGCTGAAACTATTTTGCTTTGAATGCGATCGCCCAGTATCAATAGAAATCGGTGAAGAAAAACTAAACGTTTTTTTCGACCCCGATATCTGCATGATCCTAGAGGATGAACTCCCCGAAAAACTTAGTGAGTTATCCCAAGGCAAACCCATCAAAATAGAATTTGTTGAAAGTGTTTGCATTACTCTGGAATTACAGCCCTTAGCCAGCAATCTAATTAACTGTAATTTAAAAAGATTTGGATATTTATCTCCAAACCAGTTTACCCTAAAATCTAGAAATCAACACTTTGAACTGAATAAAACTCAAGTTATCGCAGAGTTAAAAGAATTTGTCGAAAAACTCATGGAAATGGCTCTAAATGGCGGCTACATCACCCCGGAAGAAAAGCAAGAATTCCTGATGCCACTTCGCGAAATTGCGCCTGCTTCGGCTATTTGTTAATGTCGTATTATGCCATAGTACGATCGCCCATATTTTAGCAATACAAACAATCAAACTACTGGCTCAAATAGATCGCTTTAAAAATTGCTTCACAGAACCGTACATCTCACTTGTCAACCCATCTAGTTCATGCTCAATATCTTCCCATCGGCCCAATTTACTCGTCCACTTGCCATTAGGTAATTGTCTAGCCGCGTGGGTTGGTTCCCCGTCGGGACTAGCATATATAGCTATCTTCTCAAAACCAGATTCAAAGTCAGAACTTTCACAAGGTTGGAATCCCACCGTTTGATAAGCTTGAATAAAAGCAGCGATAGTTAGTTCCGCTGGCACACCATCAGGCCAATAATAGGGACTGTTTGGTTCTAGAGGATTCCACCAACGATCGTCTTCACCAGCAGCCCAAGCAAAACAATTGTAAGCGCGTGTTGCTGGGCTAGTGATGCGATACCCCGTAGCAGCTAGGTGAGGAAATTCATCTTCTTTATACTGTTCCAGCTTGCCATCTATAGCCATTTTCTCTCCCCCACTCTATCCACGCCCGTGCCATTTCTTTGAGTCTGCCACGCTGTTGAGATTTAACAGGATTAGCACCTGTAATCGCTTGCAACGCCCAAAACCAATGATCCGGTTCTTGCTCTAATTCTCGCAGAATCAGGGGGACAACAGCTTGACCCATACCGATAATTCTTTGGTATGCTGGGTGCATTGACATTTTTGTAACTAAGGACATCATACCTGTTTCGCGCCGCCATTGTTCTGCCAGCTCTAAAAAAGTTTCTTCTATCTCTGCTGTTTCCCAAATGGGGTATGAGAAAGTAGCATTTAGCCCAGAAATTTTGTAGGTTCTTTCCATCAGGTTCGCACCTCGCAGGTTCCTGAAAATCTTATTACTTTCTTAGATTATACCATATAGGAGCGATGAAGATGAATAATCTCAAAAAAAGGTAGATTGAGATTTGTCGTTGGATGAGGGCGGGTTTATTCAGATGGTTGGTAATAGTAATCCAATGAGTAAACTGCAACTCGGAATGATTTAACCGCAGAGGACACAGAGAACGCAGAGGAAGAGATGAGAGAAATCAATAATTATGATGTTAAGGGATTTGATATAATATCGATTCTTTAGCTGCAATTGTATTATGTTAAATGTTGTAGGGGCGGGTTCACTAACAATAATTGCCAATAATCTACAATCTCATAAACCCGCCCCCGCCGATCGCTAAAGTGTCAAAGACTGAGGATTTGTCTCAATCAACTTCGCTAAATCTTGCAGGAAAGACGCAGCATCAGCACCGTAAATAACTCGGTGATCGCAAGTAATATTCACCTGCATTTGCCGCTTCACTCCCATCAAGCCTTCCTCATTAGCCACTACTTGCGGCCGCGAAGCACCGATCGCCAAAATCGATCCTTGATTCGGCGGTAAAATTGCATCAAACTTATCTACTCCAAACATTCCCAAATTGGAAAGAGTGAAAGTTCCTGTGCTATACTCATCAGGCTTCAACTGCTTAGTGCGGGCGCGATCGACTAAATCCTTCCAAGTGCGAGAAAGGGAATAGATGTCCAGGCGATCGGCATTTTGCAACACCGGCGTAATCAAACCACCGCCTTCCATCGCCACAGCCACAGCCACATTAATATCAGCCCGATATTGAATGGCCGACTCCACATAACAAGCATTCAACAGAGGATGTTTTTGTAAAGTTACTGCTACAGCTTTCGCCAGCAGAGCCGTCATCGTCACACCTTTGGGCTTAATTTGCTTGTAGAGTTTGTCGAGATTGTCAGTAGTAATT
>PVWI01000369.1 GCA_003003725.1 filamentous cyanobacterium Phorm 6 | reverse complement strand
CGGGGGCACCGCCCCTACCATTGGCAATAACAAATCCATCACAGCTTTCGTCAGTGGCGCTTGTCCGAAACTCTGACGAAGTTGCCCTAAATTTTCAGCAACAAATCCCTTCAAAGGTGCAATGAGTTCGTTCTGATTTCTTTTCAGCGCCTGAAGCCGACAATAATTAGACCAAGTGTATAATTGAGCCTCAGTATTCGGGTTTACACAAGACTGTTCCGGCGCAACTAATTCGGTAAAATCTGCCGCTAAAACTCCCAATTCTGCTGCAAATTTATAAGCGACAAAAAACTCTAATAACGAACGGTGCGCCGGAGTATAATCGCCATCTGCATTGCGGATCAGCATGGTTTGACCCATCATGTCGTAGTGCCAGTGGTCTAAGTCTTTTTCCTCTTGGACGACAGAACCAAACAGGCCGCGAATGCGATCGGGAAAACCGCGATAATTCAAACTCATTTGGTCGGTAGACAGCATTTCCCAAGACAGTTCGCACAAAAAGTAAAGCTTATCTGCTAAAGAAGTAAAAGTACGTTCTGCTTTGATATCTCTCTCTATCTTCCGCCGCACTGCATACAGATAGATCCGCGACATATCGACTGGTTTGCCAGCTTCAATATCGGGCAATGCTTCCAAAATTAACTCTGTCATCACCGGGCGACGCGCTAAATCCAATAATTGCGGGTTTCCCATCACTTTTTCGACAGTAGCCGCTTCTGTTTGAAATGACAGCGCTTGCCGAATTTGCTCGTCGTTAAATTTCTCTAATTCTAAGACTTCAAATTGGGGAGTTTCGCCTGTTAAAATAGTTGTTGATGCTTGCAGTTCTGCATTTAACAATGCCCGTCCTTCCTTGGCTTCAGGGAAATGTTCGGTGCGGCAAGTCAGGATGACTTTTGCGCCCGGAACCACGGCTTTTGCTAGTTCCCAGAAGTTGTTGATGGTTTCTTGCCGATCGCACTTAGCGGCCATTTCATCAAAACCATCGAAAATCAACAGAAATTTACCCATGCGATTCAGTTGTTCAAAGGCCGAATAACCCGCCAAAGGTATCTCGTGTTTCCGAAAGAAAAACTCGGAAAATAGCGACTCCACACTAACGGCTTTCGCGTAATCTCTGAGCGGAATTACTAACGGCAAACGCGGGCGTTCCAAACCGCGCTTTTGAGCATCTCGGTAGCGTTGCAGCGCCATCCAAGCATAGTGCATCACAAACCAAGTTTTCCCCGTCCCAAATTCTCCTAAAACTGAAATATGTTCTTTTACGGGGTCATCCAACCACAGGTCAATATAACCTTCAATCCAGCCATCTTCCTCGCCATAATGACTCACTCCTATTTTGCGGTGAGTATCGGGATCAATTTCTTCTTTTGTACAAGCTAGTGGCACGTATTTTGTATTAATTTTCCGGCTGGTAATTTCAGTTTCTAGCCAATCCAGATAAGCGGTAAAATCGGCATCTTGATCGAGCAATTCATCGAAGGTAAAGCAAGCTAGATCGCGATTTTCGGGTTTATCTACTTCATCCCGCGCGGCGCGACTGATGCGGCGGGCGGTGACTAACCATCCTTCATCGGTGCGCTGTTTTTCCACCGACTCGCGCAAGGCACAGATGTCTCTGAGTCCCGCTTCTCCGGCTATTCCGCGCACTAAAATGCGATCGTACTTTTTGCGTCTAACGGGAACATTGATAATCAATTCAAAATAGTTATCTTCCCAAATTTCATATTTCTCAAACTGATAATTTAATGTTTCAAACCAACCTCGAACTTGTTGCGATAAAATAAAAACTTTAGACTTTTGAATATTGTTGGATTCGGCTGCGGGAAGTGCGGGATAATCTTGAGATTCCAACCGCGCAAATTCGGTGCGAATTCCTTCCAGCGTGGGAAGGCGTTCGATGCGATCCATTACCATACATAGGCGTTTTTGCAAAGAGGCGAGCGAATTTCCCACCATCACATCTCCCAGCGTCCGCGTCCGCTTTGCTACTTCCATAAACACGGCTGCAAACGCCATGAATTCCCGTCTGGGGTCAATGCCTAAATCTCGGAGTTCCTGGCCCAAAGCACTTTCGTTGAGAAAGTCATCGCCTGCTTTAATTAAAATGGCTGGGCTATCGGACTCAAAGGCTTTGCGAAATGCTGATTCAATCTCTTTTTGGCGAAATAGTTCTAAAATCTGCTTGGGTTTCCCAGCGCCGTACTCTACTAAAGTATAAACATAAACTCCGCTAAAATCGGCTGGCGGTGCATCAGGGTCGAGGTTAAATCTTTTTAAGAGTTTGATGACTGTTTCGTTGCGCTGAAACTTATCTTTGATGGTGCCGAAGGGAATTGCTGTCAGGAGACTGATAACTAAGTCGAGACTAATTGGGATCATTTAGGTCTTCCGGTTTATCGGTGGGAGTTGTTCTCGAATCTCAAATCGGTAGGCTGTGTCCCTGAAATGCGTTGCGGGCGATCGCAAACCGCTCTAATTTTATGTTAACAGGATTTACGCGCTCCGACCAAAGAAACCGGGTTTTTACCGAATCTGCTGGTTGGAGCAGGTCTTTTCGTCAAAAACCCGGTTTCTGACCACCCGTGCGTAAGTTATATCCAGTTAATCGATTTAACATTTTTTACGCAATTTAACAACCATAAAATACTAAAAAAACCGACATACATTGTAGTGAAAATACCTCTAATATTAGTGTTATTTCATAGATATAAAAGCTAAAATATAGATAGCTTACAAATAAATATTACTATCCATGAAAATACAATCTTCCGTCTTAGTTCACCTAGGATTTGGTAAATATGTACGATCGGACAAAGTGACAGCCGTCATCCCAATCGAAGCAGAACGGGGCCCAGGACGGCGTACTTTCGTGCATATAGACGGCGAAGCAGACCCGATCGTTGCTTCACGCGCCGAAGATACGATCGTTCGCGATTTGGTGCAAGAACCGCGCGAAATAACTCAAGCTCGCCAACAACAAGAAATCCTGCAAGATTTGCTGGCAGATTTGAACAATGTTAACGTCACCGTGCGCCGCATTAGCCGCGATGAAGGCGGACTTGATCTCGAACTTTTGGAGCGCCGGATTCGCCAAATTTTAGAGGCATAAAAATTAAGGTTTGTAGTGAGGACTTTAGTCCGCATCAAGAAGGACTAAAGTCCTCACTACGAACCAATTTTAGTACGGTCATTTGACCGGACATGAGATCGTGTTATTGTTTGTGCCGCTGAAAAACTTTAACTTAAGGGTTTTATTGTAACTTCGATGTCCCCTAAGCCTGTGAGTTTTTCCACCAGTTGCTCTTCTTCAACTCGCGGTACAAAAATAGTTAAGCCTCCCGGAATGCACTCAATAGAAAGTGGAGTCATGCCGAAGAGTTCCCCGTCTACCACCACTTTTTGAGGCGGATCGGCACTAATTTTTACTTTTTTGGCGCGCAAATAACCGATATCGTCGCTATCGGTAGGATTGCCACTCAAAGCTGTTTGTAATAGGTGATAAGAGGCTGCGATCGCCCCAGCTTTATTTTGAGGTGCAACCAGTGTCACGTCCAGCAAGCCGTCATCAAAAATAATCCCCGCCGGGCCTTGCGCTAAAATCGAAGTAGGCGGCGCTGCATTCGCTACTGTCACAGCCACAGCAGTAACGGTGATAATTTTATCTTCGGTTTCGATTTCGGCTTCAAATCTTTCTAAATTGTTTAACTGTTGAATTCCTGAGATAATGTAGGCCAGCATTCCCCAGCGATTCTTCATGTCGCGATCGGCTAATTCGACAGTTTCCGCCTCAAAACCCACTCCAGCTAATAAAACCATCGGCATTTTACCGTTGCAAATCGCCGCATCCACCACCCGCGTCAATCCTCCCAAAATATTTGCGCAGGCGGTTTCAATTGTATTCGGAATGTCTAAAGCATTCGCAAAAGCATTCGCAGTTCCCCGCGAAATGATTCCTAAAGGAATATTTGTGCTGACAATCGCGCCCGCAACCGCTGATAATGTACCGTCGCCCCCGGAAGCAATAATTTCATCAACTCCTCTAGCAACTGCTTCGCGGGCGAGTTGATCTGCGTCTATTTCTACCGTTGTCAGCCGAATGTCTAAGTCAATAAACGGCTCTAAAAGTTCCTGAATTCTAGCTAAGTCTTGGTCGGGGTTACTGTTGCCGGCGACGGGATTGAAAATTAGGCACGCTGAACGTTTCATAGTTAGTAATTGGTAATTTGTAGTTGGTAATTGGTAATGAACAATGGGTAATGGGTAATATTATGTCCTGTCGAACAACAACAATTAATTTGGTTTGTAGTGAGGACTGAAGTCCTCATAAAACTGAGGACTGAAGTCCTCACTACGAACCTAGAACGGTGCAGTATTTCTGCTCTTCCGTTTAGTTAAGACTTGACAAAAGTCCACTCTAACATTTTTTTTGGAGCTTTTGCCAGCGCTTCTTTAATTTCCTCATTGCTGTCAAACTTGACTTTATCTAAGCGGCACGCTTCGACGTTCACCGTAAACTTATCGTCTTCAAAAGGCCAAGGAGTTACAGTTACGAGTTCGTTGCTGTGCTGTAGAATATCGTAGCGCTTGCCGTCGGGGCCGACACTAATTTCTAAAGCTCGTTCTCCGGCGGGTAACTCGCGGCTGCAAAGAATTAATGATAGCCGATCGCACCACTGGAAAAAAGCATAAGCTGATTCTGCCTCTTCTTTAGAAATCTTCAACTCCTCGCGCCATTTTTTTTGGTTGGCGAGTTGTTCGTCCAAAAAATCGTTTAGTTCCTTCGACTCTCCCCGCTTTCCTTCGTTCAGATAGCTCATGTGCATGGAAATCAGCATTGCTACCCACCTACCCCGATATAGAGAAGTCTCGGTCAATCCTTTCATTTTAGGCACTGAAGTTTCTGTGTCCAAGGTAAAATCTAAGGGCGCGCCCGCTTCAGTCAAGATATCTTCTTCCCACTCTTTCTCTAAATCGTCGTGGTGAGAAATTGCTGCTATGGTTTCGTAGAGGCGAATCGGAGATTTCGAGCGCTTCCACTGTCCGCCAAGTTGGGCGGCCAGCAAAGCATGGGCGCGGTGATAAATAATTTCCCAACCGGTGGCGGTTAAGTTAGCAATCATGGAATTTTTCTCCTGAATTAAGTTGAGTGCAAAAAATGAATATTTCCGCGTTTGAGCGATAAACAATTAATTGGGTTTGTAGTGAGGACTTTAGTCCTTCTAAAACACAGGACTGAAGTCCTCACTACCAACCTAGAAACTAATTTCTTGGAAGGACTGAAGTCCGAACGATCGAACCTAGAAACTAATTTCTTGGAAGGACTGAAGTCCGAACGATCGAACCTAGAAACTAATTTCTTGGAAGGACTGAA
>PVWI01000368.1 GCA_003003725.1 filamentous cyanobacterium Phorm 6 | reverse complement strand
TCAAAAACCTCCGATCCAGACAGCCAAAAACTTACAGCTACTTTCACACATTGAGATATTCAGACTCAGCCGATGTACCGATTGAAATACTGACATTTTACTGAAAGTACGATCGCCCCGCCGTCTATAGGGTTAACACATCTAATTCGGCAAACCGCACATGGAAACCGTCGCTTATTTTCCTGAAATGTCATTTCAACTTAACTCAGTGCGATCGCCAAACAAAATCCGACGCCCTGAAGTTCCTACACTCAACATCTTAGAGTTTTTAATGAGAATTGCCTAAAATTAAGAGGAAACAGAAGTAATTATGATCGAAATATTATCAAAACAAAACCAACAGCCTCAAATTCAAGTTGAGGATCGGGAAAAGTCAGGTAAAATACAATCACTTCCTTCTGCTTCCCCTTTATTGCCCGTGTCCGATTTGTCAGCAACAGAATTTGAATATCAAGTTGGCGGCAGTTTGCCGGCGAATGCTCCTACTTACGTCACCAGAGTGGCCGATCGCGAACTTTACAACTCATTAAAAGCAGGTGAATTTTGCTACGTGCTCACCGGGCGGCAAATGGGAAAATCGAGTTTGCGGGTGCAAACAGCCCGCCGCTTGCAAGCAGAAAACACCGCCTGCGGGATGGTTGACATCACAGGAATTGGCACAGCCGACATAACTCCCCTGCAATGGTATGCGGGCTTTACAGCCACTCTCGCCAACAGTTTTAAAATTAAAATGAATGTCAAGACTTGGTGGCGCGATCGCGAACACTTGCCGCCAGTCCTCCGATTAACCGAATTTATCGAACAGGTATTGCTTCCTTCATGCGATCGCAATATCGTGATTTTTATCGACGAAATTGACAGCATTCTCTCCCTCAACTTCTCCAGCGACGACTTTTTTGCCTGCGTGCGCGGCTGCTACAACAAACGCGCCGAAAATCCCGAATACAACCGCCTGACTTTTGCCTTATTTGGAGTCGCAACTCCTCAAGATTTAATCGCTGACAAAACCCGAACCCCGTTTAATATCGGCCGCCCCATTGAACTCAAAGGATTTGATCTTGCCGAAGCCACACCTTTAGCTAAAGGATGGGCCGAAAAAACAAACAATTCCCGAGAAATTCTCAAACAAATATTAGCCTGGACGGGAGGACAGCCATTTCTCACTCACAAAATTTGTCAAGAGACTGCTCAGAAGTTAGCCGCAAAAACCAGCAGCGACTGCAATAGCACAGCCAACTATAAATTATTCATTGCTGAATTAGTGCAGTCTAGCACCCTCGAAAACTGGGAGCTTCAAGACCAACCGGAACACCTCAAAACAATTCGCGATCGCCTCCTGAGAAATCCCCAATGCACCGGCCGTTTACTAGGACTTTACCAACAAATTTTAGCCGATTCGATTCTCCCGAACCAGACAAAAAAAACAGCAGATGAGTTAGCGGCTTTGGCTGAAGACAGTTCCGAAAAAATAGAATTGTTACTGTCAGGTTTAATCGTCAAAGACCAAGAAAAATTGAGAGTTTACAACCCAATTTATGCCTCTGTTTTTAACCAAGAATGGATACAGCAAGAATTAGCAAAGCGGAGACCTTACTCGGAGTCGATCGGCGCTTGGGAAGCCTCGAACCATACCGATAATTCCCGCTTGCTGCAAGGCAGAGCTCTGGCAGAAGCGTTAGCCTGGGCAGTAGACAAAAGTTTGGGCGATCGCGATTATCAATTCCTCTCAGCTAGCCAAGAACTAGAAAATCTGGAAGTTCAAAGAGCTTTAGAACTAGAAAAAGCAGCCTCAAAAATATTAGCAGAGGCAAATTTAGTATTAACAAAAGCTCAGCAAAAAGCAAAACAAACAGTCCAATTAAGTTTGTTTGGACTAGCCACAATTTCGGCAATTTCTGCCAGCGTCATAGTGCAAACGCAGCGAGTTGCCGATCGCGCCCAAAACCAAAAAAAACAAGCGATAATTACCCAGATCGAAGCCCTCAATTCCACCGCAGATATTTCCCTAAGCTACGACCAGTTAGGAGCTTTGATCGCAGCAGTTAGCGCCGGGAAAAAAGTCAGAGAAATTGAAGTTTCCCCAACGATAAAAGCACACACGGTAAATATACTGCACCAAACGTTAAATGCCCTAAATCCCGTCCGAGAACGAAATCGTTTCCCTAACGGACACACGGCTAATTTCAGCCCGGATGGTAAGTTAATTGTGAGTGCGGGCGACGACTTTATTGTGAAAGTTTTTCAGCCAAACGGCAAGTTGATTTTGAGTTTGCCGGGACAGAAAGAGTCAATTACTGAGGTTGTTTTCAGTCCTGACAGTCAGTTAATTGCTTCTACAAGTTTTGACAAAACTGTGAGAATTTGGCGTCGCGATGGAACTTTGCAGCAAATTTTGCAAGGACACCGAGATTTAGTTTGGAGCGCGAGCTTTAGCCCAGATTCTCAACTAATTGCTACTGCTAGTTCTGATAAAACTATTAAGATTTGGAGTGCTGATGGCGTTTTGCTACACACTTTGACAGGGCATACTAGACCAGTTACATCAGTCAGATTCAGTCCCGATGGTAATCTGTTGGCTTCCACCAGTCAGGATCGAACTGTCAAACTTTGGAAACGCAGCGGGAAAACACAGTTTCGACTTCAGAAAACTCTTTTAGGACACGGAGATGAGGTGTGGGGATGCAATTTTTCGCCAGACGGTAAGATGATTGCTTCAGCGAGTCACGATTGGAAGGTGAAACTTTGGAACACTGACGGCAAGTTGCTCAAAACTCTAGACGATTCTACAGTAGGTTTGGGTAGCGTCAATTGGAGCAGCGATGGCGGGATGGTTGCAGGGGGTGGCACTGACGGTAATGTGAGACTTTGGCGCCCTGACGGCACTTTGCTGCAAACTTTTAGGGCGCATCAAGCCGATGTGTGGAGTGTCAGTTTTAGTCCCGATCGCACAACTTTAGCATCTGCCGGCAAAGATTCGTCGGTGAAGCTTTGGAGTCTCGATGCTGCTAAAGTAGAATCTACTGAACTTGACAAATTGCTCGCAGTCGGCTGTCGCTGGCTGGGAGATTACCTGCAATACAATCCGCGTGTTGAGAGCGATCGGCATTTGTGCGAAAAAAGTGACAATTGACAATTTTTGGCAATTCTCGGAAGCTCGTTTTGTGTGAATTCTCAAAGCGCAGGCGATCGGCTCCATATTTATCGCTAGTCTTGTCTGATTGTCATATAATTCTAGGCAAGGGGTAAGAAGCAAATGTACTGGCTCGCGATCGCAGATGTCGATCCGATCCAAAGTAAATTAATCTCATCAAACATTCAAGGTAGTTATAACTGCTATCTTGGGATTAGTAGAATCTTGGATAGATAAAATTTAGTAAATAGTCAGGTTTCAAAGGGGCGTCTGCTGTTAAATCCATCTAACCTGCAAGATTGTTTTCAGTGATGCCAGCACGATTTAAAGCAAAAAAAATCCTGCTGTATTAACTGGCTTCGATTGAGCAAATTAGACTTGATAACCAAGCTATAAAAAGAGTCAAAAATGCAGTGAAAATAGTACGCAATACTCCAGCAAGCCAACCACAACGGCCAATTACCAAAGGAGGGAGCAGTGTATGAACCTGATGGGTTGAGTCCCCAGAAATCGCAGCTTGGTTTGCGATCGACTCTACAGGAATTAACTCTGTACGACTTTCTTCTAGAGTCTGAGTGTCTGGGTGGCGAAGTTGCTAAAATTTTTCAAGCAAACCCTTTACTTCCCGGCATCATCATCACTCAGGAAGGAAAGTTTACAGGGATGATTTCGCGCAGGCGTTATTTTGAACACATGAGTCGTCCCTACAGCTTGGAGTTGTTTTCTCAACAGCCTTTGTTCATCCTCTACCGCTTTACTAAAACTGATCTGTTGATTCTCGATCGCCAAACCTCGATTATGACAGCAGTGCGGCAGTCTTTAGAGCGATCGCCAGAACTAATCCACGAACCAATTGTAGTGCAGGTAGAGCCGGACAATTACAAACTTTTAGACGTGCACCAACTGCTGCTTTCTCAGTTGCAAATTCACGAGTTAGCAACCGTGGCGATGCGGGAATCCCAAGCACAATTGAGGCATCAAGCCCAACAACTCGAACTTGCCCTGCTGGAACTTCAGCGCACTCAAACCCAACTAATTCAAACAGAAAAAATGTCTTCCTTGGGGCAGTTAGTAGCAGGAGTAGCTCACGAAATCAACAATCCGATCGGCTTTATCTACAGCAATTTGCACCACGCTAAAGAGTATACGCAAGGTTTAATGCAGATGCTCGAAGTTTACCGGGAACACTATCCCGAATCCATCGCAGAAATTGCAGCAGAATCAGAAAAAATCGAACTAGATTATTTGCTGGAAGACTTGCCGAAAGTGTTAAATTCCATGCAGCAAGGTGCAGAAAGGGTGCGCGACATCGTTTTGTCGCTGCGGAATTTTTGCAGATTAGACGAAGCTGAAATGAAGCAGGTCAACATCCACGACGGTATCAACAACACCATTATGCTTTTGCAAAGCCAGCTTAAAGGGAAACCAGGGCCGGAGGCGATCGCAATTCACAAAGAATACAGCGACTTGCCGCTGGTGCAGTGCTATCCCGGACAGCTCAATCAGGTATTTATGAATATTTTAGTTAATGCCATTTACGCTATTATTGAGTGGAACAAACACGAAAATGTCGATGAAAAAAGCCAAAATAAATCGCAATTATGCGAGCCAAAAAATTTGCATACAAATACTCAATCCTCAATTTCTAACTCTACAAATTCAATTTCTGCAATTCGGATTTCCACGGAATTAATCGAGGGGAAAAAGGTAATAATTAGGATTTCTGACAATGGCCCTGGGATGACAGAAGATGTTCGGAAGCGGTTGTTTGACCCTTTCTTTACTACTAAGCCAGTCGGCAAAGGCACAGGTTTGGGACTGTCGATTAGCTATGAAATTGTTGTCAACCAACACGGTGGCGAATTGAAGTGCTTTTCGGAACCGGGAAAAGGTACAGAATTTGCGATCGAGATTCCGCTCCAACAGTCTTCTCTAGCAAAGATTTTGCCTCGCTTTGCGTAATACAAGAGAAGGAAGATTAGCAACGGATTTTGTAACGGATGTAACGGATGTAACGGATGTAACGGATGTCAGGAAGAAAATCGATGGATCGAAGCAATAAAAGTTAGGGAATCGGCGGTTGAAACTGCTTAAAAGTCTAACTTTAGTCTCCCGCTGCGGACTAAATAAGCTATTATCACGCCTAAAAATTGGGTCTAAAGCCTCCCCGTTTAGGGAGAAATCAAACAAAATGATTCATTGCTCCAATCCTCTTCTATCGATGGAAGAGGTAGCTGTCAACTGTCAACTGTCAA
>PVWI01000367.1 GCA_003003725.1 filamentous cyanobacterium Phorm 6 | reverse complement strand
CCCCTTAGCAAGGGGAGGGAGTAAGAAATTCACATTAGATTAAAGTTAAATTTTAGTTGTAAATTCCACATAAGACCAGACTCATTTCACCTCTTGCTTTTGCAACAACAATGCAGGCAGAGGTTCGCTACCAAAATCAACCAACTCACCAGCCACAGGCAACCATTCATCATTTAGTTCTTGACAAGAAACGGCTATTACCCTGTCAAAACTATCGTCGCAGGGGAGGATGACTTCATAAACAAAACCATCCTCAGCGGTCAAAAAAGCATCTCGTATATCAATACTTCCAGACCGAACCCCTTTAAACCGACCTATAGACAGGGGAACATAAAGCCATTTTCCCATTTCTTTTGTTTGGCTTGCCCAAACCGCCAGAAATATCTGTTCTGACGCATTTCGGCAAGCAAATAGGCACGGTACATCGTAATACTCGTACACCTCGATAATTTCCAATTGGCCTAGTTGAGTAGACTCTGGAAGTAGACCCATAATTCCCCTACTTCCCCTTACCCTTCCCCAAAAACTCCCGCAGCCGCAACAAACTAGCCGTTTGTCCCAAATTCAGCGGCAACAGCGACACTCCCTCCAACCGAGATTGCACCCATCCGTCGCCCCAATACCACTCGTGAAATCCGTCAATTCCCTGACTCAACAACAGCCGCAGACAATTCTGCTCAGCAATATCAACGTGATGCTGAACTGCCACCGGGCCCAGCCAACTTGTAAACGTCAAACCTTGAGTAAATTCTTCTGGTAAGCCACTGGAGAACTGTTGCGGCCACAACCATTGCTGCAATTGACTCGATCGCACCAAACTATCCCTAATCGCCTTTTCCGAAGCTTCAAGCTCAATCCGCAGGTTGCTTTGTTGAAAATTACCGAACATAAGAATTCTAGATATAAGTGCAAGTAACTTAAATGTAACTTATTGCACTGCTTCTAACCTGTTCCGGGCGGGCAAGATGCCCACCCCACAAGCCGAAAATCCATGTTTTGTGGAACAGGCATCTTGCCTGTTGCTGAGTGCCCCACCAGCCGAAAATCCATGTTTTGTGGAACAGGCATCTTGCCTGTTGCTGAAAATAGTGCAAGAAGCTCGATCGCACATCAATGTCAATCCCTGTTCCAAAACACTGAAAAATTTAACAACTTCGATCGAATATATCATCCAAAACACAACTTTCGTATCGAACTGTTAAGCTCTGTTGCATTTCATTGAAATCTCCCATTCTCACCCCACAGCCTCCCAAGTCCGTGATACCATCACATCTGAGTAAAGACTTATAGAAAAAAACTGGGGAGAAAAACTTTGACACTAAGGGTTGCAGTAGTAGGTTCAGGGCCGGCCGGTTCTTCCGCCGCCGAAACACTCGTAAAAGCAGGCATCGAAACATATCTATTCGAGCGCAAATTAGACTACGCCAAACCCTGTGGTGGGGCAATTCCCCTGTGCATGGTACAAGAATTTGACTTGCCGCAAAGCATTATAGACCGCCAAGTCAGAAAAATGAAAATGATTTCCCCCTCCAATGTAGAGGTGGATATCAATATCGAAAACGCCGATGAATACATCGGTATGTGTCGCCGCGAAGTGCTCGATGGCTTTATGCGCGATCGGGCGGCTTCCCTAGGTGCCAAACTAATTAACGGTACCGTTCACACCTTAGAGATTCCCGGCAACAATAAAGACCCCTACATTCTCCACTACGCCGATCACTCCAGCGGCGCGGCAATGGGAATTCAGAAAACTCTGAAAGTGGATTTGGTGATTGGGGCTGACGGTGCTAACTCCCGTGTAGCCAAGGCGATCGATGCTGGTGATTACAATTATGCGATCGCCTTCCAAGAACGCATCCGTCTGCCGGAAGATAAAATGGCTTATTACCACAACTTAGCCGAAATGTACGTCGGCGATGACGTATCTACCGACTTCTACGCTTGGGTATTCCCCAAACACGACCACGTAGCCGTCGGTACTGGCACAATGAAAGTCAATCAAGCCAGTATCAAAAAGCTCCAAGCAGGTGTCCGTGCCCGCGCTGCCAAAAGACTCATGGGCGGTGAGATTATTAAAGTGGAAGCTCACCCGATCCCAGAACATCCACGTCCTCGCCGGGTTGTGGGCCGAGTTGCTCTCGTCGGTGATGCCGCTGGTTATGTTACCAAGTCTTCGGGCGAAGGTATCTATTTTGCTGCGAAGTCTGGCCGGATGTGCGCGGAAACGATTGTGGAGATTTCTCAGCAGGGTACGCGGATTCCGACTGAACAGGAAATCAAGCTTTATCTGAAGCGGTGGGATAAAGCTTACGGGATTACTTACAAAGTGCTTGACATTTTGCAACGGGTGTTCTACCGTTCTGATGCTACTCGTGAAGCTTTTGTGGAAATGTGTGCCGATCGCGATGTGCAGAAACTCACATTCGATAGCTACTTGTATAAGACTGTAGTGCCGGCAAATCCTTTCATCCAAATGAAGATTACTGCTAAAACGATTGGTAGTTTGTTGCGCGGCAATGCTTTAGCGCCTTAACTGTTAACGGACATTGTATAAAAAAGCGGGCAGTTTTCAGGCTGCTCGCTTTTTTTAGAGTTCAGATTAACGAACCGCGAAGGCGCGAAGGGCGCGAAGGAAGAGGAGGGGATTGATAGTTAATAGAGTTAGTCCCGACTGAAAATGTCTTCAATGTCCCGTGAACCATGCAGAATACGAATTACCTCTATTCCATTTTCAATTTCCCGGTAGAACACCACATAGTTGCCAAGAGGAAAGCTCTGCAACCCAGGTAACAGTTCTTGACGCCTTCTGCCCAATCCTGGATTACGTGCCAAGGTTTGCAGTTTTATCTCAACGCGATCTAAAAACTCGTCAGCCCGATCGAAACTATCATCGGCGATGTAGTCCCAAATATCCAGCAAATCCTGTTCAGCGCGTGGGCGTTTAACAATCGTTACCATTACTGAGGTTTCCTCTGCCGACGCTGCCGCGCTTTTGCCTTGATTGCTGGCATATCCAAGGGAGTTCCCTCACCGCTGTCTAGCCCTAGCTGAATCTCCTGCCGCAATTCCTGCAAGCGAATTTGCTGGAATTGCTCCCGTTCTCTCAGCAGGCGCAATCCTTCACGGATCACCTCACTGGCAGAATAATACAGCCCGCTTGAGACTTTCTCCTGAACGTACTGTTCTAACTCCGGTGTCAAAGACACGTTCATGCCTGAGTCCTCTTGTAATTTGAGTTCTTTTATTTTCGCCTTAATAACAGGGAATAGCAATTGTTGTTATTTTGTACTAAAAAACTCGCTGTTCTGTACAAGCGAGTTGAAGAATTATTAAATTCGGGTTCAATCTCAAAAGCGGTTTCAACCGCCCATTGACGACAAACCAGTTGTTAGTTTAAGCTCAACTGCACTAAGGTGTCGGGGGCGAGGAAGTGGGAAATGTGATAAGCTCGCTCTTCTGTTTTTAGCAGGATTTTTTCGTAGAGGTAGCGCGTAGCTCGATCGCCCAGACTTTCGGCTTGTCCTGCTTGACGGCGTAGCAAACCTATAATAGCTTGCTCCGCTGCTAAATCGTGTTCCAGCATTTGGCGGCAGGAATACACGCCGTCGGCTTCTGGCTCAAAACAGCACAGCTCGG
This sequence comes from filamentous cyanobacterium Phorm 6, assembly GCA_003003725.1. Taxonomy (GTDB): domain Bacteria; phylum Cyanobacteriota; class Cyanobacteriia; order Cyanobacteriales; family Microcoleaceae; genus Microcoleus. Next base: position 1,755 of record PVWI01000367.1, on the reverse strand, counting down.
CTAACTTGCTGAAGCTAGCTGCTGGTATACCGCCCAAGCCGTTCAAGCGTTCGCCCAATTCGTGGACGTTATCTTGAGCTTCTCCGTAGCTTTCTTGAAAGAATTGGTGCAAGGAGTAGAATTCTGCTCCTTCTACAACAAAATGATGTTTTTGATATTGCAGGTATAGCGCCTGAAAACTGGCTAGCAGCGCGTTCATTCCTTCACAAACCGGTGCAGTGACGGAATGTTCCAACAAAATTGGGTTTTCAGCTATGTGACCAAATGGTCTCAATGCACTCTGAATCTGGGCCATGTGTGTTCTCCTCTCAATAGGCAGTTTTGTTGCCAATAGAGTCAGTCTAGCACCCTAGATTTACCAGTCAAGCAGAGTCTGCCTCGATAGTGGCAGACTTTGTACAATAGCCAAATTTTTTCCAAAATCTATTGAGAATAATTAGCAGTTGTGTTATACTTTAAAAAGATGCTCGTTCTGAATGCTTCCTGAAAATAGAACAGATTGAGAGCAAAAATTAATGCAAATGATTATTGTTGCTAGAAAAAATGAATCCAGCAGATCCAGAATTGGCAGTTTGTGAGATTGTGCAAGTCAGTTGGCTAGACAGGTGGCAAGTTTACAAACGCTTGCAAGAATTAGAAATTCCCTGCTGGTGTGGAGTTGACCAACCTTTGCGTACCCAAATCAATACTGTTAAGCAAGCTGCTCAGCTAATCAGTGTGTTGAGACAAGTCAGCGCTTCGAGGGCTGAGTTGGTGCAGTGGCTGGAGTGCTGCTGGCAAATAAGCTAAAATCAGTCATTTTCTCATAACTTTCACAAAATTATCAACAAAGGAGCCACAATCATGTATACGTCTGGCAAGCAAGTTTCAGAGTTTAGCTTAGAGGGAGAAATCCTGAGCCTGATTATTGAAGATGGTTATAAACTCAAATATTTGCGAATTTGTAGCGATCGCGGCATCGAATACCTTGTCAAACTGTGTAAGGAATTGCGGGCATCTCTGTCCTCAGTTTTAACGCCCGGATTGAGAGTTCAGATTGCAGGCGAGAAACAGCTAAACTCGAAAAATGGGAAATTAAAACTCAAAGCCTACAGTCTGAAACTGTCTGGTAGCAACAACGATCGAGGATCGCAACCGCTAGATCCGACAAATTCACCTGTTGCTTTTGTGACATCGCCTCCCGCGCGAGACAATAACTCCATCCCCTGTGGCACAGCATCTAAAACAGCGGTAACTTCGGCTAAAACTAAAGCAAAAATATTAGTATGTCAAAAATCTGACTGCCAGAAACGCGGCGGCGCAGCAGTCTGTAAGGCTTTAGAAAATGCTTTAAATGCTCGCGGTTTAGCAGATCAAGTTACTGTTCAAGGAACCGGATGTCTCAAACAGTGTAAAGCTGGGCCAAATATAGTTGTGATGCCAGACAAAACTCGCTACAGTCGCATCAAACCTGCTGAAATTCCAGCAATACTTGATAAACATTTTACAAATTGAAAAAAGGCTATTAGTTATGTGTAATTGGTAATTGGTTATTAGTTATTGGTAATTGGTAATTGGTTAACAGTCAACAGTCAACAGTCAACTGTCAACTGTTAACAATGCCCATTTGAGGCCATTTTTCCAAAAAAAGGCAAAAAATGACAAAAACTATGGCTTAGGGACTTCCTTCTAGAGAATATATAGAACCCATTTGACATCTTTTACGGTCTTGTGGTAGCGTGACCGTAAAAGCATTATCCAGTAGCAGCCATGCCT
>PVWI01000366.1 GCA_003003725.1 filamentous cyanobacterium Phorm 6 | reverse complement strand
CCCCCCCGATTGCCAACAACTAATCTTAGTCCCCCACCGCTACCTGCACCTATTCCCCCTCCACGCCCTAGAATTCACATCACAAACCCGATTCACTCCAGAAACCAATTTTCGCGGCAACTTCCTAGACTGCTTCCCCAACGGCGTGAAATACGCACCCAGTTTGCAACTCCTGAAACTCGTACAAACCCGCATCAAAACCCGCACGTTTCTCCCACCCGAACACCAGCCATTATTTGCCATCCAGAATCCCACCGAAGATTTATCCAACGCGGATATGGAAGTAGCAACCATCAAAACCAGATTCACTTCCCACGACATTCTGATCAACAAACAAGCCACAAAAATCGCCTTCACCGAAAACCGAGAAACCCTCTCAAATGCCAGCTACATTCATTTTGCGTGCCACGGACAATTTAACTTGAAAAATCCGCTGCTATCCCTTCTCGCCCTAGCCGGTTCCATCGAACAAACCAACAATCAAAATGCAGATGGCCGCGCTGTCACCATGCGCGACGGCCGAAAAGTCATCCCCGAAAAATGCCTAACTTTGCAAGAAATCTTCGCAGAATTAAACCTATCGCAGTGCAGGCTGGTGACACTCTCCGCCTGCGAAACCGGGTTAACCAACTCCATCGCCATCACCGATGAGTACATTGGTTTACCCAGCGGCTTCTTGTATGCTGGGAGTTTGAATGTTCTCAGCACCTTATGGAGCGTCGATGACTTGGCAACGGCAATTTTTATGATAAAATTTTATCAGGAGTTGCACCATGAAAGGTCAGTTGCAGTTGCTGTCAATGCTGCCCAAAACTGGATGCGCGCCGTCAGCAAACAAAATTTGAAAATTTGGGTTGAATCCTTAAAATTAGATGAAACATGGATGACAGCATTCAACAAACGGTTAAGCTACTGGCCAGAAGATAAACCACCTTTCCGCAATCCAAAATTTTGGGCTGCATTCTGCGCTACGGGATACTAGGAACCGTTGACTGATAACTGATGACTGTTAAGAGTCTTCTCCAAGTCTACCTGTGTTTTATTACCTCGGAGATCCCCCCTAACCCCCCTTAAAAAGGGGGGGACAAGAGTAACCAAAGTCCCCCTGTGTTTTATTACCCCGGAGATCCCCCCTAACCCCCCTTAACAAGGGGGGGACAAGAGTAGCCAAAGTCCCCTCTTTTGCCCTAACATTTTATTAACGGAGAATTGTCCTGTGGAAATTGACCAAGATTACAAAGATATCGCTAGTTTTATCTATTTGCTGACAGAATTTCCCGAATTTTTTTCACCGAAAGAATGGGAAGATTTGCCGAGTTTGGCCGCCGAAATAGCCACATTAGTAGGCAAAGAATCTACCATTAACGATACTATCAAAAATTGGTGTATACAACGCAGCCAATTGGGAGAGGAATTAATCAAGGCTAGTCGGCGAGAAATCTCCGATCCGCCTCGACCCCTGTCAACTACCCAAGAACCCCTGGAAAATCTCACTAAAATCGTACCTGCAAGCATTATGAATGCTTACAAAGAAAAACTGAAACAAGACCAGGAAAATAGTGCAAATACCAGTAATGAATCCAATTAGTACAGTATATGCTCCCAACGTTCATTTATTTGCTTTCCATGTCTGGGATATCCTAGCATCAGGCTCAAATCCTCCTGCCAATTCTCCACAACCAGCCCTACCACCAACCTCAAATCCCCCTGCCAATTCCCCACAATCAGCCCTACCACCAACCTCAAATCCTCCTGTCAATCCCGAACACCTCTGGTACAAATGCAACGAAATTCTCCAAGAAAAACTCAGAGTCCCTGCGGAATTTAACGATCGCAATTTATACAAAAACCAAACAAGTCAACCGAAAGGAAGGCGTGTCAACCTGATTGTGAAAGCTGAGGTCAACAACCGGGAATCTCTACCCTTTGATAAGGAGATTCAGCATCAAAACCAGCAGATTTCCCTCGCAGGATTTGCTCAAATGCTGCGAATTGGTGACAGTTATGCTTTGGGATTAAACATCCGCGTTCCCGAAAAAACCAATGGGACTAAAACACCTGATGTTGACCTTAGCATCTTCCAGGATTTGAATCCCGATAACTGCTTGCTGCGGGATTCGGTGAATAGTTATTTCGGTCAAACTCTGCTGCTGACAGCGGGGCTGAGTCCAGACCAAAAACGGGAAGCCGAAGCAGATCCGCAATATCTCAAAAGTTTAGCCCAACAGTGTTTGAAAAACTTTATTTCCGGTCAAGATTTGCCAGAATTTTACCGTGAAGGCCAATTATTTGGCAGTCCAATTTTAGAATATGGCAATCCCAGTTATCCAAATGCTGGCGATCACATTCTGATTTGGTTTTTCAGCAGTGAGACAACTGGTGAAATTTGGGATTTGCGGTACAGCGATTTTTTGGACTTGTTTTTGTACCGCAATAAAACTATTCAGGCTTATCAGGAAAGTCGCGCCTACTATTATCAAATCCGTCAAGAATACGAAAAAATTACTGAGGATATCAACGCGACTTTTCGCTATTTGCAGCGCGATACAGCGCCGCAGCGCCAATTGAAAGGTACTGGCTTAAAGCCAGAGGAATTGGAATATCTGGAACGCAAGACTATCGAGATGCCACCACGGGCTGTGAATTATGCTGGGCTGCTGATGGATTTGGAAATGCGACAAAATACGATCGCCATTAATGCCAAAAATTACCAAGTTAAATTAAATCAAATAAGTCTTGACATCAAAGCCAGAAAAAAGTACAATGATAGTGAGTGCGATTTAAAGTTTTTAGAATTATTCAGCCAAGAAACTTGCCCGCAGTTTCAAGAGCAAATCAAGGCATATTTGGGTTACTTCCGACACAGTACGGGCTTGCTAGACAAAGCAATGGAAGCAATTCGAGGAGTTGTCGCCATTGAAGAAGCTTATCGGGACGCGAAATTAGAAGTCACGATTCAAGCTGTGGGCTTTGGTTTGGGAGTAGCCGGGGTAGTGGCTGGAAGTTCTCCTTATTTGATTAAACAAGACCCGCCGAATCAGATGATTGCTTTGCCTTTGGTGAAGGTGGGAATTAATTCTTTTGCGCTGGTATTGTTGATTAGTATCGGTGCGGGGGTTGTAGTTTGGGGTTTGGTGATGTTGGGCGCAAATTCCAAGAATTTACTGGGTAAAATCAAGAATTTACTAGGTAGAAATAAGCAGTTACCGCCGCAATAATCCCGGTTCCGGGCGGGCAAATCACCCGCCCTAGAAAAAGATTGAGCTTAATATTGAGGTACAGACGGGTCTACTTCTTGACTCCAAGCAGTAATTCCGCCTTTAACATTAATCCCCTCAATTCCGGCTTCCTTCAAAATGCCCAAAGCCTTCGCAGAACGCCCGCCCATTTTGCAGTGTGCAATCAAGCGATGCCCGTTCAACAATCCCTTGACTTTCTCAACACCTTGGCCGTGTTCGATATCCGGCAAAGGAACCAAAACTGACCCCGGAATTTGAGCAATTTGATACTCGTTAGGATTGCGAACATCTAACAATACAAAATCCTTCGCGCCGCTGTCGATTAACTCTTTAAGTTCCGTGACAGTCATCTCAGGAATTTGCTGTTGTTCTTGCGCTTCCTGTGCTCTGGCTTGAGGAATGCCGCAGAATTGTTCGTAATCGATTAACTTTTCAATTACCGGACGCACTGGATTCGGGCGCAGTTTCAATTGGCGGAAAGTCATATCTAAGGCATTGTAAAGCAACAATCTGCCACTCAAAGTCGTGCCTTGACCCAAGATAATCTTGATAGCTTCCGTTGCTTGGATAGAACCGATAACTCCGCACAAAACGCCTAAAACGCCGCCTTCGGCACAAGAAGGAACCATCCCAGGAGGTGGGGGTTCGGGGTACAAATCGCGGTAATTCGGGCCGCCTTCGTAGTTGAAAACTGTGGCTTGTCCTTCAAATCGGAAGATGGAACCGTAGACGTTGGGCTTGTTTAACAGCACGCAAACATCGTTCATCAAATAACGAGTCGGGAAGTTGTCGGTACCGTCGATTACGATGTCGTAGGGTGTTGCTATTTCGATCGCATTTTTGGAACTAATACGAGTTTCATACAGGTCAACTTGACAAAAAGGATTAATTTCTAAAATCCGATTTTTAGCCGATTCAATCTTCGGTTTCCCAACCCAAGAAGTGCCGTGAATCACCTGCCGCTGCAAATTGGAATGGTCAACAACATCGTCGTCTACAATCCCAATGCGCCCAACGCCGGCGGCTGCTAAATATAGCAACAGCGGCGAACCCAGTCCTCCCGTACCGATGCAGAGTACACTCGCAGCTTTGAGACGCTTCTGCCCTTCCAATCCAACTTCTGGCAGGATCAGGTGGCGAGAGTAGCGTTCGTATTCTTGTTTGTTGAGCTGGATCTCGTCCAGATTAGGATTTAGCATGATATTCTGTTATAGTGCCGATTTTGAATTATATCCTATCTGAATCTTTCGCATTTTTGCGTGTTTATTATTTTTACTAATTATTTCTTAATCTGAGTTGGTTCGGCTGCAAGAATTTCCTCTGCTTGAAAGTTCCCGTCTGTGTCAAGACTCCAACTGCGGAGGTCTTCTGAACAGCCTTGTCGGACGGAGACTATGATGTAAGAGTATTGGGCCCAGGCTAATGTCCGATCGCACTCCGAGGGCACTGCCGGACAATCCGTGTGAGAATGGTATATGCCGATGATGTCTAAATTGCGATCGCGCGCGTGTTTCATCGCCCGCAACATATCTTCAGCCCGAATAGCATATCTGCGTTGTTCTGTCAAGTCTTTTTGTTCCGGCCAATTCTCTTCAGCTTCGGCACTCCAAGCGTTGTCAGTCGGCACAACTTCTACTAAAGTTTTAACAATGTGTGCGATCGTACCTAACAATAAACCGCAGCATTCTTCTGGATAAGCGCTTTCGCCGTGACTGCGGATGGATAACAGGTGTTCGGGGGTAAGTGCGATTTTTTGCATTTTATTTTAGGCTTTTTTTAACGAACCGCGAAGACGCAGTACGCGAAGCGGCGCGTAAGCGCTAGGACGCGAAGGAAGAGAGGAGAAGGGAAGAGAAAGAGTTTATGTAAATGTGTGCATAATTCGTGAATCTATGGTGCGCAGTGCACACCCTACAGGTTAATCTATGTGTACGTCATTTGTAAATGTAGGGTGCGCATTGCGCACCTTACTTGTGAATGCAATTAAGCGGGTGTTTGCTGCAATTCGGGCCGTTCGTCTGGGACGATCGCATTTTCGACTGGACAGACTTGCAAACAAATGCCGCAGTCTATGCAGGTATCGAAATCAATCCAGTACCAATCAGTGCCTTTGACGTTTTTGCCAGGGCCTGGGTGCTGTCTCTTATACACATCT
>PVWI01000365.1 GCA_003003725.1 filamentous cyanobacterium Phorm 6 | reverse complement strand
GTTGCGAGCTTCTGTAATCAGAGCATGAATTAGCAATTTGCGAGTTCGAGGTCGTCGTACTCGAATAACGCCAGCATGGTTTTCTCTTGACCACCGGAACTCACGTGTATTTAGAAAAGTATCGACCTCTAACACAGTCGAAGCTCAAATCACTCTTCGCTATCAAAATCGGGAATTTTCCCTCTTTAAACGCCCTACCGAGGCGGTTTACAGTATCGGTTGCCTCTCATTTTCTGTGCGAGTAAATGGTGCGAAAGGAATGCTCACCTTGAGGCAAAACGGGCTTCTTCAACTCAAGCTTGACTTAACTAATATGTTGCCAAGACCTTGCCCTCCTTTTCCTCTCCCTCCGGCGCTGAGTACAGCGGTGATGGGAACCGATCAAGGGGAAGAAAGATGAAAGATAAGCAACCAAAGGCCGAGTCGCACCTTCAGGTAGAAACAGACCTGAAGGCTTTAACATCCGTTTTGGAATGGTTGGAGAATATCGTCTTGCCGATGCTGACGGAGGATTTCGGGTGGCAGTGCCGACTGATCATCAACGAAGGTTTTACCAACGCTGTCCGCCACGCTCACCACAACTTGCCCGTCGCAACTCCGATCGACATTGAGGTAAAAGTGTTTGCCGATTACTTAGAAATTAGGATTTGGGACAGGGGTCAACCCTTCAACCTGGAAGCAAAGCTGCACTCCATTATGGCAGAGCAGCGCGACCCCTTAGACAGGGAAGGAGAAAGGGGACTGGTGTTCATGTACAAGCTCACAGACGAGCTGCAATATATCCGTACTGACGATCGCCGTAACTGCCTACTAATGCGAAAAAACCTGATCTGAGGGCGCGATGCCCGCTAGGGGCCCCTAGCGGCTTCTTTCGCAAGGAGTGGAAAGTCCCAGCGTCGCCCCTGCCAGAGCTACTGGAAACCAAACCATATCCTCTGCAATTCAACGGGTGCAGGCTCGAAGCGTGGGGCGACAGGACAATTGGCTTTTCTTCTAAATATGATGCGTATTCTAATTTATTCCTATAACTACTATCCAGAGCCGATCGGCATTGCCCCCCTGATGACAGAACTAGCGCAAGGCCTAGTCAAGCGCGGCCACCAAGTCCGAGTCGTCACAGGAATGCCCAACTATCCCCAGCGCCGGATTTATCCAGAATATCGGGGCAAATTCTACCTCACCGAAGAACATAACGGCGTCACAATTCAGCGCAGCTACCTGCGCGTCAACGGCCCCCATCCCAGCCTACTAGACCGACTGCTGCTAGACGGCAGTTTTGTCGTCTCCAGCGCCGTCCAAGCCTTCAGAGGCTGGCGTCCCGACGTAATTTTCTCCACAATGCCCCCTTTACCGATTTGCGTCCCAGTGGCTTTTTACGGGTGGATTCGGGATTGCCCGATCGTCCTCAACGTACAGGATATAGTCTCAGAAGCAGCCGTGCGCGTCGGCTTAGTGAAAAAAAACGGACTGCTAATTCAGATTGCTGACGCCTTAGAAAAATTTGCCTACAGCACAGCCAGCCAAGTCAGCGTCATCGACAGCGGTTTTGTCAGCAAATTGCACTCTCAGGGAGTCCCCCCAGAAAAAATAGTTTGCGTTCCCAATTGGGTCGATGTCAACTTCATTCGCCCTTTACCCAAACAAAATAACTCCTTTCGCGATACTCACAAACTCAACGGCAAATTTGTTGTTCTTTATGCTGGAAATATTGCCCTGACTCAAGGCTTGCAAACAGTTGTCCAAGCAGCGGCCCGTTTGAAACACATCCCCGAAATCGCTTTTGTAATTGTGGGGGAATCAACAGCACTCGCACGCTTACAAAAAGATTGCGAAACTTACAAAGCTACTAATGTAATGCTACTGGAATTTGAACCGCGAGAAAAATTGCCCGAAATGTTAGCTGCTGCGGATGTTAGTTTAGTCGTACAAAAGCGGCGCGTTACTAACTTTAATATGCCTTCAAAAATTCAATTGCTGTTGGCTAGTGGCAGGGCTATTTTGGCTTCGGTTCCTGAAACTGGTACAGCCCACAAAGCAGTGCAGCAAAGCGGTGGCGGGGTGGTGGTAGCGCCGGAAGATCCGCAAGCTTTGGCTGATGGAGTTGAGGATTTGTACTTGCATCCTGCTAAGGTTGATGCGTTGGGCGAGCAAGGCAGAAAGTATGCTGTTGAAAATTACGGAATTGAAGAAGCTTTGAATCATTATGAAGCTTTATTTGCGGCGGTGGCGGCGAGTCATGCTGAGAAAATATTGGAACCGCTACCAAAGTAAGTCGGCGGTTTCAACCGTGACTACACAAACTTTCGTCCGCCTTCACGGACTAAAGAATCAACCGCAGACTAAAGAATAAAGGGGTATTTAAACGAGATTTGATAGTACCAATTACTAATTACTAATTACCTATCACCGATTCCCAATTCCTAAAATATTATGAAATTTACGCTCAATGTAGAAAACAATCCTACAGGCTGGCCAGACCACAGTCAGCTACCAGAATCAGACGGTACTTTTGTGAAAAACTTTCAAGAACATCCCCAAAGCATTCTGTTAACGGATTCCATTACTCCCGTCCTCGAAAGAATTCATCCAGATGCGAACTACTGTATCGGTCAAGATAGCGGCATTTATTGGCGATTAACTGAGCCACTAGAACGGGGCGCGGAAGCACCGGACTGGTTTTATGTGCCCAATGTGCCGCCAACGCTTGACGGTCAATCGCGCCGTTCTTATGTGTTGTGGCAAGAATTGATTTCACCATTAATTGTGTTAGAGTTTGTATCGGAGAATGGTGCCGAAGAACGGGACAGAACGCCTTTATTGCGAACTGGTCAACAGGAAACTAAGCCTGGTAAATTCTGGATTTATGAAAATGTGATTCATGCGGGATTTTATGCTATTTATGAAGTGAGTAAGGCGAGTGTTGAAGTTTATGCTCTGATGGAAAATAGCTATCGATTGGTTGCTGCAAATGAACGCGGCCATTATCCGATTGAACCGTTGGGAGTTGAATTGGGAATTTGGCAGGGAAGGTATCAAAATATGGAGTTACCTTGGTTGCGCTGGTGGGATAGTGAAGGGAATTTGCTGTTGGCGGGCTCTGAAAGAGCAAATCGCGCCGAACAAGAATTAGAGCAGTTGCGGGCTCAATTGCGATCGGCTGGAATTGAACCGGAGTTGTGAAGGGAATCTTGACGGAAATTTTCAAATTCCGCCCATTTCCGATCGCCAATATTTTATGAGTCAGTGCGGTTAGTAATGATAATGCCGCAGACGATCGCCAATGTACTAAAAATATGCACTAATGTAATCGCTTCGCCTAGAAACAGCCACGCAGCAATACCGCTGAAAACTGGTATCAGGTAATAGATTAAGGCTGTGCGGGCAGGGCCAATTAGGGCGATCGCCTGATTCCACGCCAGAAACGCCACCACCAACGACAGAACCCCAAATTATAACAATTGATGGGCTTTCATGTCTGCTCGCAGTAAGGTGTTGATCTAGGTCTGATAACCACTCCAAAAGACATTTAAAGCACTCCAAAACATCACTGTCAATCCGTAGTCCCCATCTACTTAATTGGTTTAGCCAATTTCATGTGAATTAAGTTAAATATAGGAATGAGATACAAATAAAAGGCATAGGGGATAAAATCCGAATTCACACTCAAGACAGTTGCCGGAACTAATCCGGCAATATTCCAAGGAATTAAGGGAGAAATCACAACAGCGGTATTTTCTAAGTCTACAGCAAGTTGAGCGTCATCTAATTTTAGTTGGCGATACTTTGATTCAACTAGCTGATGGGTTAGGATAATTGCGATAGTTTGGGTGCAGCCAAATGCTGCTGAGAAAATGCTAATTACTGTCGTTCCCAAGAATAAATCTCCTCTGGAGCGAGCTTTGTTTAGATACACTTCCACAAAATCCAAAATTCTGGTGCCGGCAAAAATGCCAGCAAATGCTGTGGAGACAACTACAACTAATGAAACCTTAGCCATAGACAAAACCCCTCCTCCTGCTACAATATCTTTTAAACTAGAAGTTGCTTCTAATTTAAATCCGGCGATCGCGAATTGCAGAATGTCCAGCGGCGAATAACCTTGCACGAAAATGGCGATCGCACTTCCGGCAATTAGACTAACAGTCATGGCAATTTTGACTTCCACTCGCAAAACACAAAGAATTAAAATTGTCAAGGCTGGCAACCAAGTTATCCAGTTGAGATTGAAGGCTTTGCCAAGTTCAAAAGCCAGGTTATTGCCAGCAACTTCTACGGGATTTGCAAAGGATAAGATTAAATACAAGATGCTGGAAACTATCAGCGGGTAAAAAGCTGTTACCGCCATATTTTTGAGGTTTGTATAAATGTCTGTGCGGGTAATGGCGGCAATCAAATTAGCGCTAGAAGACATCGGAGAACACCGATCGCCAAAATAAGCTCCGGCAATTATTGCCCCCGCGATCGTATTGGGATTGACACCGCTGCCCTTGGCTGCGATCGTTAAAGCAATGCCGATCGTGCTCGCAGCGCCAAAGGAAGTTCCCAGCAGCACAGAAACAATGCTAGTTAAGATAAACGCCCAAAAGATAAAATACTGAGGGCTAATCAATTTAATTCCCCAATATACGAGAACCGGAACTGTCCCCGCAGCCATCCAGACGGCCATGACTGCCCCGATTAACAGTAAAATACCGATTACTGAAAAAGACTTTTGACTTCCAGCAACAGCCATTTTGATTAAGCTGTTTATATGAAATCCTCTTCTCAACAAAATGGCAATAAAAATTGCCATAGAAGCTAGCAACGGATAAAGTACAAAATAACCTTTAATCGCACTAAATAAAAGTAAAACAAATGAAATAATAACAAAAAATAGCAAATCCATTATTGATGGGCTTTCATGTATTCTCGCAGTAAGGTATTGATCTGGGTTTGATAACCACGACCTTGAGATTTAAACCACTCCAAAACATCACTGTCAATGCGTAAGGTAACTTGAGCTTTAGTCTTAGGGTTGGGCAAGCCTCGCTGAACTATGGCTTTAGCAAACATTTCAGGCGTAATTTCAGGGCAATCAGAGAAATCAATATCTTCATCAGTCATGGCATCTAGGCGTTGCCAGTCAGTTTGAGATTTGCTCGAAGTAAATTCGTTGTTCATATTTAGTTGCTTTTCTAGCGGAAATAATGCGGGTACATTCCTCTGGTTCTGTATGAACAATAGCGACTACTCGCCCTTGCAGCAAACCAAAAGTCACAAACCTTTGCTCCCCATAACTGAATCGTTCGTCCTCAACTGTTACGATTTCTCCATCAAAAACTACTGGAACGTCGATAAAGTCAATGCCATGTTTGCTAAGGTTGGTAAGACGTTTAGTCTCATCCCACTCAAATTCCATACCTTGATTGTTCCTAAACATTGTAACTACAATTTGTCGTTACAGCCCTTGACTTTAACAGATATTTAGATTGTTCGGGTAG
>PVWI01000364.1 GCA_003003725.1 filamentous cyanobacterium Phorm 6 | reverse complement strand
GACAATCTTGCGCGATCGCCCACAAACTTCGCAAAAAACCCGGTTTCTCGACCGCGCAACCACCAGTCAGAAAGTGGGTTTTTCCGACAATCTTGCGCGATCGCCCACAAACTTCGCAAAAAACCCGGTTTCTCGACCGCGCAACCACCAGTCAGAAAGTGGGTTTTTCCGACAATCTTGCGCGATCGCCCACAAACTTCGCAAAAAACCCGGTTTCTCGACCGCGCAACCACCAGTCAGAAAGTGGCGATCGCACTATATTTCTAATTAGCAGATGGAATAGGAGCAGCAGGTAATTTTGGCCTCGGTACAGGTAGGGAAGTTGGCTGGGGTTGCGGTTGAGGGACACCGGGAATAGGAATATATCTCCAATTACCACTAAACAATAGGTACATCGCACCCGCAAACACGATACCGCTAACAACAGCAGCAGTAATTTTCCAAACACTGTAGGGACGATCGCCTTGAACTTCAGCGGTGCGAGCATTAATTATTACTTGATATTGCTTGTTTTGATAGCGATAGGCACACATCCACACAGGTAGCAAAATGTGCTTAAAAGTGATAGCATTGTAATCTGTAGAAATGCTGTGAACCCGCTGCTCGTCACCGCCGATATCCCTGCAAACATCGAAGCGAATATTACCCGCCATGATATTTTTAGCAGCTTCAAATCCTTGAGGGAGAGAAACTTGCGATCGCTGTGCTTCAAATCCAGCTAAATAAGATGAATTGTAAGCGCGCAGCGACTCCTTGAGATGCCAAGGTTCTAACTCATCTAGGTGAGGGCGTGAAACTGAAGTTGTAGCGGGAATCAGAATATCGTCAAAAGTGCGATCGACTCTGCCAGAAGCAGGCCACCATCTGGTATGCTGCACTTCGCGGGTTTTAGTTTCAGTTTCACCGTTAGCATTTGTTTCTGTATAACTCTCAGTCACGTAGTAGTGTTCTCCGCGATCGCCCTTATAGTAACTCACCGTATAACAGTCGTAAGTCCAAAACGGCAAATAAACCCCTTGAATTTTCTCCTGTTGCGCTAGGGATTGCAAAGCAGAAGGAGCAAACCAGCGGTTGCTTAGCCACTTTTGAATGCTTTCTCTGGCCTGTTTATCAGTAACTTCAAAGGGTACAATTCCCTCTGGGTGTAAGCTAGGGCTTGCCTTTGCGGGTTGCGCCACAATTGGAGAAGCGCAAAACGGACATTTCCCCGCTACTTTCGGCGGTTCAAAAGTAATACTTGCTCCGCAATCATTGCATTTTACTTCTAAAGCTGTTGTTGATAAAGTTGTCAGCGTCGTTTTGTCTGGTTTTAGATATTGTTCGTAAGAATTTTCTTTTACTTCTTCGGCACTTTGGGGAATTGCATCTTCCCAGCCGCAGTAAGCACATTTTAGCTTTCCTGCTTTGGGATTGAACTGTAAATAAGCGCCGCAGCTAGGACAGGGAAAACCTTTAACAGCAGCTTCAGAATTATTCATAATAGTAGTTGATTTGTGAGGTAACAGGCAATAGGTAATACCAATTTAATGGTTCGTTGTACATATCTCGATCCCCCTAAATCCCCCTTAATAAGGGGAGTAGGGGTTGACTTTGATCGGAATCTTGTCCCCCCTTATTAAGGGGGGCTAGGGGGGATCGGATTCTATGCAGCCTCATAAAAAATTGGTATAATAGGTAATCGGTAAAGTATACCGATTACCAATTACCGATTACCTAAATATGCCCAATTTTAGGTGGCTGCTGGTGGGGGAGGCGGCGGCATTGTAGCCAACAAAGATGCTAATTCCGGCACTTGCGATGCTAACTTCCAGCCGTCAAAACCAGCCCGCCAAACCATTACCTGATGTGTTAAACCATTTTGCAGAAGTTGATGCAATTCAAAGGGCCCTAATTGTTGACTGTTTGGGGCAATGTACCACTGAGTTTGTGTTATTGGCGGCGGTGGCGGCGGTGTTGGCGATGCTGGTGACTGCATCATATTTGTCATTTGCTGACCCATTGCCATGCCCATGCCCAATTCTAATGCTTGATTGCCGCCGCTGGGATTATTGGCTGATGCTTCTATAGCATTAGCAGCTTGATATTGGGTATATTGCTGCATATTTCCCAGAAGTCCGATCGAGGCTCGTTTGTCGAGTGCTTCTTCGACTTCAGCCGGCATCGAGATATTCTCAATTAATATCTGAGTTAATTCTAACCCAAACTGCTGGATATTTGGCTGTAGGGCAATGCGTATTTGTTCGCCCATTTGTGTGTAGTTGGCTGCAAAGTCCAGCAGGGGAACGCGGGAATTGCCAACCCAATTGGCAAAGGCGCTGACTATTGTATTGCGGAGTTGTTCGCTAATTTCATCGACTTGAAATAGTCCGTCTGTGCTGATTAGTTGTTTTAAGAGTTGTTCGGGATGGGAAACTTTAATGTTGTAGGTTCCAAAAGCGCGCATTCGCACTGGGCCGAGTTCTGGATCGCGGATAATAATGGGATTAGCGGTTCCCCATTTCAGGTTGGTAAATATTTTGGTGTTAAAAAAGTAGACTTCTGCTTTAAAGGGAGAGTTGAAGCCGTAGGGCCAACCTTTTAAGGTGCTAAGAACGGGTAAGTTGCGGGTGTATAGTTCGTGCATTCCAGGATCGAAGACATCGGCAACTTGGCCTTCGTTGACAAAGACTGCTACTTGTCCGGGCCTGACGGTGAGTTTAGCACCTTGTTTAATTTCATTTTGGTGGCGCTCGAATCGATAGGCAATGGTATCGTTGGTATTGTCTAACCATTGGATGATATCGACAAATTCGCCACGAATCTTGTCAAAGAGTCCCATATTTTTGTTTTGAGCTTTTGTTAAATTTTAACTTCAAAAGGAGCGATCGATGTTCCCGATCGCCATTGTAAAGTTTTTAGGTGCGATCGCCGGGAATGAGGGCGATCGCAACTCGCATTTAATACTACTCCCCTCTATTCGCTTCGCCTTAATTAGACGTTACAACTCGTTACATTTTTCACCAAATCCGTAGGGACACGGCACTGCCGTCTCCTCGAAGGCCGGACACGGCAATGCCGTTTCCCTACCTGAAATCTGACATTTTCCACCAAATCCGTAGGGAAACGGCACTGCCGTCTCCTCGAAGGCCGGACACGGCAATGCCGTTTCCCTACCCGAAATCTGACATTTTTCACCAAATCCGTAGGGACACGGCACTGCCGTCTCCTCGAAGGCCGGACACGGCATTGCCGTTTCCTTAGCCGAAATCTGACATTTTTCACCAAATCCGTAGGGACACGGCACTGCCGTCTCCTCTTCTCTTCTTATTAATTTTCGTTATTATAAGCAGCCAATGCCGCTTGTTTGACAGTTTCTGGCACAATCGGAAAAGTAGTCAGAATGTGAGCAAATTCCGCTTCAGTTAAGCCGTAAAGGTGGGCGATGATGCCGTCTAATTCTGCTCGCAATTTAGCCCGTTCTGTTTCATCCGTAACGCCTTCTTTGTGGGAGTTTAAGCCGACTTCTGCCGCTAATTCGTCAAATTCTGGCGCGGTGCAGATTAGTTTGGCGGCGCGTTGTACGATGTCCGAGAAGTATTTTTCGCCTGTTGTTAAGCGAGGGACAGGAAGGTTATAAACAAAGAAAAAAGATAGATGAGCTGTAACTTGCTGGCGAATCATATAGTCGATTATCAAACTATTACAAACCGCGCACACAAAAAGCCTTTCACTGAAATTAATTGACGTATTGTTTAGCGAAAGACTGTTTTTAATTATTAGGTCTTCATAGACGTTTTCTAAACTCATTGTATGAGGGCAAAATACTTGAGGATGTAAAACAGTCATAATCATTGTGCGCTCATCTGTATTCCTCGCAACATCCCGAAAAGCTAAACGATAAGAGTCATAATTTAATTTGATAGATTTGGGATTTACCTTAATATCAAGATTGACATCTTTCAAAAGCTTAGTGATTTTTTTGAGACGTGCGGCAAGTAGTTGTCCATTTGCTTCTGTGTCATCTAACCAATACTTTGGCTGTCCCCACTTATGATTGAATTGATGAATCATCTTGCCTTCATAAAGTGGCAATCTCCCATTCCCCGGTTCTTGCTTGAATAAATCACTGTCATTAGTCATGTTAAATTCTTGAGTTAGCCGCAGATTCCACTTACCATCAATCTTTTCGCCAAGTAAAGGGAATTGGAGCATTTTCTCAGCAATGTCGATATCTCCCTGATTTTTAAACTCCATCACCGATAGAGAATCAGGAGACAACCTTCGCACCAATTCAACACTAATTTTTAAACTATCGTCATTGGGAAAACCTAGAAGTTCCTGCACGTCTAGCCGCATAAAAGCCGACGGAAAATCAATTGTTGTGCTGCCTTTTTCAAAAGTAAGCACAACTATTTTGAAACTCTTATGAACTCCTTCAAAAATTGTTTTACGATTTTCCAAACAAAATAAACCAGTGACTTTGGTTTGACTAAATAACATCTCCCGCAGTTGCTTAGTACCCAAGTCAGTGTAAATGCCACTAGGGACAACAATTCCACACTCGCCACCACTGCGTAACAGATTAAAACATTGTTCTAAAAATAGAAAGTATAGGTTAATCTTTCGTGCTACACTCTTACCTGATATTTCAGAACGCTGATTTTTATACTGTTCACCTTTCTTAAAATAAGCACTAACATGAGGGTAGCTGCTGCAATATTCTAGCCAAGCAGTTTGAATATCTATATCTTGTAGTAATTGAACACGTTGTTTATCCCAACTTTTAATATCTAACTTTTTTTTCCTAATTAAATTATCAAATTTCTGAAAAAACTCTTTTTCATCTGTTTGAAATACTTCCCAAGGCGGATTAGCAATAATCGCATCAAACCCGCCGCGTTCCAACACTCGATCAAAATGATATCCCCAATGAAACGGTTGCAACTCAGCAATATCATCAATCGTCAAATCTCGTTTCTTCGGTTTCCCCGATAACTGCACATCTTCGTACTTAATTTTCAGCCGGATAAACTCATTCAACAATAACTGATTTAACTTAGCTTGCGACTCCCGATTTAACTGTTCGATGTGACCACGCAACAATAACAACCGAGACTCTTGAGAACCTGCGGCTTGTTCCCCGGACTCAAAAGCGTGTTTTTTGTACAAATCAATCGATTGATTCTTATCAGCTAAAATTTTCTGATAATCCATAGCTGCTAAAGGTTGCAGCAAATTTCCTTGCCGCGAATCTCCCACCATATCAAATCTTTCTTCGTCTACCCGAATCAATCCAATTAAGGAATTCCCCGCCATAATATTAAAATCAATATTCGGCAGCGGTTCCAACTCACTGACATCGTGCGCCGCCGAAACCAAAGCTAAAAACAAGCGCAATTTAGCAATTTCCACCGCTTCCGGCATAATATCCACGCCGTAGAGGTTGTCGCTAATAATCCGTTTTTTGATGTAGTAGTTGAGCGACAAATGCTCAGATTCTATTT
>PVWI01000363.1 GCA_003003725.1 filamentous cyanobacterium Phorm 6 | reverse complement strand
TCTGGGGACGATCGCACGATCGAAGTTCCCTGCGGTACAGTAGTTTACGACGCGGAAACTCAGGCAATCTTAGCAGATTTAGTCACGCCGGGACAGACTTTTTGTGTGGCCAAAGGTGGCAAAGGCGGTTTAGGAAATAAGTGTTTTCTGACAAATTCTAACCGTGCTCCAGATTATGCGATGCCGGGAAAAGAAGGAGAACACAAGTTTTTGCGGCTGGAGTTGAAGCTGTTAGCTGAAGTGGGAATTATTGGTTTGCCGAATGCGGGCAAATCCACGCTAATTTCTGCTTTGTCGGCGGCGCGTCCGAAGATTGCAGATTATCCGTTTACAACCTTAGTTCCGAACTTGGGCGTAGTCAGGAAACCGAGCGGCGACGGTACTGTTTTTGCTGATATTCCCGGATTAATTGAGGGGGCTCACGAAGGCGCGGGTTTGGGTTACGAGTTTTTGCGGCACATCGAACGGACTCGGTTGTTGCTGCATTTGATCGATATTACGGATGAAGATCCGATCGCCGATTACGTCACAATTCAGGAAGAATTGAAAGCTTATGGGCGAGGTTTGGGCGATCGACCGCAGATTTTGGCTTTTAATAAGGTAGACGCGATCGATCTCGAAAGCGAAGAAATCGGTAATTTAATCAGCCGACTTAAAGAAATTAGCGGCGCTCCTGTTTTGTTGATTTCCGCCGTTAGTAGAGTTGGATTGGATGAATTGATGCAGCAAGTTTGGCAAAAACTCGACGAGATGAACGAGAAAGAGGCGGCGGAACAGTTAGCAGTCGCGAGTGTTTAATCGCTTTCCGGTTCCTGGAATTTCTGTGAATTGGTAGGTGTTTGTTTGAGGGGGTCAAATCTTTAGGCTGTATGGCTTGTGCGGCAAGGATTTGAGCCTCTATGGTTTCATAAAATATCTTGGACATCTATCTACGAAGTCAGTTTTTACTAAGTAAATCTTTAATTTCTTCAATAGTAAATGGAGGATATTTCCTATGAATCATTACATGACAGTTAGGACATAGTGGACGTAAATCTTGAATAGGATTAACTTCATATTCTTGATTAATTTCAGCTAAAGGTATTATATGGTGAACATGAATAAAACCTTTACCTATTTCCCCAAAAACTTTTTCAAAGTTAAACTGGCAAACATAACAATTTAGCCCGTAATATTCAATACATTTTTTGCGAGCGTGATTATTCCTTTCATAACCATTAACTTGTATTTGACGGATAGAACCTTCTTTAAAAGTTTTAGTTTCCTCTACTGCTCCGACTTCATCAGGAAATATTAGCGTATCATATGATACACTAAAAGAATCGAAAAGCTGTTCAAAATCAAGCTTGGGTGTGGTTAAAATTTTGCAAACTAAAACATACAGTTCTTCTTCAGAATATTCTTTAAATCCTTCATAAATTTCTTTCTCAAAACGCCATAACTCTCTCTGCCACCAGCCTCTACGCCTATTTTCATGATAAGGATCAAAGGCATCTCTAAAATTTTTGATTGTATTAGCGGGAATTCCAAGTAGAGAGCCTATTTTTTCATGGGTATCAGTCATATTACCAAATCCCAATTTCTGATAAACATCTCTATCAAATCTTGAAAGATAATAAGCTACTATATAAGCATACGGGGAATTACAATCACCCAAGGAGTCTATAAGACTATTCCAGTTATAAGGTTTTTTCACAATTAAAATTATTCATTTGTTTTGTAATACCACTTCTCTAAATCATTGCTAGAATCTGCATCGTTGGGTTGATTTTATACAATCACCTACTGTTTATGTGGTTTGTGGGCGGGGTGCTGGATCTTCCCCAATACTGATAAGTTACTCGCGTTCGAGGATGCGTTCTAGGAGGTTAAATTGCAGAATTTTAGCGGTTACGCGCCCTTCTGCTGTCCGTGGGACGATTGCTCCTCCTTCTAGCCGAAAATGGTCTGACCATTCCTGGACACGGGGATTAAAAAAGGGAGTTAGCTGTCGTGTCTCAGGGTCGATCGAACCTAGATCAGTTCCTTTGAAACGGTTGCAGCAAGGACAGGATAACGCTAGGTTTTCAGATTCGGTAATCCCATCATGTTTTTCAGCAATGATGTGTTCCATTTCAAAGGTAAAGAGTGAAGCCGTTTGGGGAAATAGACAATACTCGCATTGATCTCCGGCGCGTTGGGTGACGACGCGACGCAGAGTGGCTGGTACATAACTCATGCTTCTGTCTGTAAGCGTTTGTAGGCGTGAGCTTTGGCTAAACGCACCCAATGTTCTAACAGCAAATAGCGATCGAGTTCGACTTCCTCTTTGGCCGAAAGAGTGCCGGATTTATTGCGATCGAGCAGTTGGCTCATGCGGGCTTGCAACGCAGGTGTGGGGCGGATTGCGAGGATTTCTTCTGGGCTGGGTTGACTCGCTAGCAGTTCGACGATTTGGCGATCGTCTTGGTAGGAGATGGTTTCTGCGGGGGCGAGTTCCCGAAGTGCGCGATCCAGGGCTTCCGGGAGACGATCGCCCAATTGTTGCAGTTTTTCGCCGAGGATCTCGGGAACTTCTAGGATAATTTGCATTAGTGCTGATGTGAGGATGGGAATTCCCTTGATTGTAACAAACGGAAAAAATGCCGTTAACCTAAATCCCGATCGGGGATTGAAACTGCATTAATCTTTGCATAATTCCCAGAAACCGGGTTTCTTCCCAGATACTCTCGCCACCAACCTAGATTTTCTGAGAAACCCGGTTTCTTAATCTTTGCATAATTCCCAGAAACCGGGTTTCTTCCGATATCTCCCCACCAACCTAAATTTTCTGAGAAACCCGGTTTCTTAATCTTTGCATAATTCCCACTCAAACTCAACAATACAAACAACCGTAGCCACCATAATATCGGATAATTGTAAAGCAATTAACCTCCGCCACCAGCATGAGTATTGACCAACTAAACACAGACTACAGCATTGCCGGCCACCTCACCTTCGCCACCGGAAACGGCGGTTTCCCGATGATTCACATCGACAACGGCCAAGCCAAAGCCTTGATATCTGTGTATTCCGGCCAAGTGCTCTCCTTCCAACCAGCCACCGAAACCGCAGATTTGATGTTCCTCAGCGACAAAGCCTACTACGCCGAAGGAAAAGCCATCAAAGGCGGTGTACCCATCTGTTGGCCCTGGTTTGGCCCAGATCCCGAAGGCTTGGGCCGCCCCGCCCACGGTTTTGTGCGAAATCGCCTCTGGAATGTCGTCAACACCGAAACCACCCCAGACGGCGCAACCAAAGTCACTCTAGGCCTCAATGATACCGAGGAAACTAGAGCAATTTGGCCCCAAGCTTTTGAACTGGCGATCGTAATTACGATCGGCACAACTCTCACAGTAGAATTAATCACCCGCAATCTCGGCGACAAAGCATTTCCCCTCACCCAAGCCTTCCACACCTACTTCCTAGTCGGAGACATCAACCGCGTGCAGGTGTTGGGATTGGAAAATACCAAGTATCTTGATAAAGCCGATGGTGGAGTCGAAAAAACTCAAGTAGGTGCAGTTGTAGCTGTCGGTGAGGTCGATCGAATTTATCTCAATGTCACCAACGAATTCGTCATAGACGATAGCGCCCTCAATCGTCGGATTCGGATTAAATCATCTGGCAGTAAATCCGCCGTTGTGTGGAATCCCTGGGTGACAATATCTAAAAACATGGCCGACCTTGATGATACAGATTATCAGCGCTTAATCTGCGTAGAAACGACCAATGCGGCTACAGATATTGTCGAAGTCCCCGCGCATGGTGAGTTCAGTTTGCAAGCAATTTATAGCGTAGAACGCGATTAAGAAGACAGGGCGGTTGAAACCGCGTCTACACATACAAAACCCACTCCAAGAAGAAGACTGGGCGGTTTCAACCGCCGTCTTATCTGTCAACTGTCAACTGTCAACTGTCAACTATCAACTGAATGAACATCAATTATTATGCAAAATTTCAACTGGACAAAACTGCAAAACGGCTCAGACATTCGCGGTATCGCCCTCGAAGGGGTTCCCGGTGAAACAGTAAACCTCACGCCGGAAATTGCCACAATCTTAGGTAAATCCTTTGTCAGTTGGCTGGTGCAAAAAGTCCACAAACCTGCTGAAAAGTTAATAATTGCGATCGGGCGTGACAGTCGCCTCTCCGGGCCAACTCTAATGCAAGCAGTTATGGACGGAATCGCCTCAGTTGGTTCTACAGTATATGACCTTGAAATGGCCTCAACTCCCGCCATGTTTATGAGTACAATCACGCCAGGTTTTGAGTGCGACGGCGCGATCATGCTCACTGCTAGCCATTTGCCATTTAATCGCAACGGCTTAAAGTTTTTTACCGCTAACGGTGGATTACAAAAAAAAGATATTACTGATATCTTAACACTAGCTGCGACTAATGAATTTGACCTAGCAGCATTACCAGGTAACATTACCAAGCATGATTTTATCTCAGTTTATGGCAACCAATTTGTTAAAAAAATTAGGGAATCAGTCAATCATCCAGATAATTTTGAGCAGCCACTAACTGGATTGAAAATTGTTGTGGATGCGGGGAATGGTGCGGGCGGATTTTATGTGGATAAAGTCTTAAAACCTTTGGGTGCAGACACCACCGGCAGTCAATTTTTAGAACCCGATGGTACTTTCCCCAATCATGTGCCAAATCCCGAAGATAAACAGGCAATGCAGTCAATTTGTCAAGCGGTTATTGCTAATAAAGCTGATTTTGGGATTATTTTTGATACGGATGTCGATCGCAGTGCGGCTGTGGATCACGTTGGTAAGGAACTGAATCGCAATCGGTTAATCGCGTTGATTTCTGCGATCGTCCTACAAGAACATCCAGCATCAACCATCGTCACCGATTCTATCACATCCGATGGCTTAACGCAATTCATCGAACAGGATTTGCAAGGAATTCACCATCGGTTTAAACGCGGCTACAAAAATGTAATTGATGAGTCGATTCGCCTCAATCAAGCGGGACAGGAATCATGGCTAGCCATTGAAACTTCTGGACATGGCGCTTTGAAGGAAAATTACTTTCTGGATGATGGCGCTTACTTGGTCAGCAAATTGTTGATTGAATTGGCTAAATCCAAGCTGGCTAATCAATCTTTGCCCGATTTGATTGCTAATTTACAAGAACCTGAAGAAAGTGCAGAGTTTCGGATTAAAATTGGTGTGGATGATTTCAAAGCCCACGGAAATCAGGTAATTGAGCAACTGCAAGAATTTGTCTCAACCCAAGCCGACTGGCAAATCGTGCCCAATAACTACGAAGGTTTGCGAGTTTCCTGCACGTCAGCTAGCGAATCGGGCTGGTTTCTGCTACGCTTGTCACTGCACGATCCGGTGATGCCTTTGAATGTTGAGTCTAATGTTAAGGGTGGTGTTGCTCAAATAGTCGATCGGCTTTTAGCTTTTTTCCACACAACAGAATCCCTTGATTTGTCGGCACTATCGAGA
>PVWI01000362.1 GCA_003003725.1 filamentous cyanobacterium Phorm 6 | reverse complement strand
TTGATAGTCAATTCCAAACCTTGATCCAGCGGCACAGTCGGCTCCCATCCTAACCATTTTTTGGCTAGAGTAATATCCGGTTGTCGCTGTTTCGGGTCATCTTCTGGCAGCGGTTTAAAGATAATTTCCGCGCCTGGATTAATCATATCTTGAATTTTCTGGGCTAATTCCAAGATGGTGTACTCCCCTGGATTCCCCAAATTCATTGGCCCGATTTCGTCACAATTCATTAGCCGAATAAATCCTTCTACCAAATCGGAAACGTAGCAAAAACTACGGGTTTGGGAACCGTCACCGTACACAGTCAGTGGTTCATTCCGCAAAGCTTGAGCAATAAAATTACTCACAACTCGGCCGTCATTTTCTAACATCCTCGGGCCATAGGTATTAAAAATTCGGACAACTCGAATGTCTACCCCATTTTGCCGATGGTAGTCAAAAGATAGGGTTTCAGCCACTCGTTTGCCTTCGTCATAGCAGCTCCGAATTCCGATACAATTAACGTTGCCACGATAATCTTCTGTTTGTGGATGCACATCAGGATCTCCGTACACTTCGGAAGTGGAAGCGAGAAAGAATCTGGCTTTCACCCGCTTGGCCAATCCCAACATATTCATCGTGCCGATGACGTTTGTTTTAATTGTCTTGACGGGATTGTACTGATAGTGTACTGGGGAAGCGGGACAGGCCAGATGGTAAATCTGATCTACTTCTAACCGAATCGGTTCGGTGATGTCGTGGCGGATCAGCTCAAAATACGGGTTGTCCAGCCATTTGAGGATGTTGCGTTTAGTCCCGGTGTAAAAGTTATCTAGGCAGACTACCTCGTGTCCTTGGGCCATTAGCCGATCGATTAGGTGGGAACCGAGGAACCCTGCACCGCCTGTGACTAAAATTCTCATGGTGGAAACTGCTGTTCTGTTTAGGTTGTGGGACTATGGTACAAAAAATCAGGCGATCGAGTGAAACTTGCTAATACAATAACAAAATTGCGACCGCCTATGTAAACACTTACACATTTCGCTCATCAAATCTTTAATTAACTTAGCATTGTCAAATATATTGAAGTGAGTGCGTGGGATGTGGTATCTCAGTTAGCAATGATTATTTAATGTTCAATATTCCGCAAAAATACTGTTGACAATAACTTATTTTTGAGTTAATGGTTATTTGTAATGCGATCGCTTTTGTCTCGATCGAGCCAAGAAAAGGGTGATTATCTCTAGATATCTACCGCCATACTCGACAGTATTTTGGCACTACCAGAATTGGTGTAATAAAGGTGCGATCGATCGCACTTCACATCTTAATACAAAAATTATTCAATCGGTAGCTTGACGTTTTTGTAGTATGTTCGTATTATAAAATTGACAGAAAGTGCGATCGGGCTGTCAACACAAGTGAACACAATTAACAAAAAAAATATGCAACCGATTCGCCAAGGCGACGTAATTCTCACTCCCACAGAGCAAATTCAAGGACAAAAACAGCCTCACCTCACATTCGCAGAAGGTGAAGTCACTGGCCATTCTCACCAGATTGTGGAGGGGCAAGCTGAACTTTACGAAAAAGACGGTACTCTGTACTTGCGAGTGCTTTCGCCCACAGCTTTATTGAGTCATGAAGAACACCATGCGATCGCAATTCCCGAAGGTAATTGGATGGTGCGAATTCAGCGGGAATACGAGCCCCAAGGTTGGCGGTATGTCGCAGACTAAGGTTAAAAAACTAACGCGTGGGAGTCCAGAAACCGGGTTTTTTACAAAGCATTTCCTTGTAGCCCCCAGATTCGGTGAAAAACCCGGTTTCTTTGATTCGAGTTAGTAAGTCTTGTAAATTTTATTGTGGGCTGACTTAATAACTAGCTTGTGAAAACCTTAATTTTACAAAAATTGAATCGGAATTTATGTCAGAACCACAAGCAAACCAACCAATTAATTTCAGTAGCTTTGCCGACTGTTGCAAGCACAAAGATAGTCTTTCAAAAGAAACAAGGCATACAGTTAATGTGCTGTTGCAAAAGGCTGGCACTTCTGACGGTAATGAAGCCGACAAAATACTTTCAAATTTTACTGAACTGGATTTCAATAACCGTGGAATTACCGACATCAATCCGCTTTTGGGACTCATCAACCCGATCAAACTGTCTCTTAGCGATAATCAAATTACCGATATTACTGGGCTGTCGGAACTCACCAACCTGAGAGAACTTTATCTCAGAGACAATCAGATTACCGATATAACTCTGCTGTCGGGACTCACTAATCTGACTGAACTGAATCTCTCCAACAATCAAATTACAGATATAACTCCGCTGTCGGGACTCACTAACCTGACAAAACTTGATCTAAAAAGCAGTCGAATTACCGATATAACTCCGCTGTCTGGACTTACCAACCTGACTAAACTGAATCTCTTCAACAATCGAATTACCGATATAACTCCACTGTCTGGACTTACCTACCTGACAAAGTTGTATCTCTACAACAATCTAATTACTGATATAACTCCGCTGTTGGGACTCCCTAATCTAACAAGAATTCCCCTTTCCGGCAATCCAATCACTGACTTAAATCTGCCCATCGAACTTACTCAGAACTACCTGACTCTCTCTACGAAACCAATTGACGATCAAAAAGCTACAGAAGCAGTGAAGAAAATCTATGCAGCTATCGGTAAAGAAGCACCAGAAGTTATTGTTTGCAGCAGTCCGCAGGCGGCTTCTCTCGAACTATTTAAACTCCTGGAAATTGACGTTAGATCGCGAGATCGAATATCGGAAACAGCGGTCACAAATTTAGTATGGGGAAAGTTTTTATCGCACAATTTTTTTCAATGGGTAGACGTAGGATTTTCGGGTTGGACGTTGTGGAATGCTCTGTCGAATGCAATAATATTAGAGCCGAATGCCGATCGCACTTTGGTGTCAGAACTTCAGGAATTACTAGCAAATGACCTAGGATCGATGGAAGCTGGTTTCGGCTCATATTTTAAGGATCTAGAACTACTAAGTCCTACTAATCTGCTAAAAGAAATTCATTTAACTAAATTTTTCATATCGAAATTTGGTATTACTCTTGATGAGAAAGTACAAGAATTGCTTCGCTGCAAGCAACAGTTGTTCGAGGAATGCGGTTGTATCTTGCCGTTTGAGAAAATTTGCATAATTTGCGATCGACCTTTACACCTCCGTTTTGACAGTGAAAATCGGCTGCACGCTGAAGGAGAAAGTGCGATCGCCTTTGCGGACGGCTACAGTCTATACTTTCACCACGGCGTTAAATTGCCCGAACAATACGGAAAAGTTCACCCCGATTTGTGGCAAGCAGAATGGATTTTAGATGAAGAAAATGCCGAACTGCGTCGATTGTTAATTGAGAGAATTGGTTACGATCGCATTTGTCAACAACTCCAAGCAGTAGAATTAGATAGTTGGCAAGAATATACGCTCTTAAGTATCGATTTTAATGAGGATTTTGATGATGAAGGTAATGCAAGGCCAGTTTTTTTGTTAAAAATGACTTGTCCGAGTACGGGACACATTCACGCTTTGCGAGTGCCGCCTGATGTAGCATCAGCTAAAGAAGCAATTCGTTGGGTAAATTGGGACATCGACCCAGAAGAATTTAGCGTACAAACCTGAAAGCGAAAAAGCAGAAATACCTGAGTCGCAGAGCCCCACGCCGGACACGGCAATCCCGTTTCTCTAGCTGAAAACCGATATATTGGCAAGAATCTTAATGTATAAAATACTAATAAAGATTCCCTGTGTGCCAGTTAAAATGGTGGAATGCACAAAGCATCAATTTAGTAAAAACTGTTAATAACATAAGAAATAAGCCCACCTTCAATCAAAGGTGAGCTAAATTCATGCCAGCTTACAGACAGCTAGGCAATCGGGTCTCTTAGCCAATTGACGTAAAAGTTGAGAAAAAGATCCGAATCTTCCGGAAAAACTTATCCCCAACAATTAAGCTTCAGTTTACCCAACCGTATCAGGAAAATTTCGCCCGTAGCGATGTTTCCCTGAAATTGGGGAAATGCTGGAGCTTTAATTTTCCAGCATTTCCCAGCTCAATCCCGCATCCCAACCGATTAAGCATCTTCATCGTGAGCAAAGCGGTGGAATAGGAAATCTAGGGCGTAGTTTCGCAAATTGTAGTATTCTGGATCTTCCATCATTTGAACCCGATCGCGCGGACGAGGAAAAGGAATCTCCAGAACCTCCCCAATCGTCGCTGACGGGCCATTGGTCATCATCACCAGTCGATCGGCCAAAAACAGCGCTTCATCAATATCGTGAGTAATCATCAACACTGTACAACGGTGATCGTTCCAGATTTTCAGCAACTCTTCCTGCAATTCTTCCTTCGTAATTGCATCGAGTGCACCAAACGGTTCGTCTAAAATCAGCACTTTCGGGCGAATTGCCAAGGCGCGGGCGATGGAAACCCGCTGCTTCATCCCCCCCGAAATTTGCGGCGGTTTTTTCTCAGCAGCTTCAGTCAACCCCACCATCGCCAAATGCTCATTGACGATGGCATTTTTTTCCACCTTCGACTTATTCGGAAATACAGCATTAACGGCAATGTAAACATTTTCAAACACCGTCCGCCAAGGCAGCAAAGCGTAACCCTGAAACACTACCATGCGATCGGGGCCCGGCTTGGTAATTTTCTCCCCGTTAATCGTCACACTGCCTTCACTGGGATAGTTAAAACCGGACACCATATTTAATAGTGTTGACTTACCACAACCGGAGTGTCCGATCACCGTAATAAACTCTCCCTCAGCTACAGTCAAGTTAACGTTTTCTAGAGCTTTATAACCGTTTGGGTATGATTTGTAAACACTGTCAATCACCAAAAATGGTTGACGGCGATCGGTCGGTTGCTGGACTTTGGCTTTGGTGTCTGTTTGGTTTTGAGTGGTGTTAATCATGGGTTTGACGCTTGTTAGTGGGTGATTGGCTATAGCGAATAGTGGAATTTTGAATGGTAAGTTGCCAGTTTAGACTACTGAAACCCTGTATTTTTCTAGTTTGTCTCCAAGTCTCGATTCCCCTCGCATCCCCCTTAAAAAGGGGGACTTTGAATACTTCCCCCTTTTTTTACAGAGACTTTGAACTCTCTTGTCCCCCCCTTATTAAGGGGGGTTAGGGGGGTTCTCCGGGTTTGAGAATACGCCCTAGAAGGAATCGACTTGCTCCGAGTGCGATCGACTTCTAAGCAGCTCTGCGGCCGGAATCGAGGATGACTTGGGCCATCGTGAAATCACGTTTGATTTCCAGATTGTTGAGATAGCTGATCGGATCATCACCACTAAACACCGTGCCATCAAACAAGCGAAGAGAACCACGAGTATGAGTAATATCAGACATTCCCAACTCTCGCGTCGCCGTGCTGAACGGGCCAATTCGCACCACACGTTCCAAAACTTCCACCCAGTTGCGCGGGAACACAGTATCGCCCCAACGTGCCATCTGCACCATG
>PVWI01000081.1 GCA_003003725.1 filamentous cyanobacterium Phorm 6 | reverse complement strand
GCCCTCAGACCCGCCGTAAACCCCATCGTAAACACAATCGTATTGTTATACAAACCAACCAAAATCCCAGCCGAACCAGCCAAAGCTCCACCAATCAAAAAAGTCAGAGCAATAATCTGATCGACATTAATTCCCATAATCTTAGCAGCATCGCGGCTTTGAGCAGTTGCCCGCATCGCCTTTCCCAGACGAGTGTACTGCACAAACACATGAAGCAAAACCATCAATACCAAAGCTACCACCAACACAATTAAGTCTTTGGTAGTAAATACAATAGTGGTTTGAATTCCCATAGCTTTGAGAATATCAACTCGTGGTAACAAATCGGGGAAGCTTTTCGGAGCAGCCGAATTAGAACCCATCACCGGAATAAAAGCTTTCAATCCTCCCCAAAATAATCCCATATTTTGGAATATAAAAGAAACCCCGATCGCCGAAATTAACGGAGCCAAGCGAGGAGCATTTCGCAAAGGTCGATAAGCATACTTTTCGACAACAATATTTAGTCCAGCACAAAACAGCGAACATACAACCAAAGCGACTAACATCACCGGTATCGCAATACTTAAAGGTGCGCCGTCTTGAATCCCAAAAGCTCCAAACACAGTTAGGGAAGCAAAAGCACCCAACATATACAAATCGCCGTGAGCAAAATTGATCAGCTCAATAATGCCGTAAACCATCGTGTAACCCAAAGCAATAATTGCAATCAGCGCCCCGTTGACTAGGCCAACTAACAACTGTTGAATCAGCACTTCGGGACTGCGGATTATTTCACCAATAATTTTGGGTAAGTCAAATCCGGCGATCGGGCCCAACAACAAAACTATATATGCTACACCTATATATAAGAGAATACTCTGCCATTTTTTCATATTTTTGGGGTAATTAGGAATTGAGAATTGAGAATTAGTAATTGGTAATTGGGAATTATATCGTATCCGAGCGATTGACCGCAATCAGATTGGTTTGTAGTGCGGACTTCAGTCCGCTTGCTTGGTGGCGGACTGAAGTCCGCACTACGAACCGTTTTTTATGGTAATCGACCGGACATGATGTGAGGGATTGGGAATTGGGAATTGGGAATTGGGAATTGGGAATTGGGAATTGGGAATTGGGATTTTTTTGTGTTCCGACCGCTATTATTTGTTAGCGATTATTTGTCAGTTATTACCCCTAACCGATGACCGATTACCGATGACCAATGACCGATGACCAATGACCAATGACTAATGACCAATGACCAATGACCAATTCCCAATTATCCATTATTCTGTCTTCAGTGCACTCACAAACTCCCACTTGCCGCCTTTAACAACATTTCCTGACATTGTAGTCAAGCTAGTGTCACCATTCGCGTCAAAACTCCAAGTGCCAAGTACGCCGTTAAAATCTTTAGTTGCCAAGACAGCATCACGGATCGCAGCGCGGTCATTTTTGCAAACCTTATTAATTGCGCCGATAATCACCTTAGCAGATTCAAAAGCATAAGCTGCATAAGCTTCTGGTTCAGCATTATATTTTGCCTTGTAGCTTTCATACCACTTCGCGCCCTCGCCAGTCAATTCTTTAGGAGGCAAGCCGCCAAAAGTAGCATAAACACCCTCGGCATCTTTGCCTCCTGCATCAATTAAAGCTTGGTCTTTAATGCCGTCCGGGCCCATGATTTTAACTGCTTCAGGTGTCATTCCGACATTTCTGATGTCTTTAATGATTTGTCCGGCATTGCTTTGGGTAGTGCCACCAAAGTAAATCATTTCTGGATTCAAAGCTTTGATCTTATTCATTAAAGCTTTGTAATCGCTGGCTTTGATATCAATTCCCTCGCGGCCGAGGACTTCAATTCCCGCAGTTTTAGCAGTTGCTTCAAAAACGTCAGCAATGCCTTTTCCGTACAGTTCTTGATCGTCGAGGATGTAGACTTTTTTAACTCCTAAAGATTTCGCCCAGTTGGTGGCTACTGTACCTTGGATGTCGTCAGCGGGTACAACGCGGGTGAAATTGCGAGTGCCTGCGGGATAATAAACGTTGGGTTCTTTGGGTTCGCCTTTTCCTGGTTTGGTCAAGCCCGGATAGGTGTTTGCCGGACTGATCATCACGACGTTAGCTTGGTTGAGCACGGGGATTGAAAGTTTAGCGGCACCTGAGTTGTAGTGACCGATCGCAGCAACGATCGAACCATCGGCGACGACTTTGTTGGAGTTGGATGTTACCTGGCTTGGGTCCCATTTGCCGGCGGCGGCGGTGGCGTCATCGAGAACTTCGTATTCGATTTTGATTTTGCCGTCGCAAGCTTTGGAATCGGTTTCGGCGAGTGCTTGTTTGATGCCGTTGACCATTGTTTGAGATTGACCCAAGGCGCTGCCTGTCATCGGCAGCATGGAGACTATTTTGACAGTATTTGGGTCTCCGGGGGTGCTAACGGCGACGCCAGAGGCTGCGGGAGTCGCTCCGGGACTGCTTCCGGGAGTTGTGGCGGTTGGTGTTTGAGGATTTTGACAGCTAGCGCACAGAGAGGCTGTGGCGGCGGCGAGGAGTAATGTCCGCAATCGGGCCGCGCCCGGATTCTGGGTTGTTTTGGTTTTTGGGAGTGTGGCACTTTTGCCTGATTTCTGGGAAAAGTTCATAGGTTGGTTGCTTGCTGGTGTTTTTGCATATTTTTCACTGTTGTCAGTATGTAGTCAAGAGTTAGCACATATTTCCCAAATTTTGGTTAGATACAGTCAATCGTCTGGATCTGCTTGGTATTGTACGACCGCAGTTTGGATTTCCTCAGCGGAGACGTTGGCTTGTTCTGATTTCGAGTAAATCAGATGCAAAACAACTTGAGTCAGTGATTCAACTTGATAAATCAAACGATAACCACCGCTCTTACCAACTTAAATATCACTGTTTTTAGCCCGGACTTTGTAAACGATGTATTGAGTGCCTGTAATCTGGTTTCCAATGAAGTTCCCTTGGATAATCTGATCCAGGACGGGCTGAATATCGGCTTGAATTTGGCGATACTTTTTCGCAAGTCCTTTGAGACGACGTTTAAAAAGTGCCGTGAATTTGAGTTGGACTGGCAGATCAGACATTGATTCCGTCCCAGAGCTCCTCAATGGGGAAAGTTTGTCCCGTTTTGGCTTGGTGGAGTGAGGTTTTCAGATCAGCGAGGATTTGGTCGTTGGAGTCGATGTCTGAATCAAAATCTGAGTCGAAGTCTGGGGCCGCAGATTGTGTCCGACTGGTCAAAAATTCCAGGAATGTCAGGGTTTGCTCTAAAAGCGATTCAGGAGTTCGTTCGATCGCTTCGAGAAGGCGTTGTTTAATCGGCGACATAATATGACCTCTAAATCTATATCCTCTCATTTTATTGTTTCGTTGATCGATCCTATGACTATGATGGTGAAAGTTAGCGATGCCATTGCTTCACTTTAGCTCAGATGTTATTTGCTCTCGTTGGAGGTTCGATCGCGCATGATTGAGTTGCAATCAGATTTAGAATCCGTGTTGAACGATCGCCTAAAAGTCTCTTTAGATGCGATCGCACAATTTTGCCAGCGCTGGAACATTGTCGAGTTTGCCCTATTTGGATCGGTGCTGCGGGATGATTTTCGCCCTGATAGTGATGTGGATGTACTGGTGACATATGAGCCATCGCACCGCCTCACACTGTCTAATTTATTGAGTATGCAGGAGCAAATAGAGCATTTATTTCAGCGTTCTGTGGATTTGGTGGAAAAAAAGCAGTTAAAAAATCCCTATCGGCGATCGAACATTTTGAAAACCTATCGAGTTATTTATGCAAGCCTTAGATAGTCAATGGGCAATTGATATCAACTCCGGTAGCATCGGAATTGATATTACCCACATTCAGGACACGGCAGTGCCGTGTCCCTACAATTAATCACCGGGCGATAGTTACATCGCAAGTGCGAGCATGATAGATTATTTTGGGGTAGGGACACGGCATTGCCGTCTCCTCTATCATGTCTGAGTGCAACCGGAATTGATATGAAATCGCTTCTAAACAAACAAAGTTAAGAAAATAATTTCCACAATTCCCAAATATCAACTAGACTGCGAAATCAAATCCGAATCCTTTTTTTCCTTTGATCGATCGACACTAAAGTCTTCATAGTACGATCGCTCAGTATTCACATCCCACAAATCGTGCTTTTCACCCAGAATATTTCTCACAGCCAATATCCCCGTCAGCATAGAATGGTCTTGATTGTTGTATCGGTGCATACCATTTCGCCCGATCGTCTGCAAATTCTCCATTCCCTTCAAAAAACCTTCAAGTACCTGCAAGTGTCCGCGATACTCGCCATCATAAACTGGATAAGCCTTGGGCTGCCGTATGACAACTCCATCTTCAACCTCGGCAGTTTTGGCTAACCCCAAACCCACCAACTCGCGAGTTGCTAATTCTACCAGTTCCGCGTCCGACATTTCCCAAATCTCGTCGCCTACGCTACAGAAATATTCCATTCCCAAACAACTTTTGCTAGCATCAGGAACCAAAGCAGCACTCCAATTCTTAAAGTTTTGAATTCGTCCCACCTTAACTTCGGGAGAATGAATATAGATCCAGTTGTCAGGAAACAAGTCTTTGCGATCGACAATCAGCGCTACAATCAAGAAATCTCGATATTTCAGCGATCGCGCCGCGTGCAAAACCTCTTCTGGCGGCTGCGGATATAATCTTGCTATCAACGCCGAGATCGGCATACTGGTAACAAAATTATCCGCCGAATACTGAACTAATTCTCCGTT
This sequence comes from filamentous cyanobacterium Phorm 6, assembly GCA_003003725.1. Classification (GTDB taxonomy): domain Bacteria; phylum Cyanobacteriota; class Cyanobacteriia; order Cyanobacteriales; family Microcoleaceae; genus Microcoleus. The sequence goes on along the minus strand of PVWI01000081.1, from coordinate 18,189 downwards.
TTGCTCCGCAGTAATGCTGGTAATTTTATTGCCTTCACGCTGAAAGCTAATTACTTTAGTATCGAGATAAACTTTGCCATCTTTGCTTTCCACAGCTTCCGCGAACTTTTCCCACATCATCCCCGGCCCCAAAGCCGGATAATCAAACTCTTTGATTAAAGTTTTAGTATCATTACTACCAAACAAAGCATTAATAATCGCTGTCGTCAACGACAGCCCCTTAATCCGCTGTGCCGCCCAATCTGCTTGAATTTCTGTGCAAGGAATTCCCCAAACTTTTTCAGTATAAGTCTTAAAAAATGTTTTGTACAAACGTTCGCCAAAACGATTGATCACCCATTGTTCAAAAGTTGTTTCTTCCGGCAGCGGCCAAATTCTCACTTTCAGATAACTCAAAATAATTAGCGTACTCTCAATTATGCCCAAATTAAACAGAGTATTGAAGGCACTGATCGGATAGTTAAAAAATTTGCCTCGATAAAAAATTCGCGACAATCGCGGCACTTTAATAAACTCATTTCCCAGTACCTCTTGCCACAACTGCTGCACGGCTGCAACTTTAGTATAAAAGCGGTGGCCGCCAATGTCGAAACGATAGCCCTTGTAGGTTTCGGTGCGAGCTATTCCCCCAACTTTATCACCTTTTTCTAGTACAACAGGGATAATGCCTTGTTTGACGAGCTCGTAGGCAGCAGTCAAGCCCGCAGGGCCTGCACCGACGATCGCAACCGGATAATGTTTCACTCAGCCTACCTCTAGCTTTTTATCTGACTATACAATGCCGTTATAACTTCTAAAATAGATAGATGCACCCGTACATACCCTGAGAAACTATCGATCGATCTGATGTTGAAGCGCAATTGGCATTGATTTATTCAGTGCTATCGGCAAGCTAACTTTGTCAGTCAAGGGCTTTTTTTGGGATAAGTGCCTACCCGTGCCGATCGCAAATGCCAGTCCGCTGTAAAAATAGAAAAGCCAGTGCCAGGGAATTGTTTTCAGAGCAAATATGAGACCGTGTTTTTGCTGAAAAAATCGATAAAGCGGTGCATTAATTGCTACCAGCGGTACAGCTACAAACGGCACAGCTAGCAAGCAGTTCAGCGACCAACAGGTTCCCAAAACCAGAAGCAGCATTGCATAAGTTAAAATCACGCTGAGCCGGTTCGACACTTGCAAGTTGAGGTCGTTATTTAATTGGCGATCGCGCCAAATCAGTTCCGTCCAAGGCAGCGCTCGGTAAAAAAAATCAGCTTTCACCATCCCCATCGCCTCCCAGCGCTTTAAGTGCTTCACCTGCAATGTTTTACACAGCCGAATTTGATGACCGGCTTGTTTCAAACGGTAGCCGAATTCAATATCCTCGATCGAAGCTTGGCGGTAATTCTCATTAAAACCACCCATCTGCAAAAAAATTTCCCGGCGAATCACTCCGCAAGCGCCCCAAAAAGTCGAAGCTTCTTCATTACCGGTTTGGTGCACGTAGTGGTGCAGCAAATTCCTGTACTGCGACAGAAAATCTGGATCTCCAGGAGCATCGTCGTAGGAGCCGATGAAAGCAGTCAAGTGGGGATTATTTTTGAACACCGAGATGGCATAGCCCACAGCCTCTGGACAAACAGCCACATCAGCATCCACAAAAAACAGAATATCTCCCTTCGCAGCTTGCGCTCCTAAATTTCTCGCTCGGGCTGGGCCCCCGCATTCAGGAATTCTAATTAATTTTGCCCCGAATTCCCTTGCAAGTCGCCAAGAACCGTCGCTTTCGCCATCTGCTACTACAATAATCTCGATCGGTCTCGGTACAGATTCAGCCAGTTTTGACAAACAGGTGCGGAAGTAAGAGCCCCCGTTGTGGACTGGAATAATCACGGATACAGTCGGATCGGAGGTAGAAATCATCACCTAAATCGTTTAAATTGCATGGGCAAATATCTGCTTGAATTTTACTGCTGCTACTTTACCAAGGGTAAAATCAGCTCTACTTTTTTGTTTATAACCCGATTTCTGTTTCTATTCAACTAAATTTTTTCTTGGCATTCTCGGCTGCATTTTTCCCCATTCGTACCTGTATTCTACGCCATATCTTCCTGAGACTCACCTGATGCAGACAGCAGCTTTACAGAATCTTTATATATGTCATTGTTTTTGTAAACCTTAGAAAAAGCCCCACCAGCCATTGTGTCTGACAGTGTTCCACCACACAAGACTTGGATTTTATAGTACGTGGATAGTATAAAATAAAACATATTTTCTCCGGAAAACCGCCATCTGTCAGGACTTGCCCGGTACAGTTTCTTTTACAGACCTCATCTGCGAGTGACTGCGCAGTCAATGCACATTTTATGACTTTTGGCAATATATTTTAAATATACATTTTAAAATTTTCGACGATGTACGATCGAGCTTGGTTATTTGTTAACATATCATTAGATCGTTGAGAGCCCAAACTTTTACACACAAAAGTTTTTATATTACATGAACACATCCCAAAATAATTTAAATCAGCCATTAGTTTCAGTCATCATACCAGCTTACAACGCTGAAAAATTTATTACAAAAACACTGGAATCTATCTTCTCTCAAACTTATCAAAACATAGAAATTTTAGTAGTAGACGACGGCTCAACAGATACAACACCCGAAATCGTCAATTTTTTTGCCCAAAAAGATAGTCGAATAATCTTATTACAGCAGTCAAATGCCGGAGTCGCCGCCGCTCGCAACCTAGCCATAGAAAAATCCCACGGCGAATACATTGCACCCATCGATGCCGACGATATTTGGTATCCGCAAAACCTAGAAAAACAAATAGAATGCTTAACAAAATCAGAACCCACTGTCGGAGTTGTCTATTCCTGGTCAGTTGACATCAACGAACAAGACTTGCTCACAGGCGGATTTTACAACTCCACCATCGCCGGAGAAGTTTACCAAGCATTAGTTTATAAATATTTTATCGGCAATGCCAGCTCATCCCTAATCCGCCGCGCTTGCTTTGAAAAAATCGGCGGTTACAACTGCAAATTAAAAGCAGAAAACGCTCAAGGCTGCGAAGACTGGGAACTGCACCTCCGCATAGCCGAACATTATCAATTCAAAGTAGTGCCAGAATATTTAGTTGGCTACCGCCAGATTGCCAGCAGTATGTCTTGCAACTATGCAGCAATGGCAAAAGGTCATTCTTTAATTATGGCAAATGTCCGGCAGCAACATCCCGAAATTCCTAGCAACATTTATCGCTGGTCTAGCAGTAATTTCTACATTTATTTAGCAGTAAAAAGCAACCGCAGCGGCAATCATCGCAGTACATTATTTTGGCTAGCTCAAGCTTTTAAAGAAGATTTATTTATGTCACTATTGCGTCACAATCTGTACTTGCTCTCAATAACCAGCTTCTTAAAAATTATAGTTTCACCGCTAACCAAATCAGGCTTAGAATTAAAACAAACATCAGAATCGAATCAAGGGACGACACTTGCAACGATTGAGAAGCGGACGAAAGTTCACAAAATTCTGCCGTCCCAGGTATATGAAAGAATGCGGTTTAATAGTTTAGCAAATCTAAAATTTAAATCTACCCAACATTGAAAAACCCGGTTTCTTGATAAAACCGGGTTTTTGAGGAAGCTAGAGGGCGTTTAATTCTGCCTGGTTACGGGATCGAGAATCAGGAAAGAGGGTTAAATAAAAAATATAAATTTTCTTTCCCTTCTTCCTTCTTCCTTCTTCCTTCTTCCTTCTTCTGTCTAAGCGTGAGAAGCCGTAGGAGTTTTAGCTTTTGGCTGCTTACCGTCAGACGAAAGCGATTCGCCTTCAATAAACGATCGCAACATCCAAGCCATTTGTTCGTGCTGTTCCATCAAACCAGTCAAAAAGTCTGCGGTTCCGTCATCCTTGAACTCTTCACCACACTGTTCGACGTGTTTGCGGAGATTGCGAATAACCAGTTCGTGGTCGTCAACTAAACGCGATACCATTTCAGTCGCTAAAGGCAAATCGCCGATATGTTCTTTAATCGAACCATACTTCAGAAAACCCTCAGCAGTACCAATTGGATAGCCACCTAAAGTTCTCACCCGTTCCGCCATAGCATCGATATTTACTGTTAACGCCTGATAGTGTTCTTCCCACAACTGGTGGAGCGATCGAAACTGCGGGCCAACTACATCCCAGTGGTACTTTTTAGTTTTGATTAACAGCAGATAAGCGTCTGACAGGTCGTGATTCAAAAGTTCGATAACACCTGCACGTTGCTCGTCAGATAGACCTATATTTAACTTACGCATTGAAATTTTTTCCTCAATTCTTCTAACTAGACATTTATTAAAACAAATTTTGCCAGCCGTTGACATCAACCCAAAGGACGATCGCACTTTTAGTCAAATATCTGCATTTCAGGTTAAAGTAATCGCAATATAGATACCTTTAGATAGATGTCATGCAGCTTTTTGTTCCTGGCCGCCTTTGTCTGTTTGGCGAACACAGCGATTGGGCAGCCGCTTATCGGCCCCTCAATCCCGCTATAGCAAAAGGCTGCACTCTGATAGCCAGTACAAATCAAGGAATTTATGCTGAAGTTAAGGCGCATCCCACACACTTGATTTTGCGGGCTGCTTTAAATGACGGCACCAAAATAGAAGCTGCACTCCCGATGGAAAAAAATTGTCTGCTTGCTGAAGCACAAACAGGAACTTTTTTCAGTTATGCAGCCGGTGTGGCGGCTCAATTTCTCACCTACTACCGCGTGGGAGGAGTAGAGATTGACAATTATTTAACAGATTTACCAATTCAGAAAGGCCTGTCTTCCAGCGCCGCAATTTGCGTATTAGTAGCCCGCGCTTTCAACCGCTTATACGATTTAAAAATGAACGTGCGCGCTGAAATGGAAATGGCTTATTTAGGCGAGACTGCAACACCTTCGCGCTGCGGCCGCATGGATCAGGGTTGTGCCTATGGAAATCGCCCGATTATGATGATTTTTGACGGTTCTCAAATGGATGTTGTTGAGCTAAAAGTTACCAAAGATTTGTTTTTTGTACTCGTAGATTTGGGCGCTAGCAAAAACACTCAAGAAATCCTGGCAAGTCTCAATCTGGCTTACCCCTTTGCTGCGAATGAAGTAGCAGCAAACGTGCAGCAATATCTCGGTGCCATTAGTTCGAGAATTACGCAGGATGCAGCCGCAGCTTTACAGCAGGGAGATGCGGTTAAACTCGGCGAGTTGATGAAAGTTGCCCAGAGGGAATTTGACAAGCATTTAATCCCCGCTTGTCCGGGGCAGTTAACTGCTTCTGTTTTGCACGAAATTTTGAACTATCCACCAATTCAGCCTTATATTTTGGGCGGGAAGGGAGTAGGTTCTCAAGGAGACGGCACGGCGCAGTTTATAGTTAAAGATGCAGAAAGTCAACAGCAGGTTATGGAGATTATTGCACGGGATTTTCCTCAGATGAATTGTGTGAAACTGAAAATCAGTTGAAAAAAAAGACCAATTTAGGGAAGCTTCAAATTCTTCAATAGAGCAATTGCCAAAATCGGAAAATAACCTGAAATCATCTGCGTCAATCTGTGTTTATCTGCCCGATATCTGCGGTTTCTCTATCGAAAGCAGACTTCTGCAATGCAAGTCTAATCTAAAATCTAAAATCTAAAATCTAAAATCCTATGACAATCCGTTCTCAGTACAGAGTCCGCAAAGCGGTGATTCCTGCCGCCGGTTTTGGCACTCGGATGTTTCCGGCTACTAAGGCTGTGAAGAAAGAGTTATTTCCAATTATCGATCGCGACGGCCGCGCCAAACCGATAATTTTGGCAATTGTGGAAGAAGCTTTGAGCGCCGGAATCGAAGAAGTTGGTATAGTTGTGCAAAAGGGCGATCGCACTTTTTTTGAAGATTTCTTTAAAACTCCTCCGTCTCCCCAACTTTTCCAAAAACTGTCTGTGCAAAACCAAGATTATAGTAAATATTTACAAAATGTAGGACAGAAAGTTACAATTCTTACTCAAGATGTTCAGGAAGGATTCGGTCACGCGGTATTTTGTGCTAGAGAATGGACGAACAGGGAGCCATTTTTGCTGCTGTTGGGCGACCACATTTACTTGTCGGACACTGCAAACTCTTGCGCGCGCCAGCTATTGGATATTTACTCGCAAGTGCAGCAAAGCGTAATTGGTTTGAGGGTGACACAGGCTGAGGTAATTCATCACTACGGCTGTGCGGCTGGTGTTTGGCAGGAACAAGATGCTATTTTGTCTGTGACGCAAGTTTACGAAAAGCCGGATATCGAGTATGCGCGGCAGCATTTAAGCGTAGAAGGAATGGGGGATGATTTATTTTTATCGATGTTTGGGATGTATGTGCTCAATCCTCAAATATTTGATTGTTTGGCGGAACATATTAGTGCCAATTTTCGAGAAAGAGGCGAATTTCAGTTAACATCCTGTTTGGAGAAATTGCGGGAGTTCGAGGGAATGGCTGGTTATGTGGTGCAAGGGCGGTGTTTTGACACGGGATTGCCGGAGGTTTACCGGCAGACGCTGATTGATTTTGCCATATCTGGTGGGGCGATCGGCTAATATGACCGCGCCTTTGCCAGTACCCTATTTTTAGTGAGGACTTCAGTCCTCATACACGAATAACAGCAATTCACCAGCAGCGCCCCTGAACAAATCCACAAACCAACTATATATATATGTAGTCGATCGACTTTGACGCTACCACACATCAGCTATAACCCTTGGTTTTCCGTTGTTAACCGCCCAAAATCCCCATCCATTGTAACGAAATATTACAAAATGACGCTAAAACAGCATAGAGTCTTGACAGCAAGAAAGTAAGCCGCTATTCTGATAAACATACCCGGGTAAGTCAATTCACAGATATGCAAGAAAAGCAAAAAGTTACACTGTATCTTCCACCTGAACTGCATCGCCAGCTCAAAATCAAAGCCGCAGTAGAAACAGAACCGATGTCATCAATTGCAGAAAGGGCAATTGTATTCTACCTAGGAAACCCCGAACTGGTTGACGAAGTAGAGGCCTCCTACGGACAAACCCATCGGGTATACAACTGTCCAGAATGCACGAGTTCTGTGGTAATGCGAGATGGAGAACTGGCATCGGTAACAAGTCAGCCGAGCTTATTGGCTGAGCAGGATCTTTCAGTAAAGCAAGTGTCGGGCGTCAGTGCCAGCACAGCCCAACCGGGAGAGGAAGAATTGGTTCCCTGCTAAGAATGCCTTGCTTCCCCGAAAAGCGATAACTGAAACTTTCAGTAATCAGGCTAACGGCAGCATTGAGATTCAGCAAAGATAGCACCGTCTCTAGTGGGTCGAGGAATATGCAAGAAGAGATCAGTATCCTAATCCAAGCTCAATATCCTCTGATCTACCTCGTGACATCCGAGGAAGAGCGGTGTGAGCAAGCAATTTCAACAATAGCTCAAGCCAAGCCACAGCGACGAGTATTCGTCTGGACTGTAACCCAAGGCATGATAGAGCGCACGGATCACGGTCAACCTCGGAACACTCAGCAAAGCACCCTCTCGCCACAGGCAGCCCTTGAGTGGGTTATCAGGCAGCGGGAACCAAGCAACAACCCCAGTGGAATCTATATATTCAAAGACCTTCATCCTTTTAAAGATGATGCAACTGTAACAAGGTTATTGCGGGATGCGATCGCCAACTTCAAAGGAACACAAAAGACAATTATATTGATGTCTCCTTTGCAGCAAATTCCGATCGAGCTAGAAAAGGAAGTGGTGGTGTTAGATTTCGCTCTGCCAGACATGGCGGAACTAAACCAAGTATTGTCTAGCCAGTTGGAGCAAAGCAAATCGCGGCGCATTACCACAGAAGGGCGCGAAAAACTCTTAAAAGCCGCCTTGGGATTAACCAAGGATGAAGCTGAAAAAGTTTATCGCAAAGCCCAAGTTTGCAAGGGATGCTTGACGGAAGAGGAAGTAGACATTGTTCTTTCGGAGAAAAAGCAGCTAATTCGGCGCAACGGCATTCTAGAGTTCATCGAAGAAGACGAAACCTTGGATGCAGTCGGCGGCTTAGAAGAATTGAAGCGGTGGCTCAGACAGCGTTCCAATGCTTTCACAGAAAGAGCCAGAGAATATGGTCTTCCCCAACCCAAAGGGATGTTAATTCTCGGTGTACCAGGATGTGGCAAATCGCTAATTGCCAAAACTACATCTCGCCTCTGGGGACTGCCCCTGCTGAGGTTAGATATGGGTAGAGTCTATGATGGTTCGATGGTAGGTCGCAGCGAAGCAAACCTCCGTAACGCCCTGAAAACCGCAGAATCGATCTCTCCAGCCATCCTCTTCATCGACGAACTAGACAAAGCCTTTGCAGGAGGCACTGGTTCTGCCGACTCAGATGGAGGCACATCCAGCCGAATTTTCGGTTCCTTCCTGACTTGGATGCAAGAAAAAACTTCCCCAGTCTTCGTAATGGCAACAGCCAACCGCATTGAGCGGTTGCCGGGGGAATTCTTGAGGAAAGGACGATTCGACGAGCTCTTCTTTGTTGACCTGCCTACAAAAGAAGAACGCCAAGATATATTCAAAATTCACCTGTCAAAGCGCCGTCTGGACATCTCTCGCTTCGATTTAGAGCAACTGTCCAACGTTTCCGATGGCTTTTCAGGCGCAGAAATTGAGCAAGGGCTAATCGCAGCAATGTACGAAGCCTTCGCTCAAGATAGAGAGTTTACGCAGCTAGATATCATCGCGGCCATTAAATCCACATTGCCACTGTCTAAAACCATGACCGAACAGGTCAGCGCCCTCCGAGATTGGGCGAGACAGCGCGCAAGGCCCGCTGCGTCTTCCGTCGCTGAATACCAGCGAATGGAATTCTAAAAGCTTTCTCCTGGTCCAAACAGGAGCAAAGGCTAGCAACAGCTAGCAGTTCGATTCAATAGCCGCCCAGCGGCGCCGTTAAATCCAGACCGTTGTTGTTTCTCTCTCAGTTTTATTAGGAGGAAATCCAATGTCTCACTTTAGCACTCTGCGTACCAAAATCACCGATGCCGAAATCCTGAAAGCTTCCCTGCGCGACTTGGGCATTTCAGTCAAGTCAGAAGCTGATGTTCGCGGCTACAACGGCCAACGTGTTCGCTCCGACATCGTGGCGATTCTCGAAGGCGAATATGACCTTGGTTGGTCTCGCAATAGCGACGGTTCCTTTGACCTGATTGCCGACCTTTGGGGCGTCGCCAAAAAGCACAATCAAACTGAGTTGATTAACTCAATCAACCAGAAGTACGCAGTGAACAAGACCTTGGCAGCAGTCAAGCAACGTGGTTTGCAAAACGCCAACGTTAAGCTGGTAGTGCAAAACTAATTGATCTGCACGTTTCCAAGTTCGCGGGTTAACCTAATACGGGTTAACCCGTTCTTTGTTGGGATATTTTTTCAAGTCCGCAGACTCTGCTCTGTCTACGTGGGAAACCTAGCTAATGGGAGCTGGAATTGTCGATCGTTTGTTGATAAATTTCAATCATGCGATCGACTTTGCGTTCCCAGTCGAAAAGCTCCCTCACTCGCGAGTATCCAGCGCTACCCATACTCTGTCGCAATTCGGGTGAATGAGCGAGCCTTAGCATAGCCTCAGTCAGTCCTTTGACAAAGCCTTCTCTGGAATCTGGTTCTACTAAAATTCCACAAGTGGAATTTAGATAATCCGCTGGGCCGCCCCAGTTGGTGGCTATGACGGGCAAGCCCACTGCCATTGCCTCCATCACCACTGCTCCGCCAGGTTCCCGCAAACTGGGGAAAACCATTGCATCAGCTTGTTGCATCTTGAGAGCGCACTGCTCCTGAGATAGCCAGCCACTAAATACAACGCTGCTGTCTATGCCTAAACGAGCTGTTTGAGCTTCGAGTTCCCCTCGGATGTCGCCATCGCCGATGATTTCCAAGACTGCATTAGTTTGAGCGACGACGGCGACGAAGGCTTCCAGTAGCAAATCTACAGCTTTCCAGTCGATCAGCCGCCCCAAGAATACAAAATGAACCTGCTCAGTGGCTGCTTTTGATAAGCTAGAGTCCGATCGCCACACTGAGAAATCCACTCCATTTTCCACAAGTTCAATAATTTTACCCTGTACCCCAGTCGGAAGTGCCTGTTTAGTACGATCGTTTGCCACCATTAGCGTCTCGGCTTGGATTTTACCGGGAAAAATACGATTGAAAAAATCGACGCACTGGTAACCGATCGCCATTAAAATATCAACTGAACGATTTTGGCGCGATCGAAATGCCACAGGAAATTTAACTGCCGTGTTCATCGGCCCGATAGCTACCGGCGCCCCCAATCCGAACATCAACGAAGGAATTTTTGCTGAGACTGGTGTCGGTTCGTGGACAACATCAATCTCGTGTTCGCTCACCAGCCGACGGACGATACGACGCTGTAGCATTTGGGTGTACAGGTGACTAAGCAGCCCAAAAGTAAATTCATTCACTCTTGCTGGAATAAATTTCCCGCAATTGTTAAGCAGCCGATGTAGCCAAGTGTCAGGTACGAAGTGCATTCGATCGCACTCTTCGGGAAACAGAGCTTCTAGTTCAGCCTGGGTGCGCGCGTGCGTCACTAACCATGTTTCTATTTGGCGCGATCGAAGTATTCGGAAATAGTTCACCGGCAGCAAGGATTCGCCGCTGAATGTAGCTGAGGCATTTTGAGCGACAAGGACAATTCGCATAATTTGTTTTGAACCCAACTGGATTAATAGACTATTTTGACTGAGAAGCTGCCGCGATCGCCAATCATTTTTCGATAAATTTCAACTATCTTTTCTGCCTTGCGATCCCATTCACATTCTTTTGCCTTTTCCATCGATTTAGCGGACATCCTTTCCCGCAACTTATCGTTTTCCACCAAAATTTGTATTTTGTTGCTTAATTCTTGGATAAAATACTCTCTAGAATTTGGCTCGATCTTAAAACCTGTTTCGTCATCAAATTAATACCGGATGCGCGATTTGCTAAAGGCTAGTTAGGGCTTGCATTTCATTTTAAGGCGGTCTACCACCAATGGAAAGTATTTTTTTGTCAGCTCACTTTCCGCTATATAACTAATGTTAGGGTGTTCTTTTGAATTTGACATGGGCGTTTTATTTCTTTCATGGGTAATAAGAGTTACGTAGGCCGGTTTGCTAAATGTTTGGTAAAATTTGTAGCCTAGCAAAGGTAGGGATGCCACCTCGGGGTTGCACTGCTCTACAATTAATAAATTTTCTTATTTTTGGTTGTTCATTGATTGAATGCCTTTGTTTGTCAATCGATATTTGTAAGTTGAGTTTTGAATGAATTAGTCGATCGCCTGCGGTTGTTTTTGAGATCCTTACGCGGACTGTAGAGGTTGGGGGTAAAACCCACATCTACGCTAACAGGGGACTCGGGATTATGGGGGAGAACTTGCAGAAAAAACCAGTTAAGTTGATGGTGCCTGAGCTACTTAGTAGACTTAGCGCTAATTTTAACTTGCTCAATTGATGGGTTTGATGTTTTGTATTCGATCAACTTGCTGCGCTGTCCCAGCAACCGGCGCTGATGAAACTGAATCTGACCTTGCAACTGCGGAAATCTGCCCATCGCACAAGATATAGCATAAAGTGCAGCATCCTTGGCCGGCCAATTCCGATCCTGCTGCATCCGGCGATAAATTCGATAAGTAAGCACCGGGTAGCCGGCCAGCAACCACAAGCTCCATCCGTGGGTAAACCAGGCTGTACCAAATGCTAGGGCTGGCAAAACCAATCCCCAAAACCAGATGCTGGTGGTGTCTTTCACCCAGTGGCGTTCGGGGGTATTTCCGTGCATCCAGGAGCCCTCTGCGTAAGCGTGACCTGCTCTTTGAGAGCGCTTCCACCACTGGTCGAAATCTGTCATTTGAGCGTCGTGCAGGGTCATTTCTGCATCTAAGCGCTGAATTTTACAACCGTTTTGGCGCAGCCTCACGCACATTTCCGGTTCTTCGCCGGCTATCAGTGCGGGGTTGAAACCGCCGACTTGCTCGAATGCTGAGACCCGCATCATGGAGTCGCCGCCGCAGGCTTTTGCTTCGCCGACTGGCGTGTCCCATTCCATGTCGCAGAGTCGGTTGTATGCTGTGGCTTCGGGAAATTTTTCACGCCGACGCCCGCAGACTACAGCTAATTCTGGTTTTGATCCGAGTTCTTGCTGGGCGAGTTCGATCCACCCATCAACTAATTCGCAATCACCGTCCACAAATTGGACAAATTCGATGTCTGGTGCTAGTTCCAGCAAGCGGAAAAAGCCTTCGTTTCTGGCGCGGGCTGCGGTAAATGGGATAGATAGGTCGAGTTCTACTGTATCGGCTCCGATCGATCGGGCTAATTCCAAGCTACCGTCTGTTGAGCCGGAATCGACATAAACCACCAAAGCTACTTTGTCGATCGCCGACAGCAAGCACGCTTGGAGCCTCACGCCCTCATTCCGCCCGATCGCGACTAATCCAATTTGTTTCAAGCGATACCTCTTAAATTCGACTTGCGAGCTGTTATTTTAATATTTTATTGACATTCAAGCTAACTTCACAAAATCTTTATAACATAAATCCGAGCCAGTACCTGTATGGGCGCGTTCAACTATTTGTAGCTAATTATGAATTAAACCACACCAATACTTCTGAGTGCTGCGAAGTCAAAAATACTAAATTTAAGTTCTTTGTTCGCAATTTACTGTCTCGATCGGGGAGTCATCCATACATTTTTGTCTCTCTGCCAACAATGGAATTGCCCCCAATCAAATTATGTCGCTTTTTTAGGGGGCGGTTTGATGTAGATTGTTAGCCTGAATTATATATCGTTGGTGAAACTTGCCCCTAGAAGTATTCTACTTACTTTAACGGAACTGCCGATCTGAATTAGTGATCCGTGATGCCCATAATATCCAGATATTTTTGAGCAGTAGCCTCAACGCTGAATTGGGCAAGCCAAGCTGCTGGAGTGGCAGGCTTTGTTTGACCGGACAATACTTTTAAAATAGCTTGCGCGAGCGCTGGGCTGTTATCTACAGGAACTAGCTCGCCGTACTTGCCTCCGTCTAAAAGTTCATAAGCACCGCTTGGGCAATCTGTAGAAACAATTGGGGTTCCCAAAGCCATTACTTCTCCCAGTACCACCGGCCGGCCTTCCCAAGATGAAGACAAGACAAATACTGCCGCTCGTGCCATGTATGCAAAAGGATTTTTTACAAAACCAGGCATTAACACGTCATTTTCCAAGCCCAATTCGCGGATTATATCTTCTAGTCGATCGCGCTCTGAACCGTCGCCTAAAATCATCAACCGAGCAGGGCGTACCTCTCGTACTTTAACAAAAGCATTAATTAAGTTAGAAAAATTTTTTTGTTTTTCTAATCTCCCCACAGCCAGAATTACAGGCAATTCTGGGGAATTAAACCAGGGGTGGTCTACAGGTTCTTTACCTTTTTTTATGACTTCATCAGTCTCTATTGGGTTGTTAATTACCTGGATTCGCTCAGCAGCTAAGCCAGTGATAGACGCTAGGTCTTCAGCTACTCCTTGAGAAACCGCTACTATGCGGTCTGCCCAGGGGTAAAAAAGTCGTGATGTCAGAGGCGACCAATGCTTAAAGGTTAAGGGAGATGTATTTGCCACTTCCTGGGAAAGATTCGTGTGTTCTGACACCACAAACCGTGTAGGTACGCCCGCAAAATACTTAGTCAATAGTGCTATTTCATTGGCAGAATGATTGGCTGACATTAAAGCTGTAGGTCGTTCCTGTTGCAGGTAACGCACTAATTTAGGAACTCTTGTTAATATCTTTTCAGCCTCTAGGTTTATAATCCGAACTTCGGGGGGAAAGTCCCACAGGAAAGACGTTCCGGGAAAGTTAAGTACCAAATCTACCTTAACGCCATGAGCTACAAAATTGCGGGTTAAGTTCAACATTACCCGCTCTATACCCCCATTGAACAGGCAATGCAGATAAATAGCAATGTGCGCGGGCTTTTTGAGTGTATCCATTGAGTTATTTTTTGAGTTTTAGTAGTGTTTCTCTTGTGATCGGGGCAAGATTTGAGTTGGGGCTTGCAGTAGACGAGCAATTGCATAAATCTTTGATGCACTTTTGAAAACCGCAGCCTATAGCACCAAGCAAGCAGATAATTTCCAGATAGTTTGGGAATGTATCCAATTCAAGTTAGCGTGTTTTCACCAAGTCTTCGACGCTGCATATCCGTCGGGCGGGAATGTCACCGACGGCGAAGCTCGCATTCGGGCAGATGGTGACGTTGGGATCAAAGATCACCCCGCAGCCGATAAATACGTTGTCGCCGATGTCTATCTTTCTTACCGAATCTAGTTTAACGGCTGCTGCGGCGCGCTCGATCGTGGCGATCGAGCTGTGGCTGCGGATGGATATGGAATATCCCCTAACGCATAGCAAAGTGGTGCAGGATTTTCGCAAAATATCGAGCTAATCATTTTGGCGCTGTTTGGTGGATTTCAGAATCTTGGCGGGGATGCCGACTGCTGTTTGGCCCGCTGGCACATCTGACAATACGACGGCGTTGGCACCAATGTTTGCACCATCTCCCAAACTGATGCCGCCGAGAAGTTTAGCACCGGCTCCGACGTTGACTCGCGTACCCAATTTCGGCGCTTCTAAGGGGCGATCCAAGTACCGATTTCCCAAAGTTACGCCTTGGCGGATGATGCAGTCGTCGCCAATGATACAGTAACCGTGAATGACGATCGCCTTCATTTCGCCCGATCGCCACTAATCCAATTTGTTTCAAAGCTTACCTCTGGAATTCGACTTGCGAGCTGTTCTTTTAATATTTTAGTAACAGTCACGCTAATTTCACAATATCTTTACACAATAAATCCTAGCGAGTACCTGTCTGGCCTTGTTCAACTATTGGTAGCTTATCGTAAATTAAACCACACCAATACTTCTGAGTCCTGCTCCGCCAAAAATACTAAATTTGGCGTTGCTGAATTCGGGTATGATACGGGCAAAAATACGAGAGGGGAGCCGAAAATGATTTCTGGGATTTTGATGGGGAATTGGAACATCTCCCAATTTTAGATAATGAATTAGTAATTTAATTGAATACTCTAGGATTTGTTCAAACTTAGAATAACAAAGAATTTTTATTTTTAAGCGAGCTAGCCTGGTGTCTGAGTCTTGTGTTTTTACCCTCAATTCTTGTCATATAGGTTGGGCTAATAATCTGAACTCCTCCGTAATGAAATTTGGATTAACTTTCCAGCCATCTGTCACATAAAAATAGCATTTCCCTTTACTAACAATAGCCCATAGTGGTTCAAAAGTTGTGGCGCTATGGTCGCCTAAAGCCCATCCTAAAATACCAGGCTCAAAGTTGTCTACTGCTGTCCATATCCAGGTTTTTTTTGAACCAACAAATGTTTGTAATTCATTTAATTCTCCAAGTTCGGGATTTTTTTCTGGCTCGTAAAAATCAGGCAAGAGTTTGCTGGCTTCTTTTACCCAATTAATGTTGTAGTATGATGCACATTTTTGAGTCTTTCAATTGCTCGAAAACCATGCAATTAACATACATTTTGAGAAATTCACGTTTAACTTCTTCCGGATATCCTTTTTGAGCTTAATAATTATCTATAAATTGTCTTTTACATGGGACGCAAATATAATTGGAGTTTACCTTTTTTGTGACCATTTTTATTGATATGAGTTGACTTACATGAGCGGGTCTTGCATAATATTGCTTTTAAATGTGTGTTATTTTTGACGATCGGAGGGCAACTTCATCATACCCTAGTTCAGCAACGCCTGATTTTATAGCTCGGAAAATCGTAAAATCCTTGCTATACAAAGAGTATAGCAAGACAATTGGGTCGTTATTTTTTGCGATTCAGACAGGATTGCTATAGCGCGATCTGCAGCAAGCCGAGGAATTTACCTGGAAAAAAGTAGCACGCCGCCGGAAAGATTGGGTGCAGGAAAAATTGAAAGTTTAGGAAATAGGAGAATTCTCCGAAAGAATCCTTGCTGTCCAACTTCCATTTTCCTGCGAATATTTCTAGGGGTGCATTTTCAGGCTTACGGTTTTTTGGGGATAATTTTTGCAGGTATTCCGACTGCGGTTGCACCCGGTGGTACGTCGCAAAGCACCACAGCATTGGCGCCTATCAAAGCATGATCGCCGATGGTTACGGAGCGAATAATTTTTGCTCCTGCACCGATATCGACGTGACCGCCAATTTTGACATCACTAACAATTGTGACCTGTTGAAAAATCATACAGTTCGGGCCAATAGATGCCTCTGGATGAATGACTATGCCATTAGGATGAAGCATAACGAGTCCCCCTCCTATCTGGCAGTTCAAAGGAATGTCAGTTCCAGTTACAATGGTCCAGAATAGATGCTGGATTATGTTGAACCGGGATAAAAAATACCCTAAAATTCCACCTTGCTGCTGCCATTTTTGATAGTTCCGGATAGATTTTAGAAGTTGGCGACTGGGTTGCCACCACTTGCTAAGTTTTTCGCGGCTCCAATCTGGCTCTGTGGCAGAAACCGTTGGCTTAGTGATTGACTCAACCATTATTTGTGGAATATTTTGATGATGTAGACAATTAGTCATCTCCCAAAAAACCTGTTTTGAACAGGCTAGGAGAATCTGTTCCACAATAATTATTGGAGATGTCTATTGTACCTATTTATGGAGTGTACCTTAAATTGATTTAAGTATGATGTTCAGGAGGACGAGATTTGAGAATTTTGGCAGGGATGCCAACGGCAGTTTGACCTGCGGGAACATCTGATAAAACGACTGCATTGGCACCGATATTTACATCGTCTCCCAGGTTGACTTTGCCGAGGATTTTTGCTCCAGCACCGATATTAACCCGATCGCCCAATTGAGGAGATTCTAGAGGCTTGTCTAAATAACGGTTCCCCAGAGTTACGCCTTGGCGGATAATGCAGTCGTCGCCGATCGTACAATATCCGTGAATAATAATCGCATTTTGATGTTCAATCACCACGCGACGACCGAGCTTCACAGTGTAAGGCAAGTCTATCCCGTAACTATTGCGGACTTTTCGGTAGAGCGATCGATAAATCATACTCAAAGGAGCCCGAAGTAATTTAGGTTCAACTTGCATTCTCCAGACACCGAAGCGGTGAACTGCTACGGCGCGAAATCCCGGCTTTGTCCAATCACAGCCATGAGCCTTCCAATCTTCTTGAATCTGCTGCCATAATCCTAGTGTAGGAGCTTCTAATTGATGTTCACTTGCGATCAAATTTGGCTGCGTTACCATAAGCTTTACTCAACACTCTGTCTGGTTTAATCTGTTTCTCGTTCTGGCAATAATCTGCTATTTTTGGAATTTTGAATCAATAATGCACCAAGTTTATTATGATAAATACGAAGTTTTTAGCTCTCTCAGGTAATGCTTTATTAGTGATAATTTACAGGATTGAGCGAGCTGAAACTTTTTCACAAAAATGATTTAAAAATTTTTCGATTCTTCAATCGAACCTCCTTTAAAAAATACACTATTTAGGATGAAATCTTTGAGATAGTTTGGCGGGTCGCTGTCTAACTTGCCTTGCACAACGCGGCGCACCCTCCACGCAGCAAAACCCGAAGCCCAACAGAGATCAGTTAAGGCTGCATACAGAAAGCCATAGTTCTTGATGAAGTAGCGTCTCCGGGAATCAAACCAATACTGAGGCATCCGCTTACGGGCGGCTTTGGTGTCGGTGACACCTGAGCTTTGGCCGACTAAGTGGACAACGCGACTTTCCGGTACATACCAGCAACTCCAGCCAGCTTTGTTCGCTTGCAGACAAAAGTCCATTTCTTCACAGTACATGAAATAAGCTTCATCCATCAAGCCAATCTTTTCAAATACTTCGCGACGGACGATCATGCTGGCTCCAGCTACCCAATCAGTTTGACAGATTTCTTGGGAAATTGGAGGGGCTGCGGCCCAGTTTGCCAATAGCTTGGATATGAAGCCTGTCCGCCAACCAAAATCGAGTTCAGTCAAGATGTTATGAAACCGGAAAGCTGACTCCTGGGGCGTGCCGTCGGGGTCTTCTAAGCGACTGCCGGCGATTCCGGCTTCGGGATGAGCGTCCATGAAATCTAGTAGAGATTTTAGGGCACCGGGGCGAACTATGG
>PVWI01000361.1 GCA_003003725.1 filamentous cyanobacterium Phorm 6 | reverse complement strand
ACGCTATTAGTCAGGGACTTGAGTCCCTGGCGGGATAACGGCGTAGTGAGGGTTTCAGGAGATGTGGGTAATGACAATGGCTTAAATCCCCAGCCTAAAAACTTCACTGTCAACTGTCAACTGTCAACTGTCAACTGTTAAGGAAGTAGCATTCAGATTATTCTATCTATTAGTCCTACTGCCACCTGAATTGAGTCTTTTTTTGATAAAGTTTTTCCCTAGTCGCATTCCCAGAGGTTCCGCCCTTGAATTCTCAGAAGTACAAAATTCAAGCACTGATTGCTGAGATTGATGAGGTACTCAGCAAGCCCGCCCCTCGCTTGCCTTGGACGGGTTCTCTTGATACTGTCCACCAACGCCAACTGTTAGAGCGACTTCGCGCTTATCTGGTTTCCCCAGGCTCAAAGGTAGCCACAGACAAAGGGCCTGCTAGCCCAAGCGATCGCCCGCAACCAGTTCCAATGCCCAAACTGCCGATGCCCGCCCCTCGCCCCTCAGCAGCAGAGCAAATCACGCTTGTCGTAACCGGAGAAATCAACCACCTGCGATCGAGTCTGACGGAGCCACTCCAACGAGACATAGAAGCTCTGCGACAACAACAGCAAGCTCTAATTCAAGAAATCAAACAGCTAGAGGCAAAACGGCAGCAGCAACAATCCCTAGCTCAGCAACAAGCCAACCAAAAGCAAATTATTTCGGAATTCTTGCAGGTATTAACTGCGCGCTTGGAAGAAACCTTGGATCGCGATTTACTCCAAATGTTAGGTGGCGCCGAAAATCAGTTGTTGCCAAGTAGTGCTGCACCTTATTCTTTGGGTAGTGGACAATCAGAGCGATCGGCTATTGATGTAACACGACAAGAACAAACATCAGCAGAACATCCGCGGATGACTCCTGCTCAAAGGTTGGAGCAAATGCAATCGTTCCAATCTCGTGCTGACAATCTGCTGATGAGGCTCGATTCTACGGTGAGTATCGTGTTCGATACTTTGCAAACAAATCTGGAAACTCATCAAGCTTCTTTGTCCCAAGGCATCGAAAATATGTATGGTTTGAGTCAGCAGAGCGAGGCGATGTTCGTAGCTTTTGTCAACCATTTGGCGGAACAGTTGGGGCGAGAAGCTTCTTCCTATGTGCCAGGGCCGATCGCCATTGCCAATCTCGAAAGTGCCGCCACCACCCTTTCAAATACGTCGATCGACCAGTCAGCCGCCCCGCAAAGTCGCACCGGTGAACTTGGAGCCGAAGACAGATTGCCCTATGCAGGTACAGAAATTTCTTCGCAATTCGGACAGTTGAGGCGTGATCGGCTAGAAACCCCAATCTCGCTCCCGGAGGCAGATAATTTATTCGGTTCTGCACCGGAAAGACCAGGCGAGGAAACTCGGTTTTCTGGAGCGGCTTCAGAAGATATGCAAGCTGAAACCGGCGAAAATGTTGAGGATTTGTACGCGAGTTTGTTCGCAGGAGAAGAAGTCGCAGAACTAGAATTAGAAATCGAAGATTTTGCCATCGAAAATATAGAAAATACTGCTGAAATTGAACCAATAAAAGCTCAAAACTTAGCGGTTGATGAAACTACCGAACCCCTAAATACAGCAGAAGATTTGTTTGTAAATCTGCTGGATGAAGGCGAATCGCTGGAAGATATTTTAGTAGGTGAAGATTCAGATTTCATCATCGGTAATTTTGTAGATGATCTAACTTTAGATACTGAAGATTTATTTGAACCGCAAGTTGCAACAGTACCTGAAGTCTCTGAACCGCACTCGCCGTCGATCGCCGATCGGCAAATTGACATTGACGCGGACGATCGACCAAATTTAGAAATAACTCAAAATCGAGGCGAAAATTTTGATCCTCCTATTGTCGATCGTCCCGCTGCAAGCGTACCTGCGGAAATCAACCAGAACCCAGGAGGTGTAACGGCGCGCGGGCCGAGTGCTAGTGATGTTCATACTGGCGAGTTTGACACTGCGTCGCAGCGGCTGGATGATTCCTACATCCAAGCTTCGCCTGACGAGGATTTGTTGCCGGTTCAGGCATTAGAAGATGACCTCGATCGAGCTCTCAATTTGGACAACAATACTCTGGAACTGTTGGAGACAGACCTCTACAATCTGGAGGGATTGCCAACTACTAGCTCCGGGCGATCGAATTCTTCAGTGACTGTACCCGCGAGTTCCCCCAATGGCAGTACACAAAATCCCTTTGTGGAGCCTGCTGAGGAAGAACTCGGCACGCTGGAAGATTTGTTCTCCGATGTGCTAGAACTCTCATCTGACGATGAACCCTTTGTTTTGGAGGACGAACTTGAGGATGATTTGTTTGCCTCCGAAGACGAGTCGAAGTTGACGCTAGACGATATTTTGGCTAGTTTGACCGAGACTGATTCTGCAACCGCAAAAACAGACGAAGTGCGATCGAGTCCTCCAGAAAGTAAAAAAAAAACCTAACTCCGACAGATAGTAAAGCACCAGTTATCGATCGGAAAATCGAGTTGGGCGAGTTTCCCACACAGCAAGAGTCGGCTGCGCATTCTGTGTCAGGTGCGATCGGCTCTTCATTAGGTGAATCGCAGAATCGCCGGAATCCTCGCTGGTATTTGGGGATAGATTTCGGTTCTACTGGACTTTCGGCGGCTTTGCTCGATCGTACCAGCCATCAGTTACACCCGATTTACTGGGAAGCCACAGAACACTCGAAAGCACCGCATGATAAAGGTTTTGCTGCGAGCGCCAGCTTTAGGATTGCCACGAGTGCGGTGATTCGGGAAATAGCTCCAGGAGATTCGGGGCAGCAGGTGATAGTCAAATCCGTGGGATTCCGGCAGTTGGCAATGCCAGCGGGAGACTTCTTACTGGAAAATTTTAAATTGCCTTTAAAGGTGGGCATTCCTTACCAGCGCGAGGCTGCTGGGACGTACGAGCCCCTGTTGCAGTGGTCGCCCTTGCAGGCTGTTTCGATCGCCTTGCCACTGCACGGTGTGCGGGCGCTGCTGGCTACTTTGAATCCGAGGAAGCAGGGGCAAAAATTTGATAAATTGGCGGAAGTTTCAGATGCTGCAATCCCGGCGAATTTTGCAGAATTGCCCGTTTCTAATTTAATCTGTGGCGCTTCGGGGCTGACGGCGCAAACTCTCGATGAGGCGCTGTCAGACTTGCAGGGTGTAATTTTGGGGACTCCGGCTGGCTGGGGAAATGCCTATGGGTTTAATCTGCGGGAGGCTGTTTTGGGCGCGGGTTTGGTGGCTCCGGGTTCGCCAATTTTTGTGGTACCCGATACGATCGCCACTTTGCTTGCTGCTGTAACTCCTGTCAAAAATTCTACAGGAATCCAGTCTGGTGCGATCGATTCTATTCAGGATGATTCAAAGGGCTCCGAAGCTGCGCCACTGACTGTGAATGCTTCGTCTTTTAGCGGAGGAACTTTGATTCTGAATGCGGGGGCGGCAACGGTGGAATTCGCTTTAGTTGAGTTACCGTCCAATCTTCAAGATTTAACTCGTGCTGATTTTACTTGCCAAAGTTTTGAGGCGGCTGGTAATGCTTTCGATCAGGATATTATCTGTCAGTTGTTGGCTAAAAATGAAACTTGGGGAATGTCGATCGATCTACCACGTCCGGGGCATCCAGATTTGCCTAGTCGCTATCAATTGCAGCAGCGATTGCAAGGTTCTGCTTTTGGGCTGCAATTGTTGGAAGCTGCAAGGCATTTGAAAGTTATTTTGCAACATCAAGAAAGTTTTGTTTTGGATATTGGCCAGCAGCATTGGGATGTGAAGCGCCGAGATTTGGAAAGTCTGGTTTTAGTACCTTTTGTGCAGCAGTTGAATCGGGAATTAAATGCTTTGTTTAGTCGCGCGGGAATGTCGCCGGCGGGGATAAATCAGGCGATTTGTGCGGGGGGCATGGGTTCTTGGCCGGCGATCGCCCGTTGGTTGCGACAGAAGTTGCCGAATGCGATCGTGGTTCAAGACTGGGAATTGGAGGTCGATCGAGATATTTCAGCAACTCACAATTCTGCATTAACTTCTGTATCTAAACACACAAATTTTTCAGCAAAAACTGGTCGAGTTGCCTGCGGGTTAGCGAGTTTGGCTCTCTATCCTCAAATTTTGGACGTGCCACAACAGCAGTACAGCGACTTTTTTCTGCTGTGGGAATTAATGCAGGTTTTAGGCGCAGAAACTCTCAGCTTTGAGGAAATTTTGCAGTTGTTGGAACGCCAGGGTGTGAATACCAGCACCTGCAAGTCCCGGATTCTGGAGATTTTGTCAGGAAAATTGCCGGCGGGACTTTTGCCGACGGAGGAAGATTTCATGCTGCTAGCCGAGGAGTCGAGGCAAAATCCTGATTGGGAAGCAATTTTGGCAGAGCCGCTTTTCTTTGAAGATGTCTCACTCGGTTATCGCTTGAATATCGAACACAGCTTTGTTGTTCGCGAATATTTAGGCCTCCTCGCCTCTAGCAGCCAGCAGAAATTGTTAGAGCCGACAACAATTGCTTGGGATGTGCCCACGGATCGCGATGAATTTACGTAATTTTACGGAATATTTATACGTTTTTAGAGAAATACACAGAAACTTTATAAAAGTGTTGTAGCTTTTTAAAGATTCTGCAAAGCGCAGGATTTGAGGTTCTCCATATCTGCGGAAACTTCATAAGATGGAGGTGATATCTCATAAAACTTGAGACAAATCACATGAAATTTGCCATCAGTGCCTCTAAATTATCGGTATTATCGGAAATGTTTTCTTTATTTATCCAAAAACCTACTTACAAAGTTTGTGTATCAAAACAGCAGGTTCACCGATCCGTAACGAGCAAGGTAAAACGGTCGATCGATATTTTGGGCGCGCTGCTCGGATTGGCGATCGCGGCTGTGGTGGCTGTACCCGTAGCGGTGGCGATGCAGTTGGAGAGTCCGGGCCCGCTGTTGTATAGTCATGTCCGCTGCGGGCTCAAAGGGCGGCATTTTAGAATGTGGAAATTTCGATCGATGGTTGTAGGTGCAGAAAAGCTCAAACATTTAGTTACCAACGAAGCCAAGGGGCACACTTTCAAAAATGACAATGACCCGCGAATTACCCGCATCGGTCGCTTTTTGCGGAACACGAGTTTGGACGAGTTGCCTCAATTCTGGAACGTGTTAGTCGGCGAGATGAGTTTGGTGGGAACTCGACCGCCAATTCACTATGAGGTTGCTGACTATGAGGATTTTCACTGGCAGCGTTTAGATGTTAAACCCGGCTTGACTGGGGAGTGGCAAGTCCACGGAAGGTCTATAGTTAAAGACTTTGACGATATTGTGCGGATGGATCTCGACTATCAACGCAAATGGTCTATTTTCTACGATATTAGTCTACTTTGCCAAACGATTTGGGTTGTGTTGAGTAGAAAAGGTGCGTGTTAGGTAAGCTATTTTCAGTTGTCTGTTTGTTTCTAATGGGGTATCGTCTGTGATTAATATTGAGTTTCGAGCTATTTTTTTGGCAGTTGAATGGTTACAAAAAATGTTAAATTAAG
>PVWI01000080.1 GCA_003003725.1 filamentous cyanobacterium Phorm 6 | reverse complement strand
CGTGCTTGGATGGCTCCAACTGACCAACCACACGAAAACTTCATCTTCCCTGAAGAAGTTCTGCCTCGTGGTAACGCACTTTAAAAAAATCAGGATTTGGATTTCAGATGAATTTTTTTAAAGTGAAATTGAAATCCAAATCCCCATTCCCCGGTGCAGACTCCGGTACTCCCGTGCCTGCAAAGGGGAACAAAAAACCCAAAATCCAAAACCTAAAATCGTTGGAGGTTCTACCGCGTGGTAACGCTCTCTAATTCCTATGCAAGCGGTCGCGACCAAGAATCCTCCGGGTTCGCTTGGTGGTCTGGCAACGCTCGTTTAATCAATCTCTCAGGCAAACTGCTGGGCGCACACGTCGCTCACGCTGGTCTGATCGTTTTCTGGGCCGGAGCAATGACTTTGTTTGAAGTCGCTCACTTTATCCCAGAAAAACCAATGTACGAACAGGGCTTAATCTTGATGCCCCACGTCGCTACTTTGGGCTGGGGCGTCGGCCCCGGCGGTGAAGTCACTGATATCTTCCCGTTCTTCGTAGTCGGTGTTCTGCACTTGATTTCATCTGCTGTTCTCGGTTTGGGCGGCATTTATCATGCTGTTCGCGGCCCAGAAGTTCTCGAAGAATACTCTTCGTTCTTCGGCTACGACTGGAAAGACAAGAACCAGATGACCAACATCATCGGCTATCACCTGATTTTATTGGGTGGCGGTTGCTTGCTGCTGGTTGCTAAAGCCATGTTCTTCGGCGGTGTCTATGACACTTGGGCTCCGGGCGGCGGCGACGTGCGTATTATCACGAACCCCACTCTGAATCCGGCTGTGATTTTTGGCTATTTGACTCGCTCTCCTTTCGGCGGCGAAGGCTGGATTGTCAGCGTCAACAACATGGAAGACATCATCGGCGGTCACATCTGGCTCGGCCTGATTTGTATCGCTGGCGGTGTTTGGCACATTTTGACCAAGCCTTTCGGCTGGGCTCGTCGCGCCTTAATCTGGTCTGGCGAAGCTTACCTGTCTTACAGCTTGGGCGCTTTGTCCCTCATGGGCTTCATCGCTTGCTGCTTTGTCTGGTTCAACAACACTGCTTACCCTAGCGAATTCTACGGCCCGACGGGCCCGGAAGCTTCTCAAGCGCAAGCTTTGACCTTCCTGATCCGCGACCAACGCTTGGGTGCTAACGTCGGTTCTGCACAAGGCCCGACCGGTCTGGGTAAGTACCTGATGCGCTCTCCTACTGGCGAAATTATTTTCGGCGGTGAAACGATGCGTTTCTGGGATTTCCAAGGCCCTTGGTTGGAACCTTTGCGTGGTACTAACGGTTTGGACTTGAACAAAATCAAGAATGACATTCAGCCTTGGCAAGCTCGCCGCGCGGCTGAATACATGACTCACGCTCCTTTGGGTTCTTTGAACTCTGTGGGCGGCGTGGCAACTGAAGTTAACTCGTTTAACTTTACGTCTCCTCGTTCTTGGCTGTCTTGTTTCCACTTTGTGATGGGTTTCTTCTTCTTAATCGGCCACTTGTGGCACGCGGGTCGCGCTCGCGCGGCTGTCGCTGGTTTTGAGAGAGGTATCAATCGCGAAAACGAACCAGTGCTGTCTATGCCTGATTTGGACTAATCGATCGCATTTAATGTTGATTTGATTGTCTAATCGAAAAAGGCTCCTGCTTAACGGCGGGAGCTTTTTTTACCGCAGATTAACTCATATCAAATCCGATAACACCGGAATGATATAGAGGAGACGGCAGTGCCGTGTCCCTACAATTAATCAGGGTAGGGACACGGCACTGCCGTCTCCTTGCTGTGAGTAATATTGATAATTCAGATGCTACCGGACATGATATCAGATCCGTTAGCTTCGGAATGATATAAACGGAGGACACGGCAGTGCCGTGTCCCTACAATTAATGGGTAGGGACACGGCACTGCCGTGTCCTCGGTATAATTCCGATGCAACCAGAAACAATATGATATCAGATTATGACTGTTGACTCTAAACAATATTAGCTATACAATCACTTGGAAACAGTAAATTAGGTTGATAGAAATCACTTACTATGGAAGTAGCAATGCCTGATGTTTCTCAAAGCTTTCAAAAAACGAAAGGATTTTTGACGGAACAAGTCGGAAAAGCTGTTGATTCTGTTTCCGAAGCAACAGCACAAGCTAAATCTTCTCTCTCCGAATCTGCGGACAAGGCAAAAGAAGCTCTGACTCAAACTACTAATTCTGCTGTCAATTCTGTTAATCAAGCTACGAACAATGCTTTAGGTAATGTAGCCGAGACAACAGAAAAAGCGAGGAATTCTCTATCTGAAGTTGCGAATCAAGCAGTTACTCGTGTTAGTGAAACCACCAACAAAGCTGTTGATGCTGTTTCTCACTCTGCTGACAAGGCAAAAGAAACTATTACTCAAACTACTAACTCTGCCGTCAATACTCTGAATCAAACAACTAGCCAAGCTGTAGACAGTGTAACTCAAGCAACAGAAAAGGCTAAGGCCTCATTACAAGATAGCCTTGACAAGGCTGAAAATATTAGCGGTGCGGCTTCAGAGGCTATTAAAAGTGCGATCTATACTACCATTAAAGATTGGATGGATTCTCATCCTGTAATCTTATGGTTGGTGAGTCATCCGCTGATCGGGTTAGCAATGCTACTGCTATCTATATTCATAATATTGGGTTTATTCCAGGCTTTAGGTAGCTTTTTTGCAGGAGGATGGTTACTTATTTTGCAAAGCCCGGGAAAATTTATACAACGGGTTTTCAGTGTCGGCTCTAAATCTGTAAGTAATCTCGGTGGAGTGGCTGTAAACTCATTGGTTTCAAAGAAGCCGGAAGAAAATAATAATTCAGCTTTACAATTGAGGAGAGTTGAATCAAACAGTTTGGAATCTCAGGAACGACTTGCTAATATTTTGACAAGGTTGGAGGCAATTCGACAAGAGCAGAATCAGCTTTTAGAAGAAGTGTCGGCTATTTTAGGCAAGCAGTAGAATGCAGAGTGAGAACGTGTGGCCCGATCGCACTCATGGTAAATTTAATAAATCAAGGCTTCCATCAAAACCTGACAAAAGAAGGCTTGTAGTCGATCGCCCAATATGCCATGCCCGATTCCGAATTCTCCGACGATCTAAAATGGACGCCCGAAGCCAAAGCCAAGCTGAAAAATATTCCCTACTTTGTCCGGGGACAAGCTCGCGTCCGCATCGAGCACCTCGCCCGCGAAGCCGAAATCGAAGTCGTCACAGTTGACCTAGTTGAACAAGCTCGCATCGAGTTTGGGCAATAAGGGATCGAAATGTACCCTAAAGCTTTAGACTATTAATTGCGTTGTAAGGACAAGGATTTAAAAAAGTAGTGCGTAAAATAGTTATAGCTGGCAACTGGAAAATGTACAAAACTAGGGCAGAATCCCTAGAGTTTCTTCAAGGATTCATGTCCTGCTTGACGGAAACCCCAGACGAACGGGAAGTCGTGCTCTGCGTACCCTTCACTAATTTGAGTGTCCTCTCCAAAAACCTGCACGGAGGCCGAATCAGACTCGGTGCTCAGAATGTTCACTGGGAAGAGTCGGGAGCTTTTACTGGCGAAATTTCCGGGCCGATGCTCACAGAAGTTGGGGTTCGCTACGTCATAGTCGGCCACAGCGAGCGCCGACAATATTTTGGGGAAACTGACAAAACGGTCAATTTGCGCCTCAAAGCTGCTCAGAAGTACGGTTTAATTCCGATTCTGTGCGTGGGAGAGA
The DNA here is from genome assembly GCA_003003725.1 of filamentous cyanobacterium Phorm 6. GTDB lineage: Bacteria > Cyanobacteriota > Cyanobacteriia > Cyanobacteriales > Microcoleaceae > Microcoleus. Next base: position 19,210 of record PVWI01000080.1, on the reverse strand, counting down.
CCAAGCAGCAGCGGGATGCCGGGGAAACTGAGTCTCACATCTTATCTCAGTTAGCGCAGGATTTGGTGGGTGTTGACCAAGATAACTTAGTAATAGCTTACGAACCGATTTGGGCGATCGGTACTGGCGATACTTGCGAAACGAAGGAAGCGAACCGAGTGATTGGTTTGATTCGCAGTAAGTTGACTAATCCTGACGTGCCGATTCAATACGGCGGCTCTGTGAAGCCGGAAAATATTGATGAAGTCATGGCGATGCCAGAAATTGACGGGGTTTTGGTTGGCGGTGCTAGTTTGGAAGCTGCTAGTTTTGATCGCATTGTCAATTATCAGTAACTGGTAAGTGGAACAAGGGCAGCGGGAATTAAAGGGCGATCGCGTACAATTGTGATAAACTTCTACACATTTAAATTGTATATTTCGATCGCATCTCAACAATCGTCAAATCCTCTCCCCATCTCCCTCTTCCTCTCTTCCCCTCTCATACCACAGACAATCTAGATGCAACACAGCTTATGCCCTTCAGTGCTTGCCCGATCGGGAGAATTGATTGTTATCTTTAAACCCAAACTCGCCTTAGAATCGCTATCCTATAAAGGAGCATCAGTCCGATCGCGATTGCGATCGCGTACCAGCCATGACCCAAAGTCTCAGTGCCACAGGCTTGCCCCCAGCCTTCCCAGATCACACCCAACTTCCCGAATCTGATGGTACTTTTGTGAAAAATTTCCAAGAGCATCCCCAGAGCATTTTGCTCACCGACTCCCTAGAAACCACACTACAAACTCTTCATCCCGACGGAGAATATGCGATCGGGCAAGATTGTGGCATCTACTGGCGTGAAACCGACCCACCAGAAAAGGGTGCCGAAGCACCTGACTGGTTCTACGTTCCCAACGTTCCTCCACTGTTGGACGGCGAAATTCGTCGCTCTTACGTGATTTGGCGCGAGTACATGGTGCCAATAATTGCGATCGAATTAGCCAGTGGAAATGGTTCTGATGAACGTGACAACACGCCTTTATCTCGTTTGCCAGAAGGCACTACTCAGAAACCAGGGAAGTTTTGGGTATACGAACAAATCATCCGTATTCCCTACTACGCCATCTATACAATTAAAACCAGCCAACTCGAAGTCTACAATTGGGTGAACGGCCACTATCACCGATTGGAACCGAACGATCGCGGACATTACCCGATCGACCGTATGGGCATAGAATTGGGCGTATGGGAAGGTAGCTATCAAAATCAGACACAGCGGTGGTTGCGCTGGTGGGATAACGAAGGAAATTTGTTACGGACAGGGAGCGAGCAAGCTCGACTCGAACGCCAGCGCGCCGAACATGAAAGCCAGCGCGCCGAACATGAAAGCCAGCGCGCCGAACATGAAAGCCAGCGCGCCGAACATGAAAGCCAGCGCGCCGAACATGAAAGCCAGCGCGCCGAACATGAAAGCCAGCGCGCCGAACATGAAAGCCAGCGCGCCGAACGCGCAGAGCAAACACAACAAAATGCGATTCCGCGACTGCTGTCAATGGGTTTAACCGTTGAACAAGTCGCTCAGGCTCTTTCGCTGTCAGTGGAAGAGGTGCAGCGATCGGCATAAACGAATAACTTTTAACTCAACTTTGCTATTCCGATGCTAACTGTTAATCAAAAAAAACTTACAATTAGAAATCAATCTTTCGAGTGGGGAAAACGCACTTATTTGATGGGCGTTTTGAATGTAACCCCCGATAGTTTCAGCGACGGCGGTGAATTCTACAGCATAGAATCTGCTTTAGCGCAAGCTGAAAATATGGTAAAATCTGGAGTAGATATTATTGATATTGGCGGCCAATCTACGCGGCCCGGTGCAGCGGAAATATCCTTAACAGAAGAACTAAATCGAGTCATTCCAGTTGTAGAAATGCTGCGACAAAAAGCGGATATTTTTGCAGATACACCGATTTCTGTTGATACTACTAGAGCCGAGGTTGCTAAGGCTGCGGTTGCGGCGGGAGCCGATCTAATTAACGATATTTCGGGAGCAACTTTTGACTCGGAAATGCTGTCAACTGTTTCTAAATTGGGAGTGCCAATAATTTTGATGCACCTGCGGGGAACTCCCCAAACAATGCAAAAAATGACTGATTATCGGGATTTAATTGGGGAAATTGGCGAGTTTTTAGAGAGTCGAATTGCGGCGGCCGTAGCAGCAGGAATTGAGAAATCTCAAATAGTTATCGACCCGGGTATTGGCTTTGCTAAGACGTACAGTCAGAATTTAGAAATTTTGCGGGAGTTGCCAAAATTTGGTTTTTTAGAGTGTCCGATTTTAGTTGGAGTATCGCGAAAAAGCTTCATTGGACAGATTTTGAATCAGCCATTGGCCAAACAAAGAGTTTGGGGGACAGCGGCGGCTTGTACAGGTGCGATCGCGAATTCGGCCGATATTTTGCGAGTTCACGATGTCAGAGAAATGCACGATGTCTGTCAGGTAGCCGACGCCATCTTCAGAAATCAGTCTTGAGCAGTATGAGTATCGATAACTTTCATTTCCCCAGGGTGAGAGTTCGGCGGAATATCAGGCATAGAACCCATCAATTCGTTGAGGGCTTCACTCATGTTTCTTGGGTCCATAAACAGAATTTTGGCGTTATCACTTTCACCCAATTTTTGTTGAGCGTCTAAGTATTTTTCTGTTACTAAGTAATTCAAAACTTGCTTGCTATTGGGATGGGAATCCAGGGCTTCAACTAATAGTCTCATATACTCCTTAGTACCGATCGCCTTATTGACCATTGCTTGCCACTCGCTCTTAGTAGCGCGCTCCAATTCCATAGCTTCTTGCACCCTTTTTGGAGGTGTAATGCTTTGAATTTCTACGCGAATTACTTTGACGCCCCAAGTTTCGGTAGCTTCGTCCAACTTCTTGAGTAACTTTTTATTCATGTCATCTCGGGAACCCAAGATGTCTTGCATTGGCAATCGACCAATTTCAGCGCGAAACGTCGTTAAAACTAAGTTGGCGATCGCATTTTCAATTTGATCGATTCCATAATAAGCTTTCTGCAAATTCACAACCCGCCAATACACAACGGCATCGACTTCTAGAGCCACATTATCTCCAGTGATTGCTGATTGAGGTTTAATATCTAAAACTCTTTCACGGCTTGTGTCCACGCAGACAACTTTTTCTGCTAGGGGAGTAATAAAGTGCAGCCCGGGCTTGAGGGTGCGCTTATATTGACCCAAGCGTTCGACTAAAGCTTCGTCGCCCCCGCTGACTATTTTGACGCTTGAGTTGACAGCGTAGCCGAGGATGAGCGCAATGAGCATGGTGAGAATAGACTGCCCCATTTCTACTTTCCTGCTAAGGTTGACTGAGAATCGATCGGAATTCCACTCTAATTTAACATGACAGACGAAAATTCCTTCGTCCACAGGTGTGGTACGACCGTCGATCGCCAGTAGTTCACCTCAAAATCTGCCCTAAAGTGCTAAAATATCTCGACTGTTAATAACTATCTCCTTGCGTGGGGGCCCCTGTGTTCGGACTCTCACAGCCCTAGTGAAACCCAGAATATCAACAACACGTTTTGAAAAAAGACATGAAAAACGATCGAGAGTTTCGCTTGTTCAAACCTTTGAGGTGGATTGCCCCAAGCATTTTGGTGGGTGCGGGAATTTGCAATATCGCAGCGGCACAACCAGTAAAAGCTGAGCCGATCGCCCTGCAAGTCGTCTCCCAAAACTTGCAGTCGCAGAACAGGCGGCCACCACGCCCGAACCCGCCAGTTAGAGAAACTATATCCTACGAGATGAAGGGAGACGAACTCAAGATTTGTAAGCAGCAAGGCAACTCCGAGAAAAAGTGCGAAGTTGTAGGCAAAGGCTACACATTGGGTTTGAGAACTGCCAATGACCTTTATGCTCAAGGAAATCTTGTCAATGCCGAAGTTTTGTATCGGCAACTAATCGCTCGCTTTCCCAAACAAGCGGATGGTTATTATAAGTTGGGAACTCTGCTGTCGGGACAAGGTAAAATCAGCGATGCGATCGACCAATTCCAAAAAGCAATTGAAGTTAACCCGCAGCACGCCAAAGCTCACAACGATTTAGGCGTGGCGATGGCAAGTCAAGGGAAGTTGCCCGAGGCGATCGTTCAGTGGAGACAAGCAATTAAAATCAACGGTCAATATCCCGACGCTTTAAACAATTTAGGAGTCGGTTTGTACCAGGAAGGAGACCAGGAAAAATTAGCAGAAGCAGTAGCCAGCCTCAAGAAAGCTAAGGAGTTATTTATCAAGCAAGGTAGAACTCAAGCGGCTAATAGAGTCGATAAAATCTTGGAGGAAATGAATCCGGCGTCGAGCGGCTCCTAAGCTGAGTTTATTGTAAGTTATGAGTTACAGCAGATTCCACATTTATCAAAATTAATGGGTTTAAAACCCCGTCCTTGTAGGACGGCTTTCTGTTAGAATGTACATACCGAGAGCAAACAACGGATATCTTGAGAGTAAAAGTCAGGCATAAGCCGGGGCCTCCAAACGATATAAACCGGTTTGTATTTGTACCGATGGATAGTCGGGAAAGGAAACTGTCCGCTGCACTCAGAGCGTCGGGGATATGTAGGTAACTACATATCCAGATAGTGGGTGAAAAACCGCAAGGAAACAACCAGAAAATCTAAATCGTGAGGTTTAGAAGCTTTGCCCTTTTAGGGCGGAGTAATGTCACGAAGTACACCGTAGGGACACTCAAAAGCCGTGTCCCTACATTTCACAAACATGGAATACGCTGTATTGATAATTCCGATGCTACCGGAATTGATATAACTACTAACCAATGACTAATGACTAATGACTAATGACTAATGACTAATGACTAATGACTTCCTAAAGCATTTCCCTCAAAACTTGTAAAATCACATCTCCGTCCACTCGATCGCTCACAGCAGCCTCGCCCAAGCGTACCGGTAGCACAAACCGCACCTTACCATCCTGCACCTTCTTATCAAGTTGCAAAGTATTCAAAATCTCCTCAACATCCACACCTGCGGGCAATTTGGCAGGTAAACCCGCTTTTTCAATCAAAGCAGACTGACGGCGATCGCACTCAGCATCCCACATACCCAACTCCACAGCCAACCGGCTAGACGCAGCCATACCAATTGCCACACCTTCCCCGTGATTGATTACCTTGTAATTCGTCAAACTTTCCACAGCATGACCGATCGTGTGCCCGTAATTTAAAATCGCCCGCAAACCAGATTCCTTCTCATCTTTGCTTACCACTTCAGCCTTAGCTTGGCAAGACCTGATCAAAATTTCAGCCAACAAATCCGCCTTCACGTAGCGCATCTGATCCAAACGCTTAGACTTTTCCAACTTAGAGAACAATTCCACATCCCAAACCACGCCGTACTTAATCACTTCCGCCATTGCAGAACGAAACTCCCTCGCCGGCAGAGTTTTCAGCACATCCGGGTCAATCAACACCAAACGCGGCTGGTGAAAAGCCCCGATTAAATTTTTCCCTTCAGGATGATTTACCCCCGTTTTGCCGCCAATAGAAGCATCAACCATAGCCAGCAGCGAAGTCGGAACCTGCACGACATTAATTCCGCGCAGCCAAGTCGCGGCCGCAAAACCGGTGATATCGCCCACTACGCCGCCGCCCAAAGCCACCATTGTCGAGGAACGTTCTAAACGGTTGGCCAAAGCCGCGCCGTAAATCTTCTGTACCGAATTTAAAGTTTTGTACTGTTCTCCCGGTGGTAAAATGCAGCTACTCACCTCAAAGCCGGCCGATTCGAGGGCTGCGGTTGCTCGATCGCCGTAGTGCCGAAAAATCGACTGATTCGATACCAGCAGCACTTTTTTGCCCAAACTCAAATCGCCCATCAAGCTGCCGAGTTCGTCTAAACCGCCCGTTGGCGTAGCCCCCGTAGGGGATCGCACGCAAACATTGTAAGATTGTGGCCCCAAGTCAACTTTAATTATCGATTGCATATTTATCTACTTTAGATATTAGATTATAGATTATAGTTCTTAATAGGTCTTTTTATTGATTGTTTGGGAGAAATTGTAATGAGTCTTAGCGGAGCAATAACTTTTTTTGGTCTTTTCGGCGGAATGCTGGGCGTGGCGACAGTGCTAATGTTTGGTCTGCGGGCTGTCAAACTCATCTAGTTTGCTAATTTTGATGTCAGAACCAGAGGATTTTAACCTCTGGTAAAAGTAACATTTGGGTGAAGTATTTGCGCGAAAAATCTCTAGTTTTATCTGTAGATTTTTCGCGCAAGTTCGATCGCCCGCTCCGCATAACTAATTTCAATAAAAATAACCATCTTAATACTATACAGCAATGGCAAAAAAAACAGCAGTTACAGCAGTCAAAAACAGTTTAGCTTCTGGCATACCAAATATTTAAAATGACTTGGAGAGTGGAGGGTTTCTCAGGGTAATCCACTGTTTGGATCGTGCTAGATTCAACAGCTTCTAGTTTCATGGTAATTCTGCAATCGATTTCTCTAACTATATTATTGCCGATCGCCCTTTCCCGTAAAATAACTTCTACTCCCCTCAATCCAAAATCCAAAATCCAAAATCGATATGTCTCATTCCACCGATATCCTCACCCTCGCCCGCTGGATGGCCTCCGACTTCAGCAACCAAGCCCAAGCCTTTGAAAATCCGCCCTTCTTCGCCCACATCCGCGTCTGTATGAGACCCCTACCCGTGGAACTTTTGGGCGGGGTAAGTCTTTATTTAGAACAAGCCTATGATATCGAACTGCACGTCCCGTACCGAGTGCGAGTTTTGAAATTAGTCCCGGCGGACGATCGCATTGATATCGAAAATTATGCGATCGCCAACGAAGAACAATTCTACGGCGCCTCCCGCGATCTCCAAAAGCTCCAAGAACTTAAAAAAGCCGAATTTAAACTAATGCCAGGTTGCACCTTTCTTACGCACTGGACGGGCAGCAGCTTCAAAGGTCGCGTCGAACCCGGAAAAGGCTGTATGGTAGTTAGAAAGGGCAAAAATACCTATCTAGACAGCGAATTCGAGATCGATGGAGACAAATTTATTAGTCACGATCGCGGACGCGACCCAGAAACCGACGCCCACGTCTGGGGAGCCCTGGCTGGCCCCTTTGAATTCACCCGTCGGGCTAGCTTTGCGGACGAAATTCAGGTTTGACCGAAAAATCTAGTCGGGATTTAGCAAACAACCCGCTTGATTTAAGGTTCACAATGCACCAATACCTGGTACATTAACCCAGTATTGGCAAGCAAGATTCACCGTTGTTTTATGAAAGTCCTGGTTATTGGTGGCGATGGCTATTGCGGTTGGGCAACCGCACTCTACCTTTCAAACAGAGGTCACGAAGTTGGCATCCTCGACAGCTTCGTGCGGCGGCACTGGGATCTGGAACTGTGCAGCGACACCCTCACTCCCATTGCACCGATTCAGCAACGACTCCAGCGATGGCAAGATTTAACGGGTAAGTCGATCGACTTGTTCGTCGGTGACATCACCAACTACGATTTTCTCAGCACCAGCATGAGAAAATTTGCACCAGAGGCTGTAGTCCATTTCGGCGAACAGCGTTCGGCACCTTTTTCGATGATCGATCGCGAACACGCAGTCCTCACCCAAGTCAATAATGTAGTTGGGACATTAAATCTGCTGTACGCCATCCGCGAAGATTTCCCCGACTGTCACTTAGTCAAATTGGGGACGATGGGCGAATACGGCACCCCGAATATTGACATCGAAGAAGGTTATATTACGATCGAACACAACGGCCGCAAGGATACACTACCCTATCCCAAACAGCCAGGAAGTTTTTATCACCTTTCCAAAGTCCACGATTCCCACAATATCCATTTTGCCTGCAAAACTTGGGGTTTAAGAGCCACTGACTTAAATCAGGGAGTCGTCTACGGCGTGCTCACAGAAGAAACCGGCATGGACGAACTGTTAATCAACCGTTTGGACTACGACGGAGTTTTCGGTACAGCTTTGAACCGATTTTGCGTTCAAGCTGCGATCGGTCATCCTTTGACAGTTTACGGCACTGGCGGACAAACCCGCACCTTCTTGGATATTCGGGATACCGTACGGTGCGTCGAATTGGCGATCGCCAACCCCGCCGAAGCTGGACAATTCCGAGTCTTCAACCAATTCACCGAACAATTCAGCGTCGGCGACTTGGCTGGATTGGTGCAAAAAGCAGGTACAGCAATGGGATTAAAAGTAGAAATTAACCATCTCGAAAATCCCAGAGTCGAGAAAGAAGAACATTACTTCAATGCCAAAAACACCAGTTTGCTAGACCTCGGTTTGCAACCGCACTTACTATCAGATTCCCTACTCGATTCTCTGCTAAATTTTGCGACAAAATATCAGCACCGTGTCGATAAAAATCAGATTTTGCCGAAGGTTTCTTGGCGGTAAGTAAACAGTTGACAGTTGACAGTTGACAGTTGACAGTTGTTAAAACCTGTAAAGCCGGGCTTTAAACCGGGCAAAATCTTTTTGATATAGCAGCCGCCAAGGCGCTTTGGTCACTGAGCGTAGTCGTTCGCTTTAAATCGAAGCGAACGATTTAAAGGGTCGAAGTTGACATTTCGACTACGCTCAATGACCGGAAGGGTTCGGATTCCATGTCGGAAAATTATGTATTTTTCTCTCTCTTGTTTTCCTCTCTCTGCGTACTCTGCGGTTAAAGGAAAAAAATAAATGCCGTGAAAAGTCGAATTCTCATTATGTTGCTTTTAGTTGTTTTACCTGGTTTTTCGGCTAGTACAGTTTGTGCTTATTATTTAATCCCAGAATGGGCTGCACTTACGGCTAGTTATCAAAATTATCGCGCCCGTTAGCGAATCTCCATCTGCAACCGAAACACAAATCTCAATTGCCAAAACTGCCCAGGAAATTCATCGAATTAATTGCTTTGCTGAAGGTGTGGGATTGCTTTTAGGCGGGATAATTTTCTCGATTGGAATTCATGGGATTTGTATCTTACCTCAAAAAACTCTCGATGGGAATTAGAAATTAGGACACGGCAGTGCCGTGTCCCTACAATTGATAGCGGTAGGGAAACGGCACTGCCGTGTCCTCTATATTATTCCGGCGCAGCCGGAATTGATATTATTCCCCATGAAACAGTCTATCCTGTTATCGACCCCGACGTTTGCCAAAGGCTAGGATTACCGGCTCCCTAACTAACTTATTATGAAAATTGCTCTGTTCACTGAAACATTTTGGCCGAAAATAGATGGGATTGTGACACGCCTAATTCACACTGTAGATCATTTACAGCGATCGGGCGAACAAGTTCTAATCTTTTCTCCAGATTACGGAATTACAGAATACAAAGGTGCCCGAGTTTATGGTGTCGAGGGTTTGCCTTTGCCAATGTACCCAGAATTGAAAATGGCACTTCCTTCTCCGGCTGTTGGTCGAGAATTAGAACAGTTTAAACCGGATATTATTCATGTTGTCAATCCCGCTATTTTGGGATTGGGCGGCATATATTATGGCAAAAAACTCAATATTCCGATTTTGGCTTCCTACCACACTCATTTGCCGAAATACTTGCACCATTATGGTTTTGGAATGCTGGAACCTTTGTTGTGGGAATTACTCAAAGGTGCTCACAATCAAGCTGAATTAAATCTCTGCACTTCCACAGCGATGGTGGAGGAACTCAGGAGTCATGGGATCGATCGCGTAGACTTATGGCAGCGTGGCGTAGATACCGAAATGTTTGTCCCCGAATTGGCAAGTCGAGAAATGCGATCGCGCCTTTCCCAAAACCACCCCGACAGTCCCCTCTTGCTTTATGTAGGCCGCCTCGGTGCCGAAAAAGAAATCGAACGCATCAAACCAGTCCTCGCCGCGATTCCCGACGCCCGCCTCGCCTTGGTGGGAGACGGCCCGCACCGTCAAACCCTCGAACAGTATTTTGCCGGCACTCCTACAAATTTTGTCGGCTACCTCAAGGGGCAAGAACTAGCATCTGCTTACGCATCCGCAGACGCTTTCATTTTTCCCTCCCGCACCGAAACCCTGGGCTTGGTGCTCCTAGAAGCAATGGCTGCGGGGACGCCCGTAGTGGCGGCGCGCAGTGGCGGAATTCCCGATATTGTCACCGATGGTGTTAACGGATATTTATTTGACCCCACGGACGAAGCAGGGGCTCTGGATGCCACAAAGCGTCTGTTTGCCAATCCCGAAGAACGGGAAACTATGCGCCAAAACGCTCGCTCTGAAGCTGAACGCTGGGGTTGGGCTGCCGCCGCCACACAACTGCGGCGCTACTATCAATCGGTAGTATTTGCCCAGTCTATGGCTTCTGCTGCCTAAATCTGCGCCCTCTGCTGAGTGCCGAAATTTCGCGAACGATCGCCCGATCGTCAATCGATTTTAGATTTTAGATTTTAGATTTTAGATTGACCCCACGGATAAATGCGGAGGATTGAAGAATTTGAGATTTTGGATTGATTCCACGGATAAATCCGGGGGCTTGTACCATCAAGAAATTCTTGGTCATTTTGTGGCGATCTTGCCGTTGCGTTTACCATTAAACTATGAGTAGCTTTGTAGCAATGCTTCGCGCGACACAAATCATAGCGCCTTCACTAGACCGGATACGATCGCCGATTCCGCTAAGAAAGTCCCACCGTGCAGCAGCCACCCACAAAGTGTCAAATTCAGATTACTCTCTCAAGTCGATCGAACAAAAGCCCGCAAGCTAAGTAAATTTACGTAAGCCACTTTTGAACTCACGATTCATAAAAGCGACAAGGCAATGCCGATGCCCTTGCAAATAACTTAAATCCTTTGTACCGCCGCAGCATCTAGCGCCGAGCCGCGGGTCACTCAAACCTCTGAGAAAGCAGTTAATCATGACATTCTCCAATGCTGGTAGCGTTCTGGCTACACTGACTCAAGTCAATCTGATGGGGGCATTGACCTCGCGTGTTAAGAGCCTGCCAGTTCCTGAATTAGTCTGTCTGCTGGACTTTATCACGGCTGAATTTCAGCAGTTCATCCGAGCGATGGACCTGATTAACAATGAAGCCCTCGAAAGTCTCTTAGAGCAACTTTTAGATGCCTTCACGGTCAAAATTGGTCAAATTCTACAAGCAGACCGGACAACAATTTTTTTGGTTGACTCCAGCAAAAGTCAAATTTGGCACAAAACAGTCGATGTCAATACCAGCAAAAGTGTAGAAATTCGATTGCCTATGGATGCCGGTATTTTAGGCCACGTAGCCACTACGGGAGAATCAATCAATGCTGTTGAGCCTCGGGATCACGATCGATTCAATCCTGAATTTGATGAACCTCCCAACTACCGCATCAAGACGATCCTTTGTATGCCGATTTTTAGCAGCAAGAGTGAAACTGAACCCGTCGCAGTAGTCAGACTGTTAAATAAAGCAGGCGATGGAGCCTTTACCGAGGAAGACGAACAGCAGTTTCGGGTTTTTGCAGATTCGATCGGGATTATTCTCGAAAGCTGTCAGTCTTTCTACGTCGTAGCCCGCAACCAGCGAGGGCTTGCCGCTCTCTTGAAGGCCACCACTACTTTGGGCCAAAGTCTTGACTTGGAAACCACTCTGCGCGCTGTCATGGATCAAGCAAGGGACTTGATGCAGGCCGATCGCAGTACGCTATTTTTGCTTAATCGCGAAACCAACGAACTTTGGACGAAAGTCGCCAAGGCCGATGGTATCACGATGGTGACAATCCGCATTCCCGCTAACAAGGGAATTGCTGGCTATGTGGCTTCTACGGGGCAAATTCTCAATATTACAGATGCTTACGACGATCCCCGTTTCGACCCCTCGACCGATCGGCAAACTGGATATCGTACTCAGACAGTCTTGTGTATGCCAGTTTACAACGCTAAAGGTGAGTTGATTGGCGTAACTCAACTAATTAATAAGAACCAAGGAACTTTCACTAATTCCGATGAAGAATTTCTGCGGGCCTTCAATTCCCAAGCGGGAATGGCGCTGCAAAATTCTCAACTGTTTGAGAATATGATGGTCGAAAAACAGTATCAGAAAGATATGCTACAAAGTCTTTCTGATGCAGTTATTTCCACCGACTTTGTGGGTCGGATTGTGACTATTAATGAGGCAGCTTTAGAACTTTTGGGCTGTCCGGTAAATCAAGATAAGACCAAGGAAAATCCCCAGCTTTGGGAAAGGAAACTGATTAATCGCTATGTTTGGGAAATTTTGCCGATCGAGAATTTGAAATTTCGACTGGAAGACAGCCTCAATCATGCTGCGAGACATTATGTTCCCGAACAAACTTTAATCCTCGGACTTTTGGTGGAAAAATCCTTAGATTCCGACGAAGAAGAAACTTATATTTTGGCAGTTCCAGATCCGATTAACCCGGATTTATATTATGCTTGGGGCGAAAACGATGCTTGGACTGAGGAATTAGCCGTCGCAGAATTAGCTAATTCCCAATCTCTATTCGCACTTGCCAATTCTGCTGTCAATTACCCTTATTGTCCGCTCTCAATTTCCGGCTCTCAAATTAAAGTAATTGAACGTAGTTTGAATTTGACTGTCAACCCTCTGACTAATCCAGAAGGAGGCGTGCGGGGCGGTTTGGTGGTGCTCGAAGATATCAGTCGCGAAAAGCGGATGAAAAGTACGATGTCTCGCTACATGACTCCCGGAGTTGTGGAACAAGTGATGGCCTTGGGTGAAGACGCGCTGATGGTGGGCGAGCGCAAAGAAGTTACTATTTTATTTTCCGACATTCGGGGCTACACGACCCTGACCGAAAATTTGGGAGCGTCGGAGGTGGTATCCCTCCTGAACCAGTATTTTGAGACGATGGTGGAGGCCGTTTTCGACTACCAAGGTACCTTGGACAAGTTTATCGGTGATGCTTTAATGGCTGTTTTTGGTGCGCCTCTGGTACTGAATCCTCCCGAAAGTCACGCTTGGATGGCGGTTCAGTCGGCTTTAGATATGCGCCACCGTTTGAAAGAGTTTAATGATTCTCGCCCCGGCGAAGATCCGTTTCGCTTCGGAATCGGCATTAGTTCGGGAGAGGTGGTTTCGGGAAATATTGGTTCCCAAAAGCGGATGGATTACACCGTGATTGGCGATGCGGTGAATGTGAGTGCGCGCTTGGAACAGCTTACCAAGGACTACGGCTGCGATATCATTTTGAGCGAATTCACTTATAGTTTGTGCCACGATCGCATTTGGGTGCGAGAGTTAGATAAGGTTCGGGTTAAAGGAAAAAATCAGCCGATCGGCATTTACGAGTTGGTGCAAAATATTGCCGATCCTCTCGACGGGGAAACCGAAAAGTTTTTGGAACTTTATAGCAACGGTAGGAATGCTTATATTTCTAGAAATTTTCAGAAAGCTATTAGTCTTTTTGAGGCCGCTTCACTGATCCGCAAGGGCGATCGACCTGTGGAAGTTCAGATCGAGCGAGCTCTTAGCTATTTGGAAGTTCCCCCGCCCGAAGATTGGGACGGCGTACATACTATGACGACAAAGTAGTGGAGTATGTTACATCCGAGAGTCAAAATTTAAAAAGATTCGATAAAGTTTTGAGAGAGCAACGGCTAAGACGGTGAGGACATTCTTGAGGGCTCAAAGATGAGTTACTATTGCCTCTTCCTTCTTCCTTCTGCTATATCTTCCTTATGACAGAGTTCACAAGTAGAAAAATGTGAAAATATAAATCGGATAACAGATTAAAGTTAGTATCTACTTCCAGGCCAACAATTAAATGAATTATTTATCTGTTCCGAATGCCACAAAAGCCGATCGCATTCTGGTGGTAGATGACGCACCAGATAATGTTTTGTTAGTACAGACAATCCTGGAAGAAGAAGGTTACGAAATTAGCACCGCCGATAACGGCTTTTCGGCCTTGAGTCAAATTGACAAGTCACCCCCGGATTTGTTACTGCTAGACGTAATGATGCCGGGAATGGACGGTTACGAAGTCACCAAGCGAATGCGACAAAATAAGGAATTGCCCTTTATCCCGATTTTGTTGATCACAGCTCACGACAGCGCGAGCGTAGTCCAGGGACTGGACATGGGAGCAGACGATTTCATCCGCAAACCTGTGGAAATGGATGAACTGCTGGCGAGGGTACGATCGCTCCTGCGGCTAAAACACAGTGTAGACGAGCGCAATTCGATCGCCCTCCAGCGCGAAGATTTTGTGTCCCGACTCGCTCACGACTTGCGCACGCCCCTCGTAGCAGCCGATCGAATGCTCACCTTAATGCAGCAGGGAGCTCTGGGAGAAATCTCGCCTCAGATGTCCGACGGTTTCGGGACAATGGTTCGCAGCAACAAAAACCTGATCGCGATGGTAAATATGCTGCTGGAAGTCTACCGCTACGAAGCAGGCCGCAAATCCCTAAGTTTCGCTCCCGTAGACTTGCGCCAGTTGATTATGGAAGTCGCCGAAGAACTCGCTCCCCTAGCCGATGCTAAAAGTTTGTCGGTGAATTTAGACTTGACAGAAAGTGCACAAAGTGCTCCGATTGCCAAGTATCCGGGCGATCGTCTGGAACTGCACCGCTTGCTGACAAACTTAATCGGAAATGCGATCAAATTCACCGACAGCGGCTCCATAGATGTCAGCTTAAAAGCTGCAAACTCACCCGCTTATACCAGCTTCAAAAATCAACCGCTGGCATGGGTAATCATTCAAATCCAAGATACCGGCCCTGGCATTTCTCCCGCCGAAAAAACAAAGTTATTTGAAAGGTTTAGCTCGGGAACTCACAAGAAATCCGGCACGGGTTTGGGACTGCACCTCTGCCGCCAAATAGTCGAAGCTCACCGCGGCACGATCGAGGTAAAATCAGATTTGGGCAAAGGCAGTTTGTTTACAATTCGCTTGCCTTGTTAAATTTGTGTTGCGGTGCCGCTCAACTCACCGCAGCACAAAACTTTGCTCGCATCGCTCCGTAATTGCCCAAAAATTAAAAATTAAAAATCGACATTAGCTGCTATAATCGAAACGGTTCAAAATCTGGGGCTGTGGCTCAGATGGATAGAGCAAGCGCCTCCTAAGCGCTAGGTCGCCGGTTCGACTCCGGCCAGTCCCGTTAAAAAATCTAAAAAAATTAAAAACAGAATGGTAAACGCTCTCGTGTTGCCTTTCTGTTTTACATTGAGGAGAACCAAGGAAATAAATTTTTAATTCCTGTTAGTGGGCTGTAGGTGCGGTATTTTTTGCTATGGTTCCTGTGTCAGCTATACAAAATTTTTATAGGTTTAGATGTGGTTAAAAATCAGTTCAAACACGCGACGTTACAACCGTTTGAGGGCTTCACGCAGTTTTTGGTTCCTAGTCGGACTTTTGATGGCGTGTTGGTTCGGCTATCAGCAGCTTAAAAGCGAATTTCAGAGACCCCAAGCTTTGTTAGTTCTAGGCGGGGATAAGCAGCGAGAGCTGTTTGCAGCCAAATTTGCTCAGAACTATCCTAGTTTGCCGATTTGGGTGTCTTCTGGGACTAATCCAGAGTTCGCAGAATGGGTATTTTCAGAAGCGGGAATTAAGTCCGATCGCCTGCACTTAGACTACAGAGCGGTAGATACGGTGACGAACTTTACCACGCTGGTAGATGAATTACAAGCCAAAGGAATTGAAAGCGTGTATCTGATCACTTCTGACGATCATATGCGCCGAGCTCAGATTATCGGCGAAATCGTACTCGGGAGTCGAGGCATTAGTTTTAAGCCTGTAGCAGTTCCGTCTGGTCGAACCCCCGAACCGATGGAAAAAGCTGTTCGCGACGGCGCAAGAGCGATCATGTGGTTGACAACCGGTTATACGGGTGCGGACTTCAGTCAAGCCAAAATTAGATAAGGTATTAGATATCTTGCAAAAGTCGTTTTAATCAAATTTTGGAACAGGCAAGATGCCCGTTCCAAAAAAATATTTTTTTCTGTGGAACGGGCATCTTGCCTGTTCCTAGCTATTTTTGCAAGAGGTCTATTGTAGATTAAGGTAGTTAAACTGCCAAACTAAAAGTAAATGAACGACTCAATTTTGCCAGAAATTCAGGATCAAATATCTAGCCACAAGCAGACACCAGAGGCGATTTTTCCGCTGTTGATGCGAGCTGTCGGCGAAAATTTAAATTGCGATCGGGTATTTCTCTACCTGCGCCACCCTGAAACCCAAACAGGCAAAGTACCGTACTGTTGGTGTCGCAAATCAAAATATCCCGACGTTACGACTGTCGAGTGGAAAAAAGAACCTGCATCTTTAGCACAAGAAGACCCTTTGTTTGCAGCAGCACTGCGAACTGAACCCTCGATTTTTGTTGAGGATGTGGAAACAGCAAATCCTGAAATTGTCAACAAAGATTTCGAGGCCAAAGAATTCGGACATCGAGCATTGATTCACGCTCACTTGTGTTCGGATGGCTTATTGTGGGGAGTTTTGCAGCCGTGTGTTTTCGATCGCCCCAGAGTTTGGACTTACGTCGATCGCGAACTTATCGCAGCAGTTACCAAAAAAATTGCGCCTCTAGCTGTTGCCTATGTAACCGCAGCCCAATTATAAATCTGAGCGTCTGAGTACCGCAATTTAGCGACCCAAATCGTGCATCGCATTAATCTCCGTTGCACATCTTTGAGTCAGCGCTTCCAACTCCTCCCGATCCGACGAAGCCGGCGCCTCAATTACTTTGCCAATTCGTATAGTTAGCGGTACCGGTTGCGGCACTAGCAAACCTTTGATAGAAATTGCATGAGTTCCCCACAAACTAACAGGTAAAAGTGGTGTTTTCGCCTTAGCAGCTATCAGCGCAGCACCTAATTTCGGTTCAGTAATTCTGCCGTCGGGCGTGCGAGTTCCCTGCAAAAATACACCAGTCGCCCAGCCATTTTGCAAAGAGTTGATAGCCGATCGAATTGCACTGCGATCGGCACTTTCCCGCTTCACAGGATAAGCGCCGTACAGCGTAATTGCCTGCTTCAAAATAGGAACTTTAAATAATTCTTCCTTCGCCATAAAAGCCACTGGACGCCTCATGCAACTAGACAAAATTGGCGGATCAAAATCGCTGGCGTGATTGCTGACTACCACCAGCGGCCCATCGGCTGGAACATTTTCAGCACCGTAGATACGACCTCGAAAGTAGAGGTGCAGCATTGGGCTGACAATTGACCATTTGAATAAATAGTAGAGAAGTAAACTTTCGACTGGTTCGCGACTTTTGCTCACTGAAAACCTGAGATTTTTAAATTACATCGAATATTAGCGTATCAGATCGAGTCCGTTTGAGATTATTCGGCGGTTGAAACCGCTTCTACAAAAACAAAGTCTCGCGCAACGCGAGACTTTGTTTTTGTAGCGCCAGACTTCAGTCGGGCGGACTATTTTTGCAAAGGCTCAATTTCCAGCCAGCATCGCTTTTTGTCCATCAGGCGAAGTCGCGTAACCCAAGAAATCCTTAACTGGTTGGCTGGGAGGATTTTTGTAGGCGTAGTACAACTGCCGTTTGTAAGGATAGTTAGCAGCCTCCGGCGTCGCACCGTTGACGGGAACAACTCGCACCGTTTTCTGATTGACTACTTGCGCAAAAGTCGCATAGCCGATGCCGTTATTGCCTAAAGCTTGCAGCAGGGGTGTTGTCGCATCTCGATCGAGCGTAGTAACATTTGGCCCTGTGGCAAAATTAGCGCCTGAGATCACTTGTTCTTTAAACGTCTGATGAGTGCCGCTAACTTCTGGTCGATTTATCACTTTAATCGGGCCCGCCGGGCCTCCTACTTTCGACCAATCTTGAGCTGTTCCCTTGAAAATATCTTGAACTTGAGCCGAGGTTAAACCTCCTGTGAAGGGGTTGCTCGCGCCAACTACAAGGGCGATCGTATCTAGGGCAATAGGCACTGCCGCCAAACCCTTAGCTTGATCTTCAGGCTTCAAAGGTGTTGATATCGCTGCAATATCGGCAGTTCCCGCGACCAAATCCTTAATTCCGTTTGCAGAACCATTTGCTTTGGTATCGACTGTAGTGCCAGCAAACTTGGTTTGAAAGCCATTCTTAAGGTTGAGATTGATTGTTACCATGCTGGTAGAACCGTCAACTCTCACAGCCGTACCCGCAGGTACGGAAGCTGGAGGCGCAAAGGAAGTAGCTGCAACAGGCGAAGCACCGCCGGCGGAGGGCGCGACGGGCGGAACCCCACCGCCTGCGGGCGCAGGTGCGGGGCTATTGCTAGCATCCGGTGTCGCTGGTTTGTTCATAAAAAAGAACCAACCGCCACCGGCAAGCAACAGAAATAACAAAACAAATACTATGGGCGGAGGCCCGCTACTCTTAGCCATAAATTCTCCTTTTAGTTGGGGGGAAGTTGTTTGTTGTTGGAGTCGTCTAACATTTGCAGCCTGCGACTAACTTCATCATCTACAGTCATATTTTCTAATTCTGCCTGAAGTCTTTCTTGGGGGTTCTCAGATAGCTCGGCTAAAGCTTGCTGTTCGAGGTTACGCTTTTCGACGGCATTTTTGGCTTGGTCAAATTGCGATCGGGCTGAATCGATGCTGAGGTCATTATTAACTTTGGATATGGCTCCGAGAGCTTCGTTGATCTCTGCCATATCTTTCATGTTTTGCATATCGGTTTTGTACGCTTCCAGCTTCATGCGCTCTCGATTTAGCTTGTCTTTGGAAGCGTTCACAAACTGTTCGGCTTGTTTTACTTGGGATTCTAGCTGCGGCAGGATTTGTTCTGTCTGAATTACCTTCGCCATTGCCATACGGGCTGCTTCATCGTTACCGTTGCGGTGGGCTGTGCTGGCTTGGCGCTCTACGGTTTGCATTTCTCTGACCTTTTCTTCATATTTAGTTTTGGCGCGCTGGTAGGCTGCAACTTGGGTGGCCACTGCTGCTGCTAATTTTTGCACGGATTCTTGCATCGATCGCAAAGACTCTTCTGCTGTGCCAATTGCAATCTTACCACCGGATTCTACGGGAATTCCCCACATCCAGTTCCACGTGCCTACTATGGTTCGGCCAGCTTTTTCGCCCATCAGCCAGTAAAGAACTTTTTTCATAGAAAATACTAGATAAGCTTGGTTTTTATGCCTAGTGTACATCAAAAGTTTCGCGATCAACTGTAAGGGCGATCGATATCTAGATTTTTGATTAATATTTTCAATCCTATCTGGCTTGTTTTTC
>PVWI01000360.1 GCA_003003725.1 filamentous cyanobacterium Phorm 6 | reverse complement strand
GTCTGAGGGCTTTTACGGCGGCGGTTTTGGGGGGGATTGGTAATATTGTCGGGGCGATGTTAGGAGGGGTTTTGATTGGGGTTTTGTCGTCTTTGAGCGATCAGTATTTGTCGAGTCGCTGGACTAATGCTTGGGTGTTTGGGGTTTTGGTGGTGATTTTGGCTTTTCGGCCTGGAGGTTTGTTGGGTGAGAATGTTCAGGAGAAGGTTTGAAGGTGCAGAGTTGAAAAAATGGCAAAAGACATTTATCATAATTGCGATCGCCTGAAAATACGATCGCGAAATATCGAGTTAACCTGCGCTATTAAATTAAATATTCCCTGGTTTCAACCAGCCAAAAACTTCGCCTAAAGTCAACTGCATTTCCCCCATGAATTCGGGAATTGGAAGTATATCTGTCGGTTTTTGCAATGAAATCGGCTGCTGCCTTGCGGGATAAGCTAAAATATTTTTTTCATCAGGATCGAGCAACCAACCCATCTGACAACCGGCGTTCAAACAGTGCAAAATATTGTTTATAACTTTGGTTTGGCTTTGGCCAGGGGACAAAATTTCTATTGTCCAATCTGGGTGAGCATTAAATGTATTGGCAATTTCGCCGTCAGCGTCTAGGGGAATCCGATTCCAAACAAAAATCGCGACATCGGGAACTATAGAACGTCCGCCAAAGGTACACCGAAGTTCTGGTAGGGCTAGGGCAATTTGCTGTTTTTCTGCGATGTCGTTGGCGACTGTGACGAGTCTGGCTTGTAGTTTGCTGTGTTTTCCTTTTGGCATAGGTTTTTGTACGATCGCACCGTTGATGTATTCGCTAGCGGGTTTGGTTTCTGGCAGTTGCAAAAACTCGTCGAGGGTGATAGTTTTTTGAGGAGCTTGTACCATATCGCGATCGCCCTTTTGAAGTGTGTTGGGTAACAGTTCCAGTATATTTCATTTTTTGTCGCTTTTGGTGCAATAATCGAACTCAAAAGATTCTAAACTGTAGCTAGCCCGATAACTATCCGATCAGCAGTTACCAAATAAATCCGTTACATCCCGTACATTGCTCGTTGCCGAACTTCCTTATGTCAAACAAGATAATCAAAGCAATTAAATCTAGTGGTATTTTAGGAGCCATCGCCTCTTTTACAGTCATCCTATTCGGCGGTTGGAGCGGCACCGTCATCGGCTGGCTGATGGGGACGGCGGCCGGCTTCATCGCTTGTCAGGATCAGAAGGTTGACACCCCAAAAATGGGTGCAACAGTTGGCAGTTTTGCGGGTTTGGGTTTGGGCGTTTGGCTGTTGGTTGCTAGCGTACTAGAAGGGGTTTTAGTTAGACCTTTTTCTGGTCAATCTGCTGTGGATTTACCTACAACGCTGCTGTATGGGGTTTGTAGTTTGACGATCGCCATTTTTACCGCTACATTAATGGGTGCTCTACAAGGTTTACCAAACGAACGTCAGCGATTGGCAACTTTGGTAACATTAGCTTTTATTCTCATTCTTTTCCCCTTCATCGATCTTCAGGCAAAAACTGGCTGGATTGCGACTGTAGTACAGATTCAAATCTTTATTATGTTGGCGCTGGGTTTGAATATTACTGTCGGTTTTGCGGGTTTGTTGGATTTGGGATATGCGGCGTTTTTTGCGATCGGCGCTTACACCACGGCTTTGCTATCTTCCGGGCAGGTAAATATTACTTGGAACTTTTGGATAGTTTTGCCGATCGCGGCTGGTGTAGCTGGCTTATCGGGCGTCATCCTGGGTATTCCCACACTGCGGCTCAAGGGCGACTATTTGGCGATCGTCACCCTCGGTTTTGGCGAAATTATTCCGGTTGTACTTAGGAATTTAACCGCGATTCGCATCGACGAACCAGTCTCAAAGATTGTGGCTTCGTTGTTGGGTAAACCAGAATTGGTATTATGTCTCGTTGGGTGCGATCGACCTTTCAACCTCACCGGCGGCGAAGCCGGAATAAACCCGATCGGGCGTCCATCTCTCCCCATCATCGGCACTTTCAGCACCGGCAACTACTTTCCCTGGTACTACCTAATTTTACTATTAGTTGTCTTCGCTTACTTCATGATTTCGCGGCTCAGAGATTCTCGTTTGGGACGAGCATGGAATGCCATGCGCGAAGATGAATTAGCGGCTAGTGCGATGGGCATTAACCTGGTCAAAACCAAACTTTCGGCTTTTGCAATGGGAGCGACGTTTTCGGGCTTTGCAGGCGCATTTTACGCTGCCTATATCAGCGCGGTTTTTCCCAGCGTCTTCGATTTCTCAGTCTCGGTAATCATCCTGTGTATGGTGATTTTGGGCGGTTTGGGCAACATGACCGGGGTGATTTTGGGCGCGATAATTATCATGTCTGCCGATCGGCTTTATCTACCCCAACTAGCACAAGTCCTCAAAGGTTTTCTAAATACTTTTGTACTTCCCAGAATTGCAATTCCCCAGTTAGCAGACTTTCTAGCAACCAGTTTAGACCCGATTCAAATGCGCTTGTTTCTATTCGGTTTAACTTTAGTTGTGATGATGATCGTCCGCCCAGAAGGACTGATTCCTGATAAAATTCATCAAGCTGAATTGCATGAAGATGCTGAGGCAAGTAATGAGACTTTAGCAGATGCGAGAAGTCAATAGTCATACATAATCATCTTTTTCCGCCGAATAGTTATCAAATTCTGTAGGGTGCGTCAGTCGAGAGATTTGACTCAACTCAAACAATATTCTGCTGACGCACCTTACCAAAGCAAAGTAACAAAAACTACCCACAATCACAAATTCGAGGCTCAAATCCTTATATATTCAGAAAGGTGCGTGACGCCAGAAGCCTGCTAGACTCCGCCTAAATTTATTTGCAGTCACGCACCCTACCGGAGAAGATCAAAACTAATATTAGGAAACACAACCAAAATGTCACTATTAGAAGCACAGCAACTTACAATGCGATTCGGCGGCTTGACAGCGGTAAATCAAGTTAGTTTAACTTTGGAAAAAGGAGCGATCGCCAGTTTGATCGGCCCCAACGGTGCCGGCAAAACTACATTCTTTAATATGCTTACTGGCATCTACAAGCCGAGTGCGGGCCAGTTGGTACTGGAAAATAAAAATATTACTGGTTTACCGCCAGATCGCCTAACAACTTTTGGCATTGCTAGAACTTTTCAAAACATCCGATTATTCAACAACATGACGGTGCTGGATAATATTTTAGTTGGTAGACACTGCCGCTTAAAAGCTGGTTTGTTGGGTGCAATCCTCCGCCCTCAGACTGTGATTTTGGAAGAACGGGAAGCTAAAATAAAAGCTCTGAATATGCTGGATTTTGTCGGTTTAGGCGTGAAGAAAGCGCCGGAGTTGGCAAAAAACCTTTCCTACGGCGACCAGCGCAGATTGGAAATTGCGAGGGCTTTGGCATCCGACCCGAAAGTTTTGCTTTTGGATGAGCCGACTGCGGGAATGAATCCGAATGAAACGGCCGATCTAACTCGCTTTATTTACCGGATTCGCGATGAGTTGGATTTGAGTATTTTGCTAATTGAACACGATATGAAAGTGGTGATGGGAATTAGCGATCGCGTGAGTGTTATGGAGTACGGTACTAAAATTGCTGAGGGCACTCCGGCAGAAGTTCGCGCAAATCCTCGCGTGATTGAGGCATACTTGGGAAAAGAAGAAGATGCCAATGGGTAATGGGTAAATATCTCCATGTTTTGATTAAAATCTATATAAAGATAGCCGACAAAAAGTAATTATGCTAGAAATCAAAGATATTCACACCTACTACGGAAATATCCATGCCCTCAAAGGAGTCTCGTTAACAGTTAAGGAGGGAGAAGTTGTCACATTAATCGGTAGCAACGGGGCGGGGAAAACTACAACTCTCCGCACGATTCAAGGGCTGCTGCGTCCGCGCGAAGGTACTATATTATTTGAGGGAAAGCCTTTGGAATCGCTGTCTACAGAGGCGATCGTCCGTTTGGGCATTTCTCAAAGCCCGGAAGGGCGGCTGATTTTTGGGCGCATGACGGTACTAGAAAACCTGGAAATGGGTGCTTATCTCCGCAACGATACTCTCGGTATCAAGTCGGATATGGAAAAAGCTTTAAATTTATTTCCCCGTTTGCGAGAAAGAATTAGTCAAAAAGGCGGAACTCTCAGCGGGGGGGAACAGCAAATGTTGTCGATCGCCCGGGCTTTGATGTCGCGCCCCCGTTTGCTATTGTTGGATGAGCCGAGTATGGGCTTGGCTCCTATGTTAGTCAGTCAAATTTTTGCGATCGTCCGCGATATTAATGCTGAAGGAATGACTATTTTATTGGTGGAACAAAACGCCCGGATGGCTTTGAGTGTAGCCCACCGTGGTTATGTGATCCAAACTGGTGAGGTTGTAGTCGCTGGTACTGCTACCGATTTGCAGTCAAATGAAACTGTTCGCAAGGCGTATTTAGGTGAAAGTTAAATAGCTATTTGGGGAAGGGGTAATATGATGTCCGGTCGATTACCATAACAAAAACGGTTTGTAGTGCGTACTTTAGTCCGCAATCCGGGAGCGGACTAAAGTCCGCACTACGAACCAATTTTAGATAGGTCAATTGACCGGACACGATATAACGAGCAATTACCCATTACTCATTACCCATTACTCATTACTCATTAGCTTATTTGCGATCGCAACTTCCCGGTTTCCAATTCAATTTCAAAAGCCATCCGCACCTTTTCCCACTCGGCTTGGGCTTCCAACAGGCGATCGCGCGCCCTACTCGCATCAAAAACCTGCTCCCCTCCAGACTCAACAGCCACGCGACCCATATACTCCAACTCCTTGCAAACTTCAGAAAAAGACACGGCTCCTAAATTGGCGCTGCTCGACTTCAATGTGTGAGAAGCCAGTTTCAAACTATCAGGATCGCCGAGAAAAATAGCCTCCTTCATTGCGGCCAAATGCTGCGGTGCATCTAACAAATATATCTGAATCAATTCCCCCAAAAAATCCGGGTCTTCCTCATCGTCTAGCTCGCGGAGATTCTGCAAAATATGAAAATCTATCGGCGAACCTGCTCCCGGTTGAACGATCGAATGTCCCGCAGCCTGACTATCAATTTTGTCAGAAATATGTTGATTTTTCGACTCAGCAACAGCATCTAATTCATCCCGATGCAGGGGTTGGCACTGCGAGAGGGCCAGCGCCAACTCTTCCCGGCGCACCGGCTTAGTAATATAATCGTCCATACCTGCTGCCAGACACTTTTCGCGATCGCCCTGCATCGCATTCGCCGTCATCGCAATAATTCTCGGCTTCTTGTTAGCTGGCCATTCCTGACAAATGCGGCGCGTCGCTTCCAACCCGTCCATCTGCGGCATCTGCACATCCATCAGCACCAGATCCACACCGCCCAGCGACCATTGCGCCACTGCCTGTTCGCCGTCGCGCGCGTTGCGCACGGTGCAACCCAGGCGTTTGAGCAGCTGGTTCATCAGCAACTCGTTTACTGGATGGTCTTCGGCCACCAACACACACAGGCCGGCAAAGCGCTCGCCAGCGGCCGACAGCTCGCCCAGCCACTGCGGCGCGCTCTTTGGCGGCAGCGGTGTCGGTTCGTTATGCGGG
>PVWI01000359.1 GCA_003003725.1 filamentous cyanobacterium Phorm 6 | reverse complement strand
TTATTCGTTCGTAGTAAGGACTTTAGTCCGGCATTTTCTGAGGACTGAAGTCCTCACTACAAACCAAATTATTCGTTCGTAGTAAGGACTTTAGTCCGGCATTTTCTGAGGACTGAAGTCCTCACTACAAACCAAATTATTCGTTCGTAGTAAGGACTTTAGTCCGGCATTTTCTGAGGACTGAAGTCCTCACTACAAACCAAACTTATGAACCTATCTGAAATCTTTATCCGCCGCCCCGTAATGACTACCCTAGTCACAATCGGAATTCTAATTTTCGGTTTAATGAGTTATTTCCTGCTACCAATTAGCGCTTTACCGCACGTAGAATATCCCTTCGTCAGCGTCTCCGCTAGCTTACCCGGTGCCACGCCGGAAACCATGTCATCCTCAGTCGCCGCGCCGCTAGAAAGACAGTTTACAGAAATAGCAGGCCTCAATTCCTTTAACTCCACAAGTTCCACTGGTAGCGCCAATATTTCCCTGCAATTCGACTTCAGCCGCAGCGTCAATTCTGCTGCAAAAGACGTACAAGCTGCGATCGCCGCCGCCGCAGGTTCATTACCCGCTGGAATGCCCAAACCGCCCACCTACCGCAAAGTTAACCCTTCTGTTTCACCAATTCTCTACCTATATTTGTACTCAAAAACGCTGCAAATTTCAGCAGTGAATGAAGCCGCCGAAATAACCATCGCCCAACCCATTTCTGCGATCGAAGGTGTAGCGCAAGTGCAGGTTTACGGGCAGAAACAATATGCAGTGAGGATTCAACTCGATCCGCGAGAATTAACCGCCAGAGGCATCGGATTAGATCAAGTAAGAACTGCAATCACGCAAGGTAATGTTAACTTACCAACTGGCAGCCTTTCCGGTGACAACAAAAGCTATTTAATTCAAGTAAACGGTCAATTAAATAAGGCAGCCGAATATCGATCGCTAATCGTAGCCTACAAAAACGGCGCAGCAGTGCGGCTGCAAGATTTAGGTAACGTAATTGACGACGTGCAAAATAACAAAGTGTTGAATTTGTACAGCGATAAACAAGTCACAAATCAACCTGCAATCTTGCTCGCAGTGCAGCCTCAACCGGATGCAAATACTGTCGAAATTGTCGATGCGATCGTCCAAATGTTACCCGCACTCAAACAACAGATTCCCCAATCGATCGAAATAGGAATTATGTACGATCGATCGCAATCAATCCGCGCCTCTGTCGATGATGTAAAATTCTCCTTAGTGTTGTCAGTGTGTCTGGTTGTCTTAGTAATTTTTATCTTTTTACGGAACATCACAGCGACGCTAATTCCGAGTTTAGCTTTGCCGGTGGCGATTATTGGCACCTTTGCTGTGATGTATCAGTTGGGATACTCGTTAGATAACTTGTCTCTGATGGCGCTGACGCTTTCAGTGGGGTTTGTTGTGGATGATGCGATCGTAGTTTTGGAAAACATTGTGCGCCACCAAGAAATGGGAGAAGCGCCACTAGAAGCAGCATTAAAAGGCTCGAAAGAAATTGGTTTTACCATTCTTTCGATGACGCTTTCATTGGTGGCGGTGTTTATTCCTCTGATGTTTATGAGTGGATTAATCGGTAGATTGTTCCACGAATTTGCCGTGACTATTGCTGTAGCAATTTTGGTTTCGGGATTTGTTTCTCTGAGCCTGACGCCGATGTTGTACAGTCGTTTTCTCAAATCCCCGTCCCACTCACACCAAAAAAACCGCTTCTACCGCATTTCAGAGCGGGGATTCGAGCTACTTTTGCACGGATACGAATGGACTCTCAGACCTGTTTTGAAATACCGTTTTGTGACGCTGATTGTTTCAGTAATTCTGCTGGTGCTGACGGCTTATCTATTCGTGTTAGTTCCGAAAGGTTTTATTCCGACTGAAGACACCGGACAACTGATGGCTAACACGAAAGGAGCGCAAGATATTTCGTTTGAGGATATGCTGCGCCACCAACAACAAATTGTTGATATCCTGCGGAAAGATCCAAATATTGCAGCGTTGAATTCAACTGTAGGTGCTAGCGGGCCAAACGCATCGGCGAATAACGGACGGATTACAATTAGGCTGAAACCCCGATCGCAACGCCGCCTCAGTGCGGATGAAATTATCCAAAAATTAACTCCAAAATTGCGCGGGATTCCAGGGATTCAAGCTTTTTTGCGCTCTCCTTCGGCGATTCCGATCGGCGGTCAACAAACGAATTCACAATATCAGTTTACGGTGCAAAGTTTAGATTTGCAAGCGCTGCGTCAAGCGGTGCCGGAATTGTTAGCTAAAGTTAAAACTATACCGGGATTGCGCGGTGTCGATAGCGATTTGCAATTGAGCACGCCTCAGCTTGAGGTTAAAGTCGATCGCGCCAAAGCAGCAATCGTCGGTATTAGCCCGCAACAAGTGCAGAAAACCCTCAGTGCTGCTTACGCTTCTGGGCAGGTTTCGACGATTTATACTCCAAACAATCAATTTACGGTTGTGATGGAGCTAAAGCCCGAATATCAGCGCGATCCGAGTGCTTTGTCGATGTTATATGTGCGATCGAATACCGGACAAATGATCTCGTTAAGTGCGATCGCAAATATTACCCAAACAGTCGGCCCGCTCACAGTCAATCACCTAAGCGGACTGCCTTCTGCTACAATCTCCTTTGATACTCTCCCCGGTACATCGCTGAGTCAAGCCACCGATGCGATCGAAAAAGTTGCCAAGGAAGTTTTGCCGCCGTCAGTGACAACAAGTTTTCAAGGTTCAGCCCAGGTATTCAACCAATCATTTAACGATTTAGGCTGGTTATTAGTCGTTTCAATTGTGGTAATTTATCTGATTCTTGGCATTTTGTACGAGGATTTCATTCACCCGCTGACAATTTTGTCCGGTTTACCGTCAGCCGGATTTGGTGCACTGTTAACCCTGGTAATTTTTGGGGTTGAATTGAATCTGTATTCGTTTATCGGGATTATTCTGCTGGTGGGAATTGTCAAGAAAAATGGGATTATGCTGGTGGATTTTGCGATCAAGAAACAGCGCGAAGACAGCAGCCGCAGCGCCTATGATGCCATCTACGAAGCTTGTATCGTGCGCTTCCGCCCGATTATGATGACGACGATGGCGGCGTTAATTGGCACTTTGCCGATCGCCCTGGGCGTGGGTAGCGGTTCGGAATCGCGCCGCCCGTTGGGAATTGCGATCGTTGGTGGATTGCTGTTTTCGCAAATTTTAACACTGTATTTGACTCCGGTATTTTTCATTTATATGGAAGCGTTGAGAAAACGGTTAGGTAATCCCAAAATGAAACTATCTGAATTTTTCTGGCGTCCGAAAACTCGACCTTCTAGCCGCAATTAATCGCAAGAATCGGCGGTTTTAACCGTACGCCTATCTTGTCGCTCTTTGATTATCGGTATCCCGCCCTTTTTTCTGTCTACCTTTTTTAATTTGCTGACTCATTTCCACAAACAAATCCTTGCGTAAATAAGGATAATCGCTCACCCACACCTCGCGACTAGGAATGTAAATATCCGAAACTTTGGCAATTCTGCCCAAATCTTCTTGATTAGACATGATTAACATTAAAGCAGCTTGGCCGGGGACAATTCCCTGGTGATCTTTCTGCAAAGGAGCTTTAAGTGTAGTCGTAAATCCTGTTTTATCGCCAACTTCTACATTAATTCGCGGTTCTAAGTTGTCAACAATTACTAATTGACCTTTTTGATTAACTGTTTCCTCTTGACTTGTGACTTCATCGGTGATATAAATATCCAAGACTCGCCCTTGCCAAAATCCGCAATATTTATATTTGCGGCATTCTGCATTTCGCAAACTAGCCCACAAAATCGGCCCCCACAGCCAGTACAAACCGGCCATCAATCCGGTAATTAAAATTAGAGGCCCTACATCTGAACCTGCGAAGTTGTAGACTACCAACACGCAAACTAAAATTACCGCAGAGATTAACATTCGCCTTAAGAAATCTGGCGGTTTTCCCCAGATATATTTGTATTGCGCTCCCGTGGCGACGGCGGGAATTAGTTCTTTGAAGGTTTCTTTGGTTAGGGGAATTAGCATAGGAAGAAGGAAGAGGGAAGAAGGAAGAAGGAAGAAGGAAGAAGGAAGAAGGAAGAAGGAAGAAGGAAGAAGCTAATTAACATTACGTGCGGAGCGGGAAAGTTATTAGTCTGTTGTTAAAACATTTAGCCCGCTCCGCACCCTACAATAACTCGATCCCCCCTAGCCCCCCTTCAGAAGGGGGGGACAAGATTCTGATCAAAGTCCCCCTTGCTTTCGGGGGATGCGAGGGGGATCTAGACTTGGCTATCAGCGAGATTCATCAAAGGTTTAAGGCGATTGTTGAAACTAATAATAACTGACAACTATCAACTAATGACTACTGACTAATAACTACAAGATTTTTTCCAATCCGTAAACGAGCGATCGCAATTCCAGGACTTTTCGTATAGACAATAATACTCCCGGCATATAACAAGCGCGATCGCTCGTATCGTGTCGCAAAGTATAAACTTGACCTGCACCTCCAAAAATTACCTCTTGATGAGCAATTAAACCCGGTAAACGGATGCTGTGAATGCGAATCCCTTCATCCGCCACTGAACCGCGAGCTCCAGCTAATTTTTCGGTTTCCTCAACTTCTGGTATATTGAAAGTTTTTCCCATTTCTGCTAACATTTGGGCAGTTTGAATCGCTGTGCCGCTGGGAGCGTCGGCTTTTTGATTGTGGTGCAGCTCGATAATTTCTACGTGTTCAAAATACTGAGATGCCGTCACGGCGGCTTGTTGCAGCAAAACCATGCCGATCGAGAAATTGGGTATAATCAAACAGCCGATGCTGGCTTTGTCCGCGAATTCAGCTAAGTTTTCAATTTGCTTGCTGCTCAAGCCGGTAGTGCCGACTACCGGGCGTATACCGTAAGCTATAGCCGATCGCACATTTTCATAAACTGATTTCGGGTGCGTAAAATCTACCATCACGCCCAATTGCTTTTCCTGAGCAGCCAATACCAGCATTCCTTGCAAGTCGTCAGTCACCGGAACTTCTAACGGGCCGCATCCGGCTAATTCCCCCGCATCGACGTGGAGGCACTCAGGAGAGCGGTCTACAGCCCCAAATAAGGTCATGTCATCAGCATTTGCGATCGCCTTAATTACTTCGCGGCCCATCTTGCCGCCAGCACCGTTAACAATCACCGGAATCGGAAGTTGATTCGCCATAATCTCAAAAATATCCTGAAAGTTCGATCGACTAAATTTTAACGCTTGTGGAAATTTGGGGAAACGGAGGAATGGAAGACAGGACTTGTCTGCAAATCTTCAGCAAACCGCTTTCCCATCCAGAAATACTTGACAAAATCGAGTAATTAACTTAAATAAACTCGGTTTCGGCACAACTTCTACACAAATTACACTCAATATCATAATAAGCTCAATTCTGTAAGAACCGACTTGTCAGAAGTGAATTTGCACCCATATATTTTTTCTGTGACTGCCAAATTCTCTCGAAATTTTCGTTCTGTACTGTCTGTCGCCACTGGCCTCAACTTGAGTTATCCAGGCCGGCGGGTCAGGATTTTGCCTGCTTTTTTGGCGGGCGCGAC
>PVWI01000079.1 GCA_003003725.1 filamentous cyanobacterium Phorm 6 | reverse complement strand
GATTACAGAAGCTCGCAACAGCGGCGCATTTTCTGTGTAAATTTAAACACCAAATGCTAACGTAGCTATGCTATCGCGATCGATCGCCTGCTTTGACGATCGTATCGAGTTTGAATTCTCACCACCCATCGGCAACAGCACCTGAAAGTTCAGCGGTGAATCGTTGAAGACTCCTACATAGCGCCGCTATTTTTGTTAAATAGGACTGTTACGGTTTTAACAATTAGTTTCAGGTCATAGATCAAGCTCCAGTTTTGTTGGTATTTTAAATCTAAACGGATGACATCTTCAAAATCGCGGACTTGAGAGCGACCGTTGACTTGCCATTCGCCCGTCATCCCGGGCTTGACATCCAAACGCTGCCACTGAGGCACTTCGTAGCGCTCAACTTCGTCTGGCGTAGGTGGTCTGGTCCCGACTAGACTCATTTCGCCTTTGAGCACGTTCCAAAACTGTGGCAGTTCGTCGAGACTGGTTTTGCGTAAGATGCGCCCGACTTTGGTAATCCGGGGGTCGTTGTCATTTTTGAAAAATGCGCCGGAGGCTTGGTTTTTGATTTGGGCTTTCATGGCTTCGGCATTAGTACACATCGATCGAAATTTCCAAATCTGAAACTTTCTCCCCATCCAGCCGCAGCGGGTTTGCGCAAAAAATATTGGGCCCGGATCGTTGATCGTGATGGCTGCTGCTATGGGTACGAGCAAAACTCCTGTAATCACCAAACCGACTATTGCCCCAACGATATCTATCAGCCGTTTCACCAACGATCGTACTGACGGATGGGTCATCGGTAGCTGATTGTCCGATCGATTGGTCTCTGTAGGAATTGAGGTTGCAGACGGCTGCTCGATCGTCAGCACTTGATCTAAACTGGTCAGAGCAAATACTGCCATCACTTGCGGCTTGAGGCTTCGGAGCACCAAGTCACTGCCGCGCTGTTTCGCAAATTTGAGATTGCTGACTAGAGCACCGATCCCGCTACTGTCTATAAATGTAGTCTGAGCGAAGTCTAGAACAATTTTGCTGGGAACATTGCTGTCAGAGAAAAGTTGCTGGCAGGTTGTCTTGAAGTTTACGGCTTCAAGTACGCTCAAACGCATGGGTATGTGAACTGAGGGAATTTCGTCCAAGTACGTTACCCGAAAATCTGCCTCTGGGGTTTGGCTGACCATGAAGTCCTGGTTTCAAATTTCAAACTGATATCTCTAACCTATTCTGTCTTAGCAACTCCAGCTTTACCAAGTATTATTGTTAACAAGGGCTAGCTTTATACAAACTTTACAAAAATCCCTTAAAACTCTGCCCCGATCGCGACATCACAGGTAAGGTTTGACTTTAATATACATTCCCAGTTTTGGGGCGGAAAGATTTTTGAACGTAGTCGCAGCCAAGCTTTGACATCAGGATCAAGCTTTTTGTGGATTCAAGCCGATTAGACATCTCCTCAAAAGCAAGTCTTGAACAGGCTAGGAGGGGCTGTTCCACAAGAATTATGGGAGAGGTATATTAATCTTGTGTTTCAGAACTCCGGTTTCTGTCTTGCAAGAGGAATAGTCACCGCACAGCTAACCGTTAAGCCCAGACGCAACTAAATTTTATGGTTCCCGCCCTTCGACTTACTTTGACACTTCGACGGAGTTGATCCGATCGCGAAGCGTCGAAGAGCAGTGCGCCGCCCTCCAGGATAAACCTCGTCGAAGGACATTCAAGTTTGATGAAATTATTGTGGGTGTCCCGCCCCAAAAATACAATGCAAGATGCGGGACAGCTTAACAGAAAAGTCAACAGTTAACCGTTGACTTGAAAACCCCCGTACCAAGCGTCAGGGGATCAGATCAAGAATTGTAGACGTTTTCTGACTGCGAGGTCTCGCGGGCGATCGGTTTGACTTTAGCCTTGGCTTTCGCTGCGTTGCGCTTCAGAGCTTGGAGACGGGCTTCGTACTTAGCGCGCTGCTGCTTTTTCGAGGTCTGTTCGATTAGGGTTTTTAAGGCGCTACCCAGACTTTTATAAGCATTGGGCAAAGTGTAGCCAAAACGGGTGGCGAGGGTGAGGGCTTTTTCGTCAGCATCGACTGCTTCTTTTAAGCTTTTCTCTCCGTTATTCTTCTGGTAAAGCCTCCAGCCGGAGACACCGCATAGGGATAAGGCTAGTACCAGCAGCAAGCCGTCTTGCACCCAAAGTTCTCCGACAGCGCCGCCTAAACCGATCGCCAGAGCAGCCATTTCCCAACCATCTCTGGGGATGGTATCGTTTTGGATTCGGGCGACTTCGTGCCAAAACAGCAGATTGCGCTGATCCATTGCTAGCTGTTCCCAGCGGATCAGGTCTATCTGTACTTCTACCTGATCTTTGCCTATTTCTTCGCTGCGGATCAAGGTTGGATTAATTTCTATGGTTTTTTCTACTGTTACCCAACTTTGTAGTTCTGGTGGCAGTATGTTTTTCAAGCGCCGGATCTCACTCATCTCGGCTCTTGCTGTGGAGGTTGCGTAGGATGTCATAAAAAGATCCGACCTTAAAATTTTCAAAGGGTTAGTATGCTTCTATATTCTGGAGTATAGCAAACCTTTCGGGCCTTCTATTCGAGCATTGTCACAGATTCTCCCAATCACCCAATCACCGCATCACCCCATTGCCCCATCACCTACGCACCTTTTTTCTGTTTATTTTGCATCAACGGTTGGATTTCTTGCCGCAATTTCAACCAAGCCGCCAAAACCTCTGGTTTAGAAGTTATACCTTTTTGAATCAAAACCACCCCATCTAATACTTGAGCAACCCCGTAATTTCCCCGCCGTAGAGCCTCGTCCGCAAAACGTACTCCTCCCCTAACTCTACCGCGATCGATCGGACCTTTCAAATTATCCTCCTGCAACTGCCACAAATCTAACAGCCCATAATCAACATCAACTATTTTTCCATTTTCATCTTTCATCTGCATCACTTCTAAACGAATGATGTTCCGGCGCCCGGAGAGATGGGGAACGATGTAACCGCTGGTGGAAATGCTCGCATCCTTTGGAATCGAATTAAAAACAGTCTTTAAATCAGCACCATGTTTCAATTGAGCACTTAAAGATTGATAAACCCAAGGTTGGATAGAGTAAGGAGAAATGAAATACAAAGCTCGATGCGGATTAGAAGTATAGGTCAGCAGCATTGACAAACCGATACACCCAATCCAGAAGCGGTGCAGCCTCGGTTTAAATTTTTCTTGATGTTGCGACCACCATAATATTGTACCATAAAATAAGCCTGGAATTACAGCTAAGGTGTAGCGAGTATTGATTGAAGTAGCAGCCTGATTAAAAACTTGCAACAGTAGAACCAACAAAGGAAAAACTGTCATGATCCAGGCACTAGGAGTAATCACAGGCACAAATGCTAGCGGCAACCAATGACCTAAAAGATATAAAATGCGTCTACTGAAGTTGGTAAACAATACTTGAATTATGATCTGAGGTTGGCTGATAATCGCCCAGAGCAGTTCTAGAGTTGAGGGAGTTTCTGTTTTGACAAATTTCCTAAAATAATTAGCTAAGTACAGTCTGGAACTATCAGTCGAAAACATCGGCATGACTGTATTAGTTATTAGTGCGACGTAGCTAAAGCTGACAGCGCACAAAGCTACACCAGTGCGCGGGTAGCGGCGACTAAATATTAAATATACTCCGATTCCGAATAAAGTAATTCCCGCATCTTCGCGAGTTCCTAATGTTAGGGCTGCGAAAATCCAAAATAACACCCAACGCTGCTTTTCTAATGCTAAAAGCAAGCTAAATACAAACAATGGAATTTGGCAGTGCTCGTAGAAATTGCCCAGCGTCGGCCCGATTACCCCATTTGCTCCATAATAGCTGGCTACAATCATGACTGATATCGGAACAGACAGATAGTGTCTTGCTAAAAAATATAAAACTATTCCCGCAGCAGCAATTAAAGTTACTTGCAATACAATCAGGGTAATAGGAGATGGAAATAAAGCATAAATTGGCATCCAAAGTAAAAAATCGATAACAAAGTGTTGCCCTAAATGGATGTAGGATGGGTATGATAGTTGTCTGTCGATCAGGGATGCACCGGAGGCGGCTGAGGAAAGGGAACTTTGAAATAGTTTGCCATGTACGCTATTCCAAAATACTTGGTTAAATAAGCCGTGGTCATAGGTAATTAAAAAACTTTCATAGTTGATTATACTAAAAGTTAAGACTACTGTAAAAAAAGCTGCTGCTATAATCACAACTTGACGCAATCCTGTTTGATTTTGCCAGTAGTCTAGAGGCTTGAATTTCATACTTTTTGTGGAATTTGATAATTTTGCTAAGGTTAACTGAAGTTGTTCTTAAATTCGGAAATAGAAATAAATTT
This sequence comes from filamentous cyanobacterium Phorm 6, assembly GCA_003003725.1. Classification (GTDB taxonomy): domain Bacteria; phylum Cyanobacteriota; class Cyanobacteriia; order Cyanobacteriales; family Microcoleaceae; genus Microcoleus. The sequence goes on along the minus strand of PVWI01000079.1, from coordinate 19,027 downwards.
TCCTTGAGTTTTTAGTACAGTCAGATATTTTTCTAGTTTGTCAATCATTTTACTACCTGAATTTTTTTTGACGTAAGCGGGGAGTTGAAACTGGGAAATATCAGTGAATTCCCAGGGGTGAAAGTAGATATTGAGATACGAGTCTGTTTCTAAGGTGAGCTTAGTTGCTAATTGGATCGTTGACAAGGGGAAGTTTTTAAAGCTCAACCAAAATAGCGGAAATCTGATCAAAGGAGTGACTGAAATGGGAAGGTTTAGCAGTTTATTCGTATAATATGCAGTTCTGGGTTTGGATAGGTTGTTGTATCTACCGGGGATGTATGTTGGATTCATGGATGAGTTGTATTCATAGCCTGCTTTTTCTATTTCTATATCGTCAACTGGTTGAAGTCTTGCCATCCTGAATCCGGTGACTTGAGTATTGGTTATTTCTTCTAAGATTTGCTTGGATTTTTGTAAATCTGCTAGGCAAAATTGGGAGTGATAAAAACCGTGGGAGGCAATTTCATGTTTTTGTGAAAGTTGTTTAATTATCTCTCGGTTGTGGAGTGCAAAGTTAGCAGTCACAAAAAATGTCACTGTGATTTCTAATCTGTCTAGAAGTGAAATTACATTTAACAAGCCTCTTTTAGAGATTTCAAATTTGATGTTGTCTTCCAGGGATTGCCCGTATTCTTCGGGGATGTCAAATTCTTCTATATCAAAACTCAGCAAAATGTATTTATTCATAGTTGCCGACGCGATTATTATAACGAATTTTTAACAAACAGGAAAACATTTTTAGAGAATCTTTAACTATATTTACTTTGGAAGTTTTGTATAAGTGTTGTTCGGAAACTCTGGCAGGAATTTCGCCGATTGTGTATCCTTTCTTTTCTGCCAAAAAAAGTAGTTCAGCATCAAAGGAAAATCCAGTGATTGTCTGTTGCTTGAATATTTCTTGGGCTGCACTTTGTTTAAATCCTTTGAGTCCCGCCTGCATATCTCTATACGCCAAATTGAGAATTTTTCTGGAAATAAAATTAAATATTTTGCCAGATATTTTTCTGAGTAAGGTGAGATTTCGGAAGTTTTCTCGATCGAGGTTTCTGCAACCAATTACGACATCAAATTTTTCTAATTTTTCTACTAAGGGTTCTAAATGTTCGAGGGAGTAAGCTAAGTCGCCATCCATGAAGCAAATGCAGTCGGCGTCTACATATTCGCCTCCTTTTTTGACGGCATATCCTTTGCCTTGACGGTTGATGTAAGAAATTAGTTTGATGTGATGTGTGGGGAAAGTTTTGAGTTGGTTTTCGATAATTTGCAGTGTATTGTCGGTCGATCCGTCATTGACAATGATAAAATTGTAAGCGTGATTTTTTTGAGAAAATTCTAAAATTTTTTCAACGGTTTGCTCTATGCAGTTCGCTTCGTTGTAAACAGGCAGAATTACTGCAATTTTCATCATTGTGATTGCATCGGGCTTTCGCTGAAATATACTACCACCTCGGAGGGGAAATCACAAGTAAATAAATTACCTTGAAAAAAATCCTGCAAAAAATAAACATTGTCAACTTTGGGCCTGGTTGCAGGAAAAGTGCGATCGGCATAAATTGTATCATGCTAGACTTGACCTAGCTCATCTTTATGGAAGATACGGGCGATCGACAATCTAGACACTCCCAGCACCTGAATCTGAAAAACCGTCATACTACCGCCTGAACCCTTTACCTCATGAGGTTGTAATTGTCAATAGTAAATTATTTAGTTAACAAATTGCCGGAGTATTTTCAACCCGGTATTACGCTCCGAAAAAAACGCATTATTAGCTTTGTACTGGCATTCTTCCTAGCATTCATCACCTATCAAGTCATGCTAGAAATCATCACAGTAGAAATTCCGATTTTCGGCTTTCACGATATAGTTGACATTCGGAATCCCCAGGAAATACCGCCCCAGCGCAGAGACTTTCCCGGCGACTACAGCCAACAGAACTTGGAACCTTTTTTAGAGGACTTAGTTAGCCATAACTATTGGTTTTTGTCAACCCAAGAGCTTTACGAGTATTTCATCGCCAATCCCAAAAAGCCAGTGCCGAGTGAAAATCGCGGACGCAAAAAAGTTATGATTTCCTTTGACGATGGAAACAAAAGCATTTATACACACTTACTGCCGATTTTAGAACGACTAGAAAATAAATACCGCAAAAAAACTCAAGTAGTTGTATTTATCAACTCCGGCTTCTTGGGCCACCAAGATTCACTCATAAAAAAAGTAACTTGTCAAGACTTAAGAGACGGAATGCAAAAAGGATTTTATGATATTCAATCCCACGGACTGAATCACGAAAATCTCACAAAAATTTCTCTGACAGCATTAGACAGAGAATTATCTCAAGACCAAATTAGACTGAGGAAATGCACCCAAGATTTAGACACAAATCAAATAGTTGCTTCACACATAGCCTACCCCTTTGGCGCTGTCAACAAACAAGTTGACAAATATGTTGCAAAATACTACAAATCAGGATACTTGTACGACAGTTTAAAATTAAAAATGCGGTTTTTTCCACCCAATAAATACCGAATTTCGAGGTTAACAGTAAACAAAAAACACTCCGCAGAAAGACTCAGCAGCCTAGCTTCAGGAAGCTGGCTACACAAACTAATTGGTAAAAAATAAGCTATACAGCTTTTACAGTTATTCAACGAAGAATTGGTGAGTGCATTGGAACACACAGCATCGGAATCAAAAAATAGCATCAAAAACCAAAAACCGTTAGCAATTGCTGCCGTTTCCCAACGCGCCGACGCGCTGGATGCGCTGCGTGGAATCGCAGTTTTAGCAATGGTTTTATCAGGTACAATAGCCCGCAAAACATTGCCGGCGTGGATGTATCACGCCCAACTCCCACCACCAGACCACGTTTTCAACAGTAAACTGCCAGGATTAACCTGGGTGGATTTAGTTTTCTCCTTCTTTTTGTTTGCAATGGGCGCCGCGATACCGCTAGCTTTGTCGCGCCGCATCGCCAAGGGATGGGATACAAAAAAAATAATTTTCTCTATTTTGCAAAGAGGCTTTTTCTTAGCGTCATTTGCGATATTTCTCCAGCATATTCGCCCGACTGTAATTAGCCCGGAGGAAGCCAGTAGATTAAAGTGGTGGCTTGGATTGTGCGGATTTTTAATATTATTTTTGATGTATGTTCGCTGGCCTCAAAAGTGGTCTGCATGGCTGCGTAGGGGGTTGACTCTTGCTGCTTGGAGTGCGGGAATAGTCTTCGTATCTCACATCAAATATCCCAACGGTGTAGGATTTTCAGTTAACCGCAGCGACATCATCTTGATGGTACTTGCAAATGTGGCAGTTTTCGGGTCGCTAATTTGGCTGTTTACTCGTTCAAATGTGTGGCTGCGAGTAGGAATTTTGGGCTTGTTGTTAGCGGCGCGACTGTCTTCTGCTGCTGACGGTTGGATTAACTTAGTTTGGTCGTCCTCTCCTGCACCTTGGCTGTTTCAATTTGATTATTTGAAGTATTTGTTTGTGGTGATTCCGGGTACTATTGTCGGGGATTTACTGAATCGGTGGATAGAGTATTATTCGCCGGAAGATGCGAGTTATGTTCGCTGGAAGAGTTGGCGCTATTTGAGCATTATGGTTTTGATGTTTGCTGTCAATTTAGTCTTGTTAATTGGACTGCAAGCTAGATGGGTGTGGCAGACTGCATTAGTGACGGTGGTGTTGTGTTTGTGCGGTTTAGTTTTGTTGAAAAAACCCGGAAACGTCACGGAAAATTTATTGAACCAGCTTTACAAATGGGGGTTTTATTGGCTGGTTTTGGGTTTACTGTTTGAGCCTTATGAAGGCGGGATTAAGAAAGATTCAGCGACGATGAGTTACTTTTTTGTAACGGCGGGAATGGCGATTTTTTTGTTGATTGGGTTGACTGTAATTATCGACGTGTTTCAGAAGAGATGGTTTTTGCAGTTGTTTATTGATAACGGGGTGAATCCGATGATTGGTTATGCGGGATTTGCGAATATTATCTGGCCAATTCTGGTTTTAACTAAATGGGAACCGGTGATTGTTGAGATGACTTCAAGCAATCCGTTTATGGGGTTTTTGAGGGGTTTTGGATATACGGCGATTTTGGCGTTAATTGTGATGGTATTTACCAGGTTGAAACTATTTTTGAGGACGTGAGATAATTAAAGGGCGAGAGCATCTTCACGTTTGGTAAATATAATTTCCTCATCGGCTTGCCTAAATTCAATATTAAACTTATCAAACACAACTTCTCGCCCTAAAAGCATGACATCTGCTGTATTATTTTGTATCCAAGCAGTAGGAACCATCAAAGTTTGTCCGTTAATTGTCATTTCAATCTGTCGCAAAACATACTCGACGGTTCCGCCGATTGTTTGACCTATTAATATCTGCTCTCCATCGGCTAAAGCATATCCCAAATCTTGACCTGCTTTCAATGAAATTATACTAAAATCGGCTCCAGAATCTACGATCATAGTAGCATTCATGACTAACTCTTTATGCTTGAGATTTACTTGATAGGTAGGCGACCAATCATGAGTGCTGACTGTGCGGAAATAAATCGGTAAAATTATAATTGAAGCGGTAAAGCCCGGAACCAAGTAAATCGAAAAAAGCTCTCCAGATGCTTCTGCTAACTGTAAAATTTCGCGCAAGTTTTCACTATTAACGATAATGCCGTTAGCATTATAAGCAACATATTGATGGGCATACTGTTTCAATTGCTGACGATTGCGGTTCAGCCATTTCAGCATGGCACGGCTTTCGCTTTGAGAAGGAGTTTTGTTCATAGATTATGCTGTTTTTCACTGTGAATAAATGCCTACGGGATACCGGAGATTAGGCATTTATGAAAGCGACTTGAGAATGCCGCTTTCCAACTGATAAATTGCTGCCATAATCCCGGTTTCAGGATTTTTGAGCAGGGACTTTTTGAAATCGTTCAAGTAACTTACAAGGTGTTCGCGCAAAATCGGTCTTTCGACTTTCACGGTGCGGTCATAATCCCACAAATCCCACATGATAATCCCGACACCGACAATCGGATCGATTAAACCTACTCCCAACTGACTCGCCACTGTGCCGCCTGTTTTTGTGGCCATCTTGGCGGCGGCTTTGGTGGCAACTTTTGCGGTTACTTTGCTACCAATTTTTGTGGCAATTCCCAATATTAACGGCTTAGCAAGTAAGTACCCACCACCGCCAACTAATGCTTTTAATGATAAATTCGAGATGTTTCCTTTATTGCTAATTGTGGTAGCAATATCATTCAGATGTTTATCCCAATTTGTTTGAGGTATGTTATAATTATTTTGAACTACTTTCACATTTTTACTAACTTCGGCTATGTACAAGTTAGCGGTATCTTGGGTAATTAATTGAAACCGCATTTGAGCATTTTTGGGCAACAATACGCGGTTGGCAAATTCTCTTTGAAAATCTTCGGTTAATTTTTCGGAAACAGCTTGAGACGCTGCATTCATATCAAATCTGTTGAATATGGCTGATTTCACGAAGTTGAAAGGTACGGTAAACTCCATCTTTTTTTGGTTGAAGTAATCAAAGTACCAATCGAGAAAACTGTTGTCAACGCGCGCAATTACTTCGGTTTCCCATTTGTCTAATTCTTTTGAGGCGAAAGTTTCGGCAGTTGTGTGGGCTGTTTGGATGGCGTTTTTAATATCTTGGTTGACTTTGCTAAAATCGTGGGGCGGGGAGACTACAACGGCTGTGGTTGCAGTATTTGTTAGGGATTTGGAAATTATAAAATTACCTAACAGGGGAATGATGACTACCAAAATGACGATCGTCCAAATCATCGGTGTCACGGTTTTGATAAACTGAGCTATAACCTTGAGACGTTCTGTTTTCTGTGAATAGGTGATTTTTTCCTTGTCCTGATTCATGGCGATTCTGCAAGTGATGAGAGGCTAGTTTAGATTATAGGCCGCGCTTTGTGCGATCGTGTTACAGATGTCTGGCCTGGGATTCTGGAATAGTGGGGGGAAAGCGCGATCGAGCGCAGCTATCCGACACAAAATCGCCAGTTTTTAATTCTTGACTGCATAGCAATTAAAGTGGTACTATTTTTGAATATATCTCAAGCTGTTAATATGACCTTAGATCCTTTTCTCAGCAAGCTAGCAGCCATAAATCAAGCTTTATCTTCCCTGTCAGCAGAAACCTGCACGGCGCCCGGATGCAATCAAGCAGTTTCAAAACCCGGTCACAAATTATGCTACGAACATTGGAAAGCTAACAACGCTCAACCCGTGTCAGCGCCCAAACCTAAACCCCAACAACCCTCTTCTCCCTCACTTCTGTCCGCTACCAGCATCAGCGATAAACTAGAAATATCAAAGCACAAAGTCAACCCAATTTTAGCAGAATTAGGATTAGTAAACAAAGAGCGCAACGGCTGGGTAGCAACTAAGCGGGGGATTGGTTTTGGGGCGGTGCAAAAAATTTACCCTCAAGACAACACTCCTTATGTGCTTTGGCCAGAATCTATACTGACAAATCAAGTTTTTCTGGCGACTCTTGAGAGTCTTAAAGGTGAAAATTCAGAACAGAGCAAAACAGAAGTAAACACAAAGCTAGGGTTCCGCGAGAAGTTTCGGGCGAGTGCACAGCATCGAACAACCGACGGTCATTTTGTGCGGTCTAAAGCTGAAGTTTTGATTGATAATTGGCTCTATATGGCGGAGCTAGTTCACGCCTATGAACGCCGACTACCCATAGAGGAAGAAGCTTACTGTGACTTTTATATTCCTGGGGGAAAGGTGTATATTGAATACTGGGGATATGAGAACAACCCGGAGTATGCGGCGCGCAAGAAAGTAAAACAAGAACTATATCAGAAGTACGAACTCAACCTGATTGAGTTAACAGATGAACATATCAAGAATTTGGATGATTATTTACCTAGAATGTTATTAAAATTTGGCGTAATTGTAAATTGATTGAAAAGTACGATCGCACTTTTCATCCGCGTTCATCTGCGTTAATCTACCTTCATCAGTGGTTGACCAAAAAATCCAAGAGCGATCGCCCTTGAAGCGTGCCTCAAACTTAATAATCCTTATCTGATTATCTTTTAGCCTGCTTTACTTAGCACAACCAGAATGTACTGGTCAAGACTAACTCCTTCCCTTTCTGCTTTTTCTGCTAAACTTAAATGTAGAGATTTAGGAATCTGTAAAGATAGACTTCCGCTATACTCAACCTCCGTTGCAGGTAAAGGAATCTCATCTTCACACTCATAAGCAGTTTCTATCCACAGTTCCCTAGCTTCCTGAATATTCTCCATCGCTTCCGACAAAGTTTCACCCTGAGACATACAGCCAGGAAGGTCTTTGATCATCGCCGTGTAACCCCCTTCGGATTCTGGATAAAAATTGATAGGATATTTAAGGCTCAAGTAATAATCTAGGGATTTAAGCTTGGCTTTCATCTTCTGATTCATCGCTCCATTCCTCTAACTTCAATAATGCCACAATTTGCCTGACGTAGACTCCTTTTACCTTCTGACCGCCCTTTTTAGGGACTGTAATCTTTAATCCATCGGCATTTCGGAAAGAATGGTGACTTCCTTTCGATCGCTTTTCTTCAAACCCAAAAGCAGTTAGGATATAGTGCACATCGTCAAACCGCACTTCTGATGGATTTGCTAAAAATTGTTCTACCAGTTTTCCTAACTTGCCCATGAATTTTTACGGATGCTTATACTATTATAATAAATAAGGGCGGGCATTGCCCACCCTCGCGATGAATTAGGTGTAATTCAAAAACTAGACTTTAGCTTCATTCTTCACCAAATTACCCCAACCCAAATCCTTCAGCGAATTATTCCGGCGCAGCGGACGAGTCACCAACTCCAAAATATCCCGCGCATTCCCAAAGCCGTGAATCTGAGCAAAAGTAAACTCAACTGACCACTTAGTATTAATTCCCCGCGCTTCCAAAGGATTAGCGTGAGCCATACCAGTAATCACCAAGTCGATATTTTGCGCGTAAATCCGCTGTAGCTGATTGTAATTGTCTGGTTTCTCGACAATCCGAGGAGTAGGAACTCCCATCTCGTGACAAGTCTTTTCTAACAAAGCTAATTCGGCGGCTTGATAGCGTTTGTCCATGTAAGGAATGCCAATTTCCGGGCAAGTCATGCCGCAGCGAATCAAGAAACGTGCTAAAGAAATCTCTAGCAAATTGTCGCCCATGAAGAAGACAGATTTGCCGCGAATTATTTGCAGGTAATCTTCCAAACCAGCCCAAATTTGCGCTTCCCGTTCGTCTAAACCTTTGGGTTCAATTCCCAACACTGAGCAAATCTTTTCAATCCACGCGCGAGTTCCGTCTGGCCCGATCGGGAATGGAGCACCAATTAGCTTACACTTACGACGGCGCATCAACGTAGAAGCCGTACGGGACAAGAACGGATTCATGCCAGATACATAATAACCTTCTTCCAAAACTGGCAATTCAGTGTAGCGCTTGGAAGGAAGCCAGCCGGAAACTTTGATGCCTTGCTTCTTCAATTCTAAGGTTAGCTGAGTCACAACTGGGTCGGGCAAAGATCCGAAAAGTACCAGCGGCGTGTGCTTGACATATTCGGATTCATCTGCATCAACTTCCTCTTTTTTCTTGCCGAAATTCAGCAGTTGAGAGATAGCATTGCGTTCTTGTTTCTGAGATTCCATCACCGGCGCTTTCTCAGGGCACTTAGCAGCCATCGCAGCTAAAACGGTATCTTCCCCTTGCGTAAAGGCGTAATCTAAGCCATTAGCGCGGGCTGTGACGATGGGAATGCCGATTTCTGCTTCGAGTTTCGGTGCTAACCCTTCCAAGTCCATTTTGATGATTTCGGTGGTGCAAGTGCCGATCCAGACGATTACACTGGGATTACGATCGCGCTTAATTTGCAAGCACAGCCGCTTCAACTCATCAAAATCGTTTAACTGAGCGGAAATATCGCCTTCTTCCAACTCAGCCATCGCGTAGCGGGGTTCGGCAAAAATCATCACGCCCATTGCGTTTTGCAAGAAATAGCCGCAAGTCTTGGTACCGATGACTAGGAAAAAGCTGTCTTCAATTTTTTGGTAAAGCCAAGCTACGCAGCTAATCGGACAAAAAGTGTGATAATTGCCTGTTTCGCATTCAAAATTTAAAGCTTCAGGTTCAGTAGTGGTAATAGCAGTCATATCTCAAATGTTCTCCCTTTAAATTGTTTTTCGTCTCGAACCGGACACAGGCCCGATCGAGGAAATGTCTGTGTTTGGCGATCGCATCTCTTGTTGCGGACAGGAATAAGTTGTTTTTTCGTCTCGATCGCGAACAGGCGCACGATCGAGAAAACATCTGTTTTGGACGATCGCGCCACACAGCTAAAAATAATAGAAATACCTGGTTTTGCCGTAATTGCTGTGAAGAATAGATGCAGCTTGCCTTAATATTTCCGCAGTCGCAGCATCCACAATTTGAGCTAATAAATTCTGCGCGAGGGCTGATAATCCCTCACAGCAGGGATTCATTATTTTTTTAACTCGCTCAAGCAAAAAGTTTTTTTTGCAGTTGTGAGTTTGAGTTAATTAAAAATTAACAACTCGTAACTCACAACTCACAAATAGAACGAGAAACTTCAAGACTAGGAGAGACTCTGACGATCGCACCTTACTTAAAATCCGACAAAAAACCCGAAATTTCTTCATCATCATCGGAATCCAAATCGCCGAGACCTAGAGCATCTAAATCATCTTCATCGGGATCTCCGGTAGTTGCTTCTCCCAGATCATCAAGTCCGAGATCGTCAAGATCATCGTCATCAGATACAGAGAAATCGTCAATACCATCTTCGTCTAAGTCACCCAGATCCAGATCGAGGTCATCTGAGATCGGTGCCCCAAAAGGATCGGGTATTACTTCGGCGACAAAATCTGGATCTTCTTCTCCAAACGGATCAGATATACCCGCTTCGAGGTCTCCAGAGGTCAAAGTCCCAAATTCTGAGGCTTCTTCTTCCTCGTCATCATCGAAGTCGAGACCGCCCAAAGCCGATGCTTCTTCCTCGTCGTCGCCGAGGTCGAGACCGCCCAAAGCCGATGCTTCTTCTTCCTCATCATCATCAAAGTCGAGACCGCCCAAAGCCGATGCTTCTTCCTCGTCGTCGCCGAGGTCGAAGTCGGAGACAGCTTCTTCCTCGTCGAGGTCGAGACCGTCCAAAGCCGATGCTTCTTCCTCGTCGTCGCCGAGGTCGAAGTCGGAGACAGCTTCTTCCTCGTCATCGTCCATGTCAAAGTCGGAGACAGCTTCTTCCTCGTCATCGTCCATGTCGAAGTCGGAGACAGCTTCTTCCTCGTCATCGTCCATGTCGAAGTCGGAGACAGCTTCTTCCTCGTCATCGCCAAGGTTGAAGTCTGAGTCAGCTTCTTCTTCAAACTCATCGAAGGATTCATCTTGGGAACTCAGTGCTGACGCAGCAGCGGCCAGACCTGCGACTCCCGCGATTCCTGCGACTCCCGCTGCTGCTAAGCCCACACCACCAAATTTATTAGATTTGGCCGTTTCGGGTGCAGTAGTTGCAGTTTGAGCTGCGGGTGCAGTAGTTGCAGTTTGAGCTGCGGGTGCAGCAGTTGCAGTTTGAGCTGCGGGTGCAGCAGTTGCAGTTTGAGCTGCGGGTGCAGCAGTTGCAGTTTGGCCTGCCGTCTGTGGCGCGGTATTTGAGGGCATACCCAGCGCCATGTCTGGGTCAAAATTTAGCCCCAACACTTCTATCAGACTGTCTGCATCCGGCTTTAGTTTTGAGAAGGGCAGCATTAATTGCTGGAGTTCCGGCTCCAGGGCAGCCGCAATTCCCAGGATGAGGTAAGAAACAGGCCTTTTCCCGCCGTCGGGTGTAGCGACCGTGTTGTCTGCCGTCATGTGCAGGAGCAGCCAAGATCGATTTGCCTGGTAGTAGTCCAACCACTTCTGTTTGAGGGCAACTGAAAAAGTATCAAAAAAAGCCATAACCTCTTTATCCTCATCCTGATCGCTAGACGTATTAAACCATCATCAGGTTTAGCTCATCTTCCTCTTTCTTGACCACAGGTTGAACCGGATTTAGATAAAAATCTGACAACAAGGAGAATAATTCGCGATCGGGGGTGTCATTTGGCACTACTCCTTCGGGCATTGCCAATATTTGGTCGGCGATGTTGAGGTAGTAATCGCAGACGTAGTTGAGGGATGGGTCAGACTCTGCCATCTCAAATAAAGTTTTGCCTTTGACGCGAGAAACGCGGATGTCTTCGATTAGGGGCAGCACTTCCAGCACCGGCATGGGTACTGTTTCTATGTACTTGTCTATCAAGTCACGGCTGGATGTACGGTTGCCGATTAAACCAGCGAGTCGCAAGGGGTGAGTGCGGGCTTTTTCGCGGACTGAGGCTGCGATACGGTTGGCGGCAAATAGAGCGTCAAATCCGTTGTCGGTGACAATCATGCAGTAGTCGGCATAGTTCAATGGGGCGGCAAAACCGCCACACACTACGTCGCCGAGCACGTCGAAGAGGATGATGTCGTATTCCTCGAAGGCATTGAGTTCTTTGAGCAGTTTAACGGTCTCTCCGACTACGTAGCCGCCGCAACCAGCTCCGGCGGGGGGGCCGCCTGCTTCTACGCAGTCAACGCCGCCGTAGCCTTTGTAGATGACATCTTCAGGCCAAACGTCTTCGTAGTGATAGTCCTTTTCCTGAAGGGTGTCGATAATTGTGGGTATTAAAAAGCCTGTGAGGGTAAATGTGCTGTCGTGTTTTGGATCGCAACCGATTTGCAAAACTTTTTTGCCACGCTTGGCTAGGGCAACTGAGATGTTGCAGCTTGTTGTCGATTTGCCAATTCCACCTTTTCCGTAAACTGCGAGTTTCACTCTTTGTTCTCCTATAGGTTTCTATCAAAACGATCGGGGCTGGGGTTTCGCACTTTGATGTTGCGATCGCCCAAATGAAATAGCCTTTCCTCCAATGCCCTTACTGCTATGCCATTTTTGTCTATTTGGGGGTCGGCCCTGTCTTAGCTCGTTGAAAGCATTATTAGCTAACTTGCGAGGAAAAGAAAGGGGGCTGACAAATGAAAATGCTAGTAATTTGATGTATTTTGCTTCTTCAGGAATCTTAGCTGCTTTTTTGATTTACCAATCAATTTTCAGCTTTTTTTTAGATTCTAAGTTAATTTTATAATACTTTTTTTGGTTAAAGAGGAACAAAAATAAAACAAAAATTAACTTCTCCAACAATCTGGGCTTTTGGCTTTGGGGCTCTGATGCGGGCAGTTAATGACTTGTAGGGCGCGAGGGGAACGCGCACAAAGGCGCTGGTGGATGAGCCAAAGGGGAGAGTGAGTTCGATTAATTGGGTCTGGAGATGGCAAAGTTAAACGATTTGAGATTTTGCATTTTTCGATTTGAGATTGGGAAAGATTGATTTTGCTGGGGTTTCTGGTGTTATGTAAAAAATTGTGAATTTTTAGGATTTGGCACGACGGGCTGGGGGACTGGGATATTTGGGGGAAAGGGGGAGATTAGGCAGATTTGGCAGATTTGGCAGATTTGGCAGATTGCTGGAGAGTGGGAGATGAGGAAAATCTTCCTTCTTCCTCCAAAATCAGACTAATGACTGATGACAAATGACTAACAACTGCCAACAAACAACTGCCAACAAACAACTAACAACTAATGACTGCCAACAAACAACTGCCAACAAACAACTAACAACTAATGACTGCTGGCGATCGGAATTTCGATCGCAAATTCAGTGCCGAGTCCGACTTCGGAAACGCATTCAAGCTGCCCTCGGTGCTTTTCTACGACTAAGTGGTAGGAAATAGACAGCCCCAAACCCGTACCCTTACCGACTGGTTTGGTAGTAAAAAACGGGTCAAATAATTGGCGGCGAATCTCATCCGGTATGCCCCGCCCGTTGTCAGAAATGCGGATCGCTACAGAATCGCCAACAACTTCAGTGCGAATTGTAATAGCGGGAATAGTCAATCGAGAACTAGGAATTGACGGTGGTGGATTTTCCCCGTTTCTCTTCGCCCACTCCCCGTCATGTATTTCTTCATCTAAGGCATCAATCGCATTGCCGAGAATATTCATAAACACTTGATTCATCTGACAGCCATAGCACTCGACGCGGGGCAAATCGCCGTATTCCTTAATAATGTGAATTGCTGGATGTCTGCCTTGAGCTTTGAGTCGGTGCTGCAAAATCAACAAAGTGCTGTCGAGTCCTTCGTGAATGTCCACGGGTTTGACGTTAGATTGATCCGATCGCGAAAAATTGCGCATCGACAAAACTATTTGGCGGATGCGATCGGTTCCTACTTGCATTGAAGACAGCATCTTAGATAAGTCTTCCACCAAAAAATCGATTTCCATCTCTGCTGCTACTTCCCGAATTTCCGAGACTGGTTCGGGATAGTGTTTCTGGTAAAGATCCAAGAGTTTGATCAATTCTTTGATGTAATGATTGGTGTGGGAAAGATTGCCGTAGATAAAATTCACGGGATTGTTAATTTCGTGGGCGATGCCGGCAATCATTTGTCCCAAAGAAGACATTTTTTCGGTTTGGACTAATTGACTTTGAGTTTGCTGCAATTTCCGCACTGTTTCTTCTAATTGCTGTGCTTGATTTTTCAAGCATTTTTGCTTTTTCCGCAGCACTTCTTCGACTCGCTGGCGCTTGATAATATCTCGTCTCAATAATTCATTTGATTTTAAAAGTTGGGCCGTGCGTTCTTCAACTTGTTTTTTTAAGTCGTCGTGGGCTTGGCGCAGGGCTTCTTGGGCGCGCTGCTTCTCTAAAATTTCTTGCTGCAAAAGTTGGTTTGTTTTCTGCAATTGGGCGGCTCGATCGTCTACTGCTTGCTGCAAAAGCTCGATCGTCCCGTACATTTCAGATTGGTTAAAAACTTGCGGCAAACTTGTTATGGAGATGACACCCAAAAGTTCTCTCTGACTGCCAACTACTACCAAACGGCGGACTCCGTGTCGCTGCATTTCCTGGTGGGCCCGGAAGAGGGAATCGGCAGGAGATATGCAAAATAAAGGCGCACTCATCGCCTCAGCGGCGGAAATTTGGGAGAGGTTTAATTCGAGGGCGTGAAACTGCACGATGTCGCGTTCGGTGACAATACCGACGGGAATAAGGTAATTTTCTATTGGTACGATCGCCCGCTGTGGATGCTCAATTGGTTTTTCGACAATGACGACACAACTAACTCGATGTTTGACCATTAGCACGGCTAAATCGAGGGCTGAGGCAGTTTCTGGGGCACAAATGACTTCCTTCGTCATTACATCTTCTGCACAGCGTACATTCGTGAGTAAGTTGACCGGTTGCAGGGCTTCGTGAATGGCTTCGCGGGTGATGATTCCCACGAGTCGATCGCCCTCATCCACTACGGGTAAGTGCCGGATTTGGTACTGGCGCAAGGTGAACATAGCTGTGAAGATGTCTTGAGACTCGGATTGTTTGAGGGTAATTGGCGATCGAGTCATGACATCAGCAATTGTCAGTTTGATGGCGCAAGCTTCGACGGTTGTTAGCTTGACGATATCCCTTTCTGTAAAAATGCCGATCGGGCGATCGTCCTCCACAACTATGACGCAACTGCGCTTTGCCTGGCCCGGAAGAACTTTTTGTTTTTCGCTACAAAGCTGACACGAGACGCGCATCGGGTTCATGAGAGCTAACACTTGGGCGATCGGGGTTTCTGGAGCCACTGTGAGGGCGTGGCGGTCGATCGCCCGATCTAAAGGTGACGAGTATATCTGCGGGCTGTTGACTTCTAGGGCGGGTTCTGAGAGTTTAATTGCTACCTGGGGGACTGAATTTAGAAAATGATGTAATTGTTCTTCTTGTAGCATGATTATTAATTTTACTTAATGAATTGTTACAATTTGGCGTACACGAGTTGGCAGACTTAGCATTGGTTAAGGGGGCGACAAATGATCGATCGCCTAAAATCTGATTAATAGAACACCCTTATTTAATTTTTAATTTTTAAATCCTATGTCGTGGACACCCTTAAACCATCGAATCCATCACTTGCCACTGATTCTGGCTGGCCCGATTTTACGCCGGACTGAAACAGGGGCGGTGACTGTTTGGCTGGCTCTGAAAGCACCCCGCGAAGTCGAACTCAAGGTTTATTCAACTGAGGGCGGGACGGGCGAAATTGTCGGTGCGCCGTTGCTCCAAGGTGCGAAATCTACCGTGGCGATCGGCAAATACCTGCACGTAGTGGCAGTGACGGCTAAACCGATCGACAGCAAGGTCTTGACATACGGACAAATTTATGCTTATGACATAGAGTTTGCTGCGAGTCCTGATGCGCCCTCGGAGGTTGCAGTTCCAGAAAATGAGAAAGAAAATCTCCTTTCTTGCTTGTGGCCTGCATCCCCTAATTTGTCAGTTTCCTCGCCGGAGACGATCGGTTATTTCCCTCACGGGTTGCCGACTTTTGCCCTGCCACCGCAGGATTTAAACTATTTGCGTATCGTTCACGGTTCTTGTCGCAAGCCCCAGGGAGACGGCAGAGATGCGCTGCCAATCTTGGATAATTCGATCGCACAGTTTGCAGGAATGGCAAATTTCCGTCCCCACCAACTGTTTTTAACAGGCGACCAAATTTACGGCGATGACGTTGCAGATCCCCTGCTGTGGGCTTTGACGGATGCTGGCGATACACTTTTGGGCTGGGAAGAAAATTTGCCTCTGATGAATGATGCCCAAATTAAAAAGAATTTGAATTTGTGTATCAGTATACCTAAAAATTCGGAAAACGAAAATGTAGTTGACCAAAAAAGGGAAATTTTTAGAGAGTCGCCTATTCGGAAACAGTCTAAGGCTGAGTCTGACTATAAAAAGCCAATTGATTTAAAGCCGGGGACTCGCAGCGATATTGCCAAAGATTTTGGCGGCTTTACGGCGATGTTGGTGAATAAACCGGATAAGGCGAAAAGTCATTTGTTTGGTTTGGGCGAATATTGCGCGATGTATTTGTTAGTTTGGTCGCCTGTACTTTGGTGCACGAGTTTTCCGAAGGGTAAGGATATTTGTGCAGATTCTGGGCGGGCAAAAGTCTGGGATAGAGAAGTTGTTGAACTTGGGGGTTTTGCTGGCAATTTGTGGAGGGTGAGGCGGGCGCTGGCTAATATTCCGACTTATATGATTTGTGACGATCATGATGTTAGCGATGATTGCTATTTGAATCGGGAGTGGTGTTACCGGGTGCTGGGTAAGCCGCTTGGCCGCCGGGTGGTGCAGAATGCTTTGCTGGCTTATGCTGTGTTTCAGGCTTGGGGAAATACGCCCGCACAGTTCGATCGCGAAAATGTCGGAGATAAGTTATTAAAGGCTGCCGAAAAGTGGTCGAATTCGGCGGGTACTGATGTTGCTGTTTGGGAAGAGGCGACTTCGTATTTGGGGATTCCGGCGGTCGATATTGAGACTGGTTTGCCGAAGTTAAAGTTAGATGATGATGTTTTGATTTTGGATCGCGATTGTGACGGTGTAAGTGAGGTTTTGAGTTGGCATTTTACTGTGAGAAGTTTTAAGCATGAGGTGATTGTGCTGGATACGCGGACTTGGCGGGGATATCCGACTGAAAGTGCGATCGATCCGCCGATGCTTTTGACTCACAAGGGTTTTGAGGAGCAAATTCAGCAGCCTTTGCGGGAGACTGATTTGTTGAATAAAACTGGCGAGTTTGAGATTGAAGCGACGCTGGTAGTTTTGCCGACTAATTTGGTGGGTTTGTGGATTATTGATGCGGTGCAAAAGTTGGATTTGAAACAGGGAAAGGTTTTTAATAGTGATGCGGGAGATGCTTGGAATTTTAATAAATTGGCTTTTGTGAAGCTGTTGTCGGAGTTTTTTAAGCAGCGCGATCGGGTGATTGTTTTGACGGGGGATATTCACTATGCTGCTGCTGTACGGCTGAGTTATTGGTCTGACAAGCATTTTGGCATTTGTCGCCCGGATGTTGAGTATTTGTCCCCTGCATCTGAGTTGGATCTAAAATCTCAAATCACAGATAGAAAATATTCTGTGTTGGCGCAGTTAACGGCTAGTGCTTTGATTAATGAAGAGTGGAAAACTCATGTAATTCATACTAAGGTTAAGTCGCTGTTACCAGAGCGATCGCACGACTGTTTGGGATGGAACGAGCCGCTGGAGTTGGTGAAAATTTCGAGAGGTAGCAGAAAGAAGGCTGTGGCTGCTGCTGTGAGAAATAGGCAATCTTTTCCTGATTGGGGCTATCGAATTGATTGGATTAAACGACAAAGAGCTAGGGTATTTTTACAGCATGAAAATGGTGAGCCGTCAACTAGAACGCACAAAAATAAACAATTGTCGTGGCTGCATAGGTTGTGGAATTTTATAGCGCTGTTGTGGCGCAATCGCTGGCTGCAAGAGGGTGATGAGGTTGTGGGATACAGTAATATTGCGATCGTCAGTTTTCAGTGGCCGGCTGAGGGTGATGGAGAGAAGGCGGTGATCCAGAATGTCTATTGGCGGCCTCTTTGGGAGCCTGGTAGTGTGGTTTACAGTCAATATTTTGTGCCGCTAGGATTGGATGAGACTGCGGTTGATTGATGTGGTGTTTGGTTGATTTATTTTTTTGGATGTGACACAAGAAGAAGAGGAGACGGCAGTGCCGTTTCCCTACCCCCAAAATAATCTATCGATCGCAAAATCCAACAAAACCACCACCAAATTTGTAGGGAAACGGCACTGCCGTCTCCGAATTTCTTAATTTCTGCTCCGAATTTCTTTAAAAACGCGAAATTTCTTTAAAAACGTGAATCTAACAAACTAGGGTGATTTTTCTGATATTCTAATTTATCAGGATTTTCGCCCCAACGTTGAGGATTGTTGGTGATGTATTGCCTTTTGCAATTCAAAGTTTCTTCATCGCGGATAATTGATTCATAAAAACCATCTTGCCAGACAGGAACTTCTGTTGTTTCGCAGAACCTATGAATGAATCTGGTAACAGCACTTTTATAGGAACGGATTGCGGTAGGAATTGAACCGCGAACTGGTTTACCAAATTTTTCGGTGGTAGGGACACGCCTTGGCTTTGTGTTTACGGGGGTATTGTCAACGATCGCCAAAAGTCCATGCACATGATCGGGCATAATCACAAAGGTATCTAATTGAAAGCGGGGAAAATGATTGGGAATGTCTAGCCAGCAAGTTTGGGCAAGATGACCTAAAAGATTTAATTGCATTTTACAGTCAGTCACTTCGCCGAATATACATTGTCGTTCATTGGTGCAAATGGTAATGTAATAAACGCCCGGTTGAGTATAATCGTATCCTTTAAGACGCACAGTACGGCGGTGGTGTTTTTGGGGGTCGTAAGGCATGATATCAAAAGAGAATATTATCTCTTTCATTAATCATTGTATCAGGCAGAAGAGGAGACGGCAGAAGAGGAGACGGCAGTGCCGTTTCCCTACCCCAAAATAATCGATCGCCCGATCACCCGATCGCACATCACCATCGACAACACGGCAGAAGAGGAGACGGCAGTGCCGTGTCCCTACCCCCAAAATGTCGATCGCCCGATCGCACAAAACCACATAACCACTACCCACATCCGTAGGGACACGGCACTGCCGTCTCCGAATTTCTTCGCGAAAAATCAAACATCACCACCCACATCCGTAGGCACACGGCACTGCCGTCTCCGAATTTCTTCGCGAAAAATCAAACATCACCACCCACATCCGTAGGGAGACGGCAATGCCGTGTCCCTACCCCCAAAATGTCGATCGCCCGATGGGATGCGACAACGCGGCACAAGAGGAGGAGACGGCAATGCCGTCTCCCTACCCCCAAAATGTCGATCGCCCGATGGGATGCGACAACGCGGCACAAGAGGAGACGGCAATGCCGTGTCCCTACCCCCAAAATGTCGATCGCCCGATGGGAGGCACAACACG
>PVWI01000358.1 GCA_003003725.1 filamentous cyanobacterium Phorm 6 | reverse complement strand
CGCTTCAACCGATAAAACCCTGAAAATCTGGGACACCGAGACAGGTATGGAAGTTAGAACCCTCACCGGTCATACTAGCTCGGTATATGCAGTGGCGATCGCACCAGACGGCAACACAGCGATTTCCGCTTCAGCGGATCAAACCCTGAAAATCTGGGACACCAAGACAGGTAAGGAAGTTAGAACCCTCACCGGTCATACTAGCTCGGTAAATGGAGTGGCGATCGCACCAGACGGCAAAACAGCGATTTCCGCTTCAACCGATCAAACCCTGAAAATCTGGGACACCAAGACAGGTAAGGAAGTTAGAACCCTCACCGGTCATACTAAATCGGTAAATGCAGTGGCGATCGCACCCGACGGCTTCATAGCGATTTCCGCTTCAGGGGATGACACCCTGAAAATCTGGGACACCGAGACAGGTACCGAAGTTAGAACCCTCACCGGTCATACTAAATCGGTATATGCAGTGGCGATCGCACCCGACGGCAAAACAGCAATTTCCACTTCAGGGGATAAAACCCTGAAAATCTGGGACACCGAGACAGCTAACGAACTTAGAACCCTTATCGGTCATACTGGCTCGGTAAAAGCAGTGGCGATCGCACCAGACGGCAAAACAGCGATTTCCGCTTCATGGGATAAAACCATGAAAATCTGGGACACCGAGACAGGTACTGAAGTTAGAACCCTCACCGGTCATACTAGCTCGGTATATGCAGTGGCGATCGCATCCGACGGCAAACTAGCAATTTCAGCTTCAGACGATAACACCCTCAAAGTCTGGGATTTGCTTAGTGGCAAAGAGGTTGCTAGTTTCAGCGGAGATTATGGGTTCAAGTGCTGTACGCTCGGCCCTGATGGAGTGACAGTTGTAGCGGGCGATCGATCGGGCCGGGTGCATTTCCTGCGATTGGAGGGAGTTAGCGGCGGGGGATAATCCAAGAAACCGGGGTTTTGCCCGAATCTGTGGGTTGTAACGAAGTATTTCGGTAAAAACCCGGTTTCTGGGGCCCCGCGATCGGGTTTTTTTGATGGATGGGCGATCGCATTTTTGGGTTGATGGGCGATCGGGTTTTTTGTGGATGGGCGATCGGGTTTTTTTGTGGATGGGGCGATCGGGCTATAATACAGAAAACTTGACAACAAAAATGACTGTCATGAGAGAGTTAATCCAACAAGAATTAGAAAAGTTCGATCGAGAACAACTCCAACAAGTATTTGAATTTATCAGCTTCCTGAAATTCCGTGCCAGATTAGTGACTATTCCTGCGATCGATGAAACTAACTTAGCTGCACTCTACAGCGAATTTGCCGAAGAAGACCGACAACTTGCGGAACTCGGAATCAGCGAATATGCAGAACTCCTCAAACATGAGGATTTGGCATGACAATCAGACGAGGTGAAATCTGGATTGCCAACCTCGATCCCACACAAGGTTCCGAACAAGCAGGTGTACGTCCCACAATTATTTTTCAAAACGATACAATTTCGAGATATACGACTACTGTTATCAGTATTCCTCTCACCACAAATCTGCGCCGCGCATCTCTTCCTTCCTGTGTTTTGATTCCCGGCGGTGAAGGAGGATTGACTCAAGATTCTGTTGCATTGTGCCATCAAATGCGAGTTTTGGATAAAACAAGATTGCGAAATAAAATTGGTGAAGTCAGCCCAGAAATACTGGTACAATTAGAAAATATCGTATTATTTACATTAGGTTATTTACCTTAAAAAAAGCGATCGACTTTTATGATTAAGAGATAGTATTTGGATCGATCGGCACAATTCCTTCGCTAGCGTAGCGAGTAAAATCCTTAACATTTAGCGTCAAAATGTGTAATACACCGTTTGCTTTCATAATAGCCACAAGACGAGCATCATGCACCTGAACTCCCGAAACTCTGTAGGTAACAACCAACCTGCGCCATTCGGAGTAAGTTAAATGCGAGTCGGGAAACAAAGGAAAAAGACGCTCGATCCGGCGTAACTTGAGCTCGGCATCAGCAGGAGTCAACCCAAAGCCATTTTTCTCGATCGGGCGAGTAACAACGTTCCAAAATTCAACGCAGTTTTGTGAGGCTACTTGCAGTTTATATCCATCCTGTCGCAATTTTTTTACAGCATTGCGGATTACAGGATATAAAGGATGAGAGCGATCGGAAAACCGCAGCAGAATATTCGTATCTACAAGGCATAACATTGCTAAGGATGCTCCTCGTAGATACCTTCACGACTTATGGCAAAATCTGATAGCACTGGCACATTATTTCCCAGACTTTGAATAAAATCATCAGCCAATTCATCTAAAAGTATCTCAAAATCGCGATCGCTGATTTCTGCATCAGAATCACTTACCTTTGATGACTGACCAGGCGCTGACTGCCAAGTTAGGAAATCAACAAAATTAAGAACTACTTCTAGCTGCGGTTTGCCTAAATAACGCAGCTTATCTACAATGCTTTCAATTACAGCTTCCATACATTTATAGTTGAGCTTTAATTGTGATTTATTTCAGGCAATCATAGCAAAAATATCAAATTTTGTCAAATTTGCCAAACTGCGAGAGGATGGGAAGGGCGATGGCTTACGCCCCGCTACGCTACGACATTTTGGGGTAGGGAAACGGCACTGCCGTGTCCTCTTTTTCCGTTATGATGTTGTGCGAAAGTTCCATAAATTAATGATAGATAAGATCGATCGACCTTACACAACAGTAATACTCGCGATCAGTGCCGATGGTAAGATTGCAGATAAAGTGCGATCGCCCGCGAGATTCGGTTCAGCCAACGACAAAGCCCACCTCGAACAACAAGTCGCAGCAAACGATGCCGTTTTGTTCGGCAACGGCACTTTACAAGCTTATGGAACGACGATGCGAGTGATTTCGCCGGAATTGCTCAAACAGCGGGAACTCGCAGGGAAACCCCCACAACCCGTGCAAATCGTGTGTTCGCGATCGCGCCAATTTGACCCAAACTTGCGCTTTTTCCAGCAACCGGTGCCTCGATGGCTGCTGACTGGCCAAGATGCGGGCACGGTGAATGACTGTAAGTTCGATCGCACTATCCATGCTAAAACAACGGATAGAGAGATTGATTGGATGGATGCGTTTCAACAGCTAGCCAGCTTCGGTATCAAACGCTTGGCGATTCTGGGCGGTGGGAAACTGGTAGCATCTGTGCTCGCTGCGGGCTTGGTTGACGAACTTTGGCTGACGGTGTGCCCGTTAATTTTGGGCGGAGTGGATGCGCCAACTCCCGTTGAGGGAAAGGGTTTTTTGGCGGATTTGGCTCCGAAATTAGAGCTTTTGGCGGTAAAACAGGTGGATCAAGAGGTGTTTTTGCATTATAAGGTCGATCGGGCACAGAGTCAAAATACCCATAAGTAGGTGAGTTGTATTAAGTTAAATGAACAAGACTTACGCATTGAGAGTCTCAAAACTCGATCCCCCCTAACCCCCCTTAAGAAGGGGGGGACAAGAGTATTCTCTTTCGTCCCCCTTTTTAAGGGGGATTTAGGGGGATCTCTGCGTAAGTCTCGATGAAGTTCGCTCTACGCACAAATCTCCCTATGCTGAAACAGCCAAAGACTCAACAATATTCTGTAGCCTGGATTAGCAAACTAGCAGACATCCCGCAAGCATCCTGGGATGCCTTGGCGATGCCCCTAAAAACTCCTTTTATGGAATGGGATTGGCTAAACAATCTCGAAACTTCCGGTAGCGCGTCAGGTAAAACCGGTTGGCTACCACATCACTTGACAGTCTGGCGTGACAAACAGTTGATTGCTTGTGCACCGCTTTATGTCAAAAGCCACAGCTACGGCGAATTTGTATTCGATAATCAATGGGCTGATTTAGCTCAACGTTTGGGTGTTCAATACTATCCGAAATTGATGGGAATGACTCCGTTTACTCCTACTGAAGGCTATCGATTTTTGATTGCTGATGGGGAAGATGAAGATGAGTTAACTGGCATAATGGTAAGTGCGATCGACCATTTTTGCGATCGGCACAATATCTCTGGTTGCAATTTCCTGTATGTCGATCCTGTCTGGCGCGATCGCATGGAACAGCACGGTTTTAGCGCTTGGCTGCACCACAGTTATATTTGGCAAAATCAAAGCTATCAAAATTTTGACAACTATCTAGGCGCATTTAATGCCAACCAGCGCCGCAATATCAAGCGCGAACGCAAGGCTGTTGAAACAGCGGGTTTGTTGGTAAAAACTTTGACTGGTGATGAAATTCCCCAAGCGATGTTTGGGCAAATGTATGCTTTTTATGAGAATACTTGCGACAAATTTGGCTGGTGGGGAAGCAAGTATTTGACTAAGCGATTTTTTGAACAGTTGCATGACAATTATCGCGATCGCGTTTTATTTGTCGCCGCCTATGATAAAGAAGACGATAGACAGCCGATGGGAATGTCTTTTTGTCTGTATAAGGGCGATCGAATGTACGGACGTTATTGGGGCAGTTTGCAGGAAATTGACTGCTTGCACTTCGATGCTTGTTACTATACACCGATCGAATGGGCGATCGATCGCGGCATCCAAACCTTCGATCCGGGCGCGGGCGGGCGACACAAAAAACGGCGCGGCTTTCCAGCTACGCCAAATTATAGTTTGCACCGATTTTATAACAACCGTCTGGCGCAAATTCTCAAGTCTTATATCGGTCAAATCAACGAAAGAGAACAGGAAGAAATTGATGCAGTCAACGAGGATTTACCTTTTACTAAGTTACCTCCTTTGTTACTAGGCGATTGAAAAACATGGCAGAAATCAGGCAGAAATTAGTACATGGCAGAAATTAGGACACGGCAGTGCCGTTTCCCTACGGTTAATCGGGCGATGGTTGCTATATCATCGAGTTCGATGGATTATTTTAAGGTAGGGAAACGGCATTGCCGTCTCCTCTTTTGCAGTGCGATTGATGGTTATGTGCGATCGCACTTGCGATGGTAATTTCATCATCCAATTCCGTTGATTTTACCCATTACCCGAAATTAGGACACGGCAGTGCCGTTTCCCTACAATTCATCGGGCGATGACTACAGATATCATCGAGTTTGATAGATTATTTCAAGGTAGGGAAACGACATTGCCGTCTCCTCTTTTGCCTAGGGTAATTTCATCATTAAATTCCGTTGATTTTACCCGTTACCCGAAATTAGGACACGGCAGTGCCGTTTCCCTACGGTTAATCGGGCGATGATTACAGATATCATCGAGTTCGATGGATTATTTCAAGGTAGGGAAACGGCATTGCCGTCTCCTCTTTTGCCGTCAACAGTCAACAGTCAACAGTCAACAGTCAACCTAATTCAAAATTACTTTGCCATCCTCCTGAACTTCCATCGATTTTGTATCAGCGCCCAAATCAGTTGTTGCGCCGAAACTCACCTGCAACATTCCCGGCATCGCGGTTGCTTGGGGGCGAACCAGCAGCAATCCGCCGTCTGGACGCTGGTAAGTGAGGGTAATTGGTACTTTGATGTTTTTCAGCAAAATTTCCGATTGTTCGCCCAGAGTTCGCGGTGGAGTAACGCCAATCACTTGATAATTGATGACGGCATTGGTGGTATTCACGAGTTTAATTACTACCATGCCCTCCATAGGCGTAACTCGCCCACTTGGCATCGGGAAGCGGGCAGGAGGGGCATCGCTGCCCGGAGTCATGGCGGG
>PVWI01000078.1 GCA_003003725.1 filamentous cyanobacterium Phorm 6 | reverse complement strand
TCGCGGAACAATTTAAAATCTAAAATCCAAAATCTAAAATCTAAAATTGTCGTGGTTTTGCCATTCTAGCAACAAGGCTCGACATTGGAGGCAAGTTAATTTTTTGAGCAAGTCGCGAATTCCGTCTGATGTGACAGGATATGCAGCACCGATGAGTTCGGGGTTTACTGTGGCTGTGGGGTGCAACTCTGCCACAAAACCGTAGAGTTTTTGATTGGAAAATGAACTGTTGATTGCCCAGCCTGTGGTGTTGATTGGTTGGATGCGGGCGATCGCACTTTCTGTCAAGCCTAGTTCTTTTTTGATTATACCTGGAACTGCCGCTGCTGGCGTTGTGTCTTCTGGTACGCGACCGCCGGGAAAGTCGAGGGTGGCGGATGCTACGCCGGGGCGATACATCGGTGAAGGAAACAGCAATTTGTCAGCTTGAATGGTCAAGATTACAACTGAATCTGCTCTTTCAACTCGCCAATATTCTACAATTTGCCCTTCGGTTGTTTCGAGATGTTCGGCGATTAGTTTTACCCAATGAGAGTTGATTTCTACAAAGCGGTCTAGAGTTTTCCACGGGGATTTTGCCGTTTGGTTCATGTTAGAAGGAAGAGGGAAGAGGGAAGAAGGAATTAACAACATTCTAACCGTCGGGCGCGGTTGCTATAAATCAGATGCTTTTTGTTATGGTAGTCGATCGCTGCCGATCGCCCAAATAGCCGATCGACCTTTTCGACCTTTGAGCCACTTTTCCCCTCTCAATTATAAATTTTTGTAACGAAATACACATTGATCCAGATAATTCAGTAACATAGACTACATAATCAAAATTTATCTGCCACTCTAGGTTGTTAAAACCCCGCAAGGAGTGCAGACTCTTAGCTCGACAGACAGGAGTAATTATGCAACTGCAAACAGATATTCGTACTTGGCAACCGCCAGCCGGCGCCGCAAGTGTGCGCAACTGGGAAAAATTTGGCTGCGCGATACCTGCACCAAAATTGGCTCCTTCCATGTGGGTCAAGTTGTTCAATCCACCAACAGCATTCAGTTTTGACGAAGCGTGGCTGTTGTGTCAGTGTTCCGATGAAAAGTGGCTAGCTTGGATTCCCGATTATGGCGAAATTTTGCTAAGTACGAATGAATTTTGCGCTACTTAATCGAGAATTATAGTGTTGAAATCCATATCCTTCGCGCTGCACAGCCTATTTTGGGGAAAAACCAGGTTTCTGCGGAATTATCTCGTTTGTCGTGAGAACTTTAGTCCTCGGATTTTGGAGAGGACTGAAGTCCTCACTACGAACCAATTAATTGAAATTTTCCCAACAAAAAGAGCAATAGAAAACCTATTGCTCTTTTTGTGCAAAAACACTCTCTAGTTTTTGTCTTCACACAGCGGAAGTTACTCGCTTATTTGCAAACTGCACGGTTATTTGCATTTCTGACAATCGTGCCTACTCTGCCATTAATCTGAATCGGGTTTTTGGTGCTGGCTCGGATCAACCGGGGCTGTTTACCCAGGCATTCTTTGATTGATTCTGACCAGGCGGTGAGAGCGCTGGTGTATTCTGTACGAGTCGCTGGGGCGCGAAACTCGTCGGTAATTACGTGATCGGAGGTGATGCTAGTGTCAGTAGCAACATTGGTAATAATTGGAAAGTCAAAGGCTCTGGGTAAGGTTCTGTCGGGTATTTTGCCCGGTACCATCTGGTATTTCATCGAGCCACCCTTGTAGTCAATACCTGCTTGGGGGGTTGTTTGAGCGAAGGCTGGAACAGGTAAGCTTGCTACCAAAACGGTGCAGCAACTCCAAAATAATTTCGATTTCATCCGATTTATCTCCTCAACTTTATGATGATTAGCACGAATTAGATCGGCTCCCCAAACATTAGCTTTTATTCATAAAAAATATGATGCTAATGATTTTTTTATCTGGAGTTTGACCGATCTAATTTATTAACATACATCCTCAAAAATGTGAAAACTGGTTGGTCGGACAAGCTGTAGAATGGTTTCAGTTGAGTAAGATATTTACAGGTCTGAAGTTGTTACAGCGTTGGGGACTCGATTTTACCAGAATGATTCATTTTTGATCGATGTCATTGGAACTTTATCAAATTTTGTCTCAGATATCAAGTTTTGTCGATCGCACATCGCATTTTAACACTGTCCCAGCAGGTCGATCGCCCTTTGAGTGTTACGCGCTATACCAGGACGAGAAAGATGCTACAGTGCATCGATGGGCGTTTGAGTGTTTTCAAGCGACAATAGGCAGAGAAGGGGCTTGAAAATAGGTGAATTTAGTGGAAGATAGCAAGATTATAGACTTATCGGAAATCATGGGTGTTCCCGCGGCTCCTGCGGGTTACAAATCGGGCTTTGTGGGTATTATCGGGCGGCCGAATGTCGGCAAATCCACGCTGATGAATCAGTTGGTGGGGCAGAAAATTGCGATTACTTCGCCGGTGTCTCAGACGACGCGCAACAGGCTGCGGGGCATCCTGACCACACCTGAAGCACAAATTATTTTTGTCGATACTCCCGGAATTCACAAGCCACACCACCAACTGGGTAAGGTTTTGGTGCAGAATGCCCGCACCGCGATTCAGTCGGTGGATGTGGTGCTGTTTGTGGTGGATGGTTCGGTGGAATCGGGTGGGGGCGATCGATATATCATCGAAATTCTCAGCAATTGCAAAATTCCGGTGATTTTGGGGATGAATAAGTTGGACGAACAACCGGAGGATTCCGTGTTGATCGATCGCACTTACGAGCAAATTGTCAATCCTGAGTGGCCAGTCGTCAAGTTCTCGGCGCTAACGGGCGAGGGTGTTGAACCGCTGCAACAATTATTAATCGAACATCTGGAGGTTGGGCCCTATTATTATCCGCCCGATTTGGTGACTGACCAGCCGGAACGCTTTATTATGGGCGAATTGATTCGGGAACAGATTTTGCTGCTGACGCGGGAAGAAGTGCCGCATTCTGTAGCAATCGCGATCGACATTGTTCAAGAAGAAGCGAAAATTACGCGAATTCTGGCGACAATTCACGTCGAACGGGATTCCCAAAAAGGTATTTTAATCGGTAAAAGCGGCAGTATGCTGAAGTCGATCGGCAGCGCGGCCCGGGAACAGATTCAAAAGTTAATTGAAGGCAAAGTGTATTTAGAGTTATTTGTCAAGGTGCAGCCGAAGTGGCGGCAGTCCCGCACTCGTTTGGCAGAATTGGGCTATCGCGTGGAAGAGTAGGGGCAATTTATGAATTGCCCCTACTTTGGTAGTGGGCTGGTGGTAGGGATTATAAAGTGGCGGGGGACACGCGCATTGTCAACATTATTCGTCACAATGATACAAGGCCGAACCTTCCCCGTTTCAGAACCTCTCGTCGGTTCCAAAAATATTTGTGTGAGACTAAAATAGGGAATAGAAATAAACTCTATTACCCATTACCTACCACCCATTACCTAAAAAAATGATCGCCGCCAAAGAAAACTTTCCTCAAATAACCCCAGAAGAATACTTTGCTTGGGAAGAAAAGCAGCTAGAAAAGCATGAGTACATCGACGGCCAAGTCTACGCCATGAGCGGCGGCAGCATCAATCATGGTCGCCTTGCCATCAGACTTACTGCCATGTTTGATCATCATTTAGAAAATAGTGGTTGTATAACGGGCAATTCTGACATCAAGATTAATATTGTTGAGACCAGTAATTATACTTACCCCGATGCAAGTGTAACGTGCGACGATCGCGATAAAACCACAACCCAATACATTACCTACCCTTGTTTAATCGTTGAAGTTCTCTCTCCCAGCACTGAGGCATACGATCGCGGTGGTAAATTTAGAATGTACCGTAACAACTCTGTCTTACAAGATTACCTATTGGTTAGTTCCACCAGTATCGAAATGGATTTGTATCACAAAAATGATGCTGGTGAATGGCTCATTATTAACTACAAAGAAGGTGATACCATAGAACTAAAAAGTATCAATCTCAGTTTTGCGATCGAACAAATTTATCGCAACCTCGACCTTACTCCAGAAACAACACCTTAAAAGTTGACATACATCATCAAGCTAAGGTGATTTACGTCCGGTAAGCGTGTTGGTATTGCTACTTTTAAATTAGGAGATTTTTATGATTGCAGCTAGAGAGCAGCAGCGGTACTTTACGCCTGAAGAGTATTTTGCTTGGGAGGAGCAACAATTAGAAAGACATGAACTAATCGATGGTCGCGTGTATGCGATGAGTGGCGGGACTAGAAATCACAGTGATATCGCGGGAAACATTTTAACGACGATCAAGCCCCATCTGCGGGGTAGTGGTTGTAAAACATACAATTCTGACTGCCGTGTAAATATCCTCAATACTCGCAACTATACCTATCCCGATCTGAGTGTCACTTGCGATCGGCGAGATAATTCTAGCCCTCAATATATTACCTATCCCTGCTTAATCGTTGAGGTTTTATCGGATAGTACCGAGGCTTACGATCGCGGCAAGAAGTTTGACAAATATCGCCACAATCCGAATTTAATTGATTATGTTTTAGTGAGTTCTGATGAAATGGCGATCGATATTTATCACAGAAATGATGTGGGGGATTGGTTGATTCTGAGCTATCGATCGGGCGATCGCGTCGAGCTTAAAAGTATTGGGTTGAGTTTGGCGATCGAGCAATTCTATGAAGAAATTGTTTTCAACTCATTGCCTGATGCGGTTTAGTAAAGCACATAGATGAGGTGATTATGTACAGCCTAAAACCTATTAGAAGCCAAGAAGATTACAAAGCATCGCTGAAAGAAATAGAGCGTTTGTTTGAAGATCCTCAAGGAACTTCAGAATTAGATCGATTAGAAATATTAGTCACCTTAGTTGAAGCCTACGAAAACAAACATGAGCCGATCGTGATGCCCGATCCGATCGAAGCAATTCTTTATTATCTAGAAAGTCGAGGTCTAACTCAACAGCATTTAGAAGCCGTAATAGGTAGTCACGATCGATCGAGCGATCGAAATTCTCAATCGTAAAGCTCCACTCACCCTTGAAATAATCCGGCAGTTAAATCAAAAGTTAGGTATTTCAGCACAAGTTCTCATTCAACCTTACGCATTTGCATATTAGCTGGCAACGATTATAATCCGATGAAAGCGCGATCGATAAGACTCACCCCAAAAATACCTATGAAAACCACGATCGAAATCGATAACTCCCTCATCACTAATGCGCTCCAGGCGACTGGACTCACGGCACAACAAGAAGTTGTCGAACTGGCTCTGAACCTGTTGATCCAAATGAAAAACCAACAGAACCTCCGGGCGCTACGGGGTAAACTAGCCTGGGACGGCGACCTCGATCGCATGAGAACGGATGATGACTCCGATCGAGAACAATCCTTTTTTGAGCTAGCCGGAATCTGGGAAGGAAAAAATATCACCCTAGACGACATTCGCAAAGACGCATGGGGTAAGGATACATTCTATGTAGCTTCACAGAAAAATGGTATTACCGAGTGTTTCTTATGAACTACCGAAACCACATCACTATCGAAGCAAATAAACGCGGTGGTAAGCCTTGTGTACGCGGCTTGCGAATTACGGTTTATGAAGTGCTTGAGTACCTGGCTTCCGAGATGACCGAAGCAGAAATTCTCGACGATTTTCCCGATTTGACGCGAGAAGATTTAAAAGCCTGTATTGCTTATGCTGCTGACCGTGAGCGTCGGTTTATGACTGCGACCTTATCGGCATGAAATTACTTTTTGATGAAAATTTGTCGCCCAAGTTGCCGAATCGTTTGAGCGATATTTTCCCAAATTCGCTTCACGTTCGAGATGTGGGAATGAAAGCAACGATCGACCCAATAGTTTGGGATTATGCAAAAGATAATAATTTGATGATTGTCTCGAAAGACGCGGATATGCACGATCTGAGCTTAGTATTTGGGAATCCACCGAAAGTTATTTGGCTTTGCCTTGGAAACTGTTCGACATCACAAGTTGAAAATTTGCTGCGTTGGGATTTTAAGGCGATCGAATTATTTTATGAAGATGAGACTTTATCGCTGCTTGCTTTATCATAATGCACCGATCGCCGAAAGTGTGCGATCGACTCTCATCTCAAAGATAATAAAGATAGCTTTTTTCGGTACGACGGCTCATATGTTTGAGCCGAAGCGTGCGGCGAACTTGCTCTAGGAAAGGAGATTCTGATGGGGAGTAAGAAGGAGTTGACCTACGTCCTCGATCTGCGGTATTATTCGACTATATCCAGTATTGTACCGCAATTGCGATACAATTATAAGTTCGACTGCTAGGTTTTCATAAACTCGTAATCAGTTGATACATTTTGGGAATGTCTGAAAGAACTCTACTAAGTGAAATTGTTCATTGCCCTCATGCACGAGAGTGTCGAGAGGATCTTGCTGCTGAAAACCCATGTCGTAAAATTGTTGATTATCAAAGTTCACTTGGATTAGGAAAATTTCAAGTGCCTGAACCTTGGAGTGGGCAGATAGAGCAAGCGCCTATTCTTTTTCTGAGTTCAAATCCATCAATTGGCTCTGATGAAGACTACCCAACTTGGGATTGGTCATATAGCGAACTACACGATTATTTCAATTATCGTTTTGGGGGAGGACGTAAGCAGTGGATCATTGATGGTACGAAATCCTTGCTACTAGACGGAAGACATAGTGGCTCTACTAAATTCTGGGCATCGGTTAGGCAACGTGCTATTGAGCTACTTGAACGGAACGTGAGTCCAGGCACTGATTATGCGCTTACCGAAATAGTGCATTGTAAGTCTCATGCCGAAATCGGCGTAGAGCAATCACAGGAGCAATGTGTGAAAGCCTACTTGTTGAGAGTTTTAGAACTAGCAAGAGCAAAAGTGATCGTAGTTCTGGGGGCACGCGCAAGGCAAGTAATTCAAAGCCAATTCAATATCTCGACGGAAAATTCAATATCTGATTCCATTGAGATAGGGGATCGTGAAAGATTTTTTGCTTTTCTCCCCCATCCAAATGCTCGAAGCTGTCGTTCTTTTACCAAGTGTTTACAGGGTGATGAACTGGAAAAGTTACGCGCTTTTTTGCGATAGCATCAAACTACGGTGAGAGATGCGCGCAGTCGAACAATCCCGTTGCACGCCGACCGTATCAAATTGGTCGGTGAATCCGAAAGGTTACTAGCGGCGGGTGAACGGGGTCGTTATGCGGCTTCGATTCTGGGGTGGGGCGGTACTTGAATCTTACCTGTTGGTATTCAAGATTAATTTTGCTGAGTTTATAGGCAGGCAGTTTCTCGTGACACTTGGTATGGTAGTACCTGAACATTAAAAGCAGTTGCTTAGGCTATGAAAATTGGGGTTATTGGTAGTGGAAATATGGGGCGTTCTCTAGGATTGCTGTGGGCAGAGCAAGGGCACGAAGTTTTTTTTGGTGCTCGAAAAACAGAGAAGGGGCAGTCCGTAGCAGCATTTGTTGAGCGCGGAACGCAAGGTGGCACAAACGATGAAGCAGCAAAATTTGGTGAGGTTTTACTCTACACGGTACGAGGCGTAAATCCCGCCGAGGTGCTTACTTCAGTCGAAGTGCTATCTGGCAAAATTCTGATTGACTGTAATAACTTCGAGATTCCAGAAGGATTTGCATATCCCCCAATTGTGCAATCCCTCGCTGAAAAATTGGCATCCGAAGTTCCCAATGCACGAGTAGCAAAAGCTTTTAATACAATGGCTCAGGAAGTGTTTGAACTTGCACCTGACCCGCTTAAAGACCACCATGTTTCTGTTTTTGTCTGTGCTGATGATGTTGAGGCTCGTCAAGTTGTCATGAAACTGGCTGAGGACATTGGGTTTGCTGCAATTGATTGTGGAGAGTTACGTCACGCTCGATTAGTTGAAGGATTAGGTGATTTCATTCGATTCATGCTTATCGGTCAGTTGCAAAATCCCTATGCCACCATTTCTGTCAATGTCTTACCTGCTGCTTCAGAGCAACGTTTAGGTGGGCGACAAGCTTCTAACCTTTAGTCCACACGCCGCATAACAACCCTGTTGGAGCGGACTGCCGAGAGATATTGGTGGTAATGCAAAGGTTACTAGCCGCCGCTCAACAGGAACGTTATCTCGCAAACACTGTCTGACCTTGGAGATAATTCGGAAGCTCGATCGAGAGTTTGACAAATCAGAAAATTGGTAGAATCAATAGATAGGCTGCGATCGCGCAAGGTCGGAGAACGATCGCCTGATTCGTAGATTTTGTCAGGAGTTGGGGATTGAGGTGCCGTTTTAGGGAATGGGGGAGTATTTTCAAAGATGGAGACTCAACTATACGAGAAATTTATTCAAAAGTTAATTATTTTAGGTAAACAAAAGGAATTTTCATTAACCTCTTCGATCGACAACTATTTAATCATGAATTATCGGCTTAAATTAGAACGAATCGATAAACTAAAAGCTTGGCTAGATGGATTTAGACCGTTCGATTCCACCCTCGTCGCCGAACTCAAAAAGCTCTATGATGTTCGCTTTACTTATAACTCAAATGCCATTGAGGGTAATACTTTAACCCAAAGTGAAACGGAATTAGTTTTAACTAAGGGCATTACTGTGGGGGGCAAAACCCTTGACGAACATTTAGAAGTTATTGGACATAAGGAGGCGATCGATTATATTGAAAATTTAGCCCAAAGGGATACGGAGATTAATGAATGGGAAATTAAGCAAATTCACAATCTTATTCTCCGCAAAATTAACCCGGAGGAAGCGGGTAGTTATCGCACTCTGGATGTGATGGCGGCAGGAACGAACTATCGTTATCCTCCCCATTATTTACTATCTCAATTAATGAGAGATTTTGCGATATGGCTCAACTCGGAATCTGCTTTAAGGCTCCATCCAGTTGAATATGTAAGTATCGCTCATTATCGGTTTGTTTCGATTCATCCTTTTCGGGATGGGAATGGTCGAAGCGCCAGATTATTAATGAATTTACTCTTAATCCGTGCAGGCTATCCGATTGTGGTGATTGACAACCAAATCCGCAATGATTATATTAATGCTTTGGCATACGGGCAACAGAATCAAGATGATTTGAGCCAGCTTTATGTGTTGGTTTTTGATGCTGCGATCGCTTCACTTGTGGAGGTTTTAAGATTGTTGGTGACTGCAAGTAACAGCAGGGGAAAGGGACAGGCTTTTTATCAGGAGATTACTGATTTTCTCGATCGTAGCGGTGGTTTAGGGAATGGGGAATAGCTAATGGGTAGGATGTTAAACAAAAATGTTCCTGCGTACCAACGCTATCTCGCAAACGCTGCCTGACCTTGGAAATGATTCGGAAGCTCGATCGAGAATTAAGGATTCCGTAGGAGATTCCGATCGAGCTTTATCCTGCACAAAAACAAAGAAAAAGCCGCCCTAAAAGGACGGGACTTTAGCACTCCGCTCATTACCAACAACTATTAAGGCAACTCAACCGAACTCGGTTTAGCAATGTGAGGCAAGCCCCAGCCCAATTTTTCCCGCAAAATGTGGAAAAACTCAAAAGATTGCACCCGAATAAACCGGGCTTGGTACGGAGCTTTTTCTATTTGCACCCAATCCTCGGGCAAAACATAACATCCGCCGTTCCCGTCTACCACCATTACCAGGCGGCTCGGACTCGCCGGCAAAATTTTGACCGGTTCGGTGTTGGAAAACACCAAAGCCCGCGAAGCCATCGAATGGGGGCAAATAGGGATCAATTGCAGCACCGGTATTCCGGGAATAATTACAGGCCCGCCAGCAGAAAGGGCGTAAGCTGTCGATCCTGTCGGAGTCGAGATAATTACTCCATCTGCGGCAATGTCAATAGAGGCGTGCTGACCGATCGCCACTTCAAAATGACACATACAAGTCAGCGGTTCGCGGTGCAGAACCATTTCATTGAGACAAAGAGCTTCCCAGAGGCAGTCATTGTCTCTAAACAGCCGCACGGCCAGCATTGACCTTTCTTCTATTTCGTATTCTCCGGCGATCGCCTTTTCCAAAGCTTGCGGGAGCA
The DNA here is from genome assembly GCA_003003725.1 of filamentous cyanobacterium Phorm 6. Classification (GTDB taxonomy): domain Bacteria; phylum Cyanobacteriota; class Cyanobacteriia; order Cyanobacteriales; family Microcoleaceae; genus Microcoleus. The sequence continues at coordinate 13,759 of PVWI01000078.1, read as the reverse complement.
AGTTTAGGTAAGTTTCTGTTAAAAAGCCCATATGACCGGTATTGACAGTCAGCAGTGGCACTCCGATGGGAGCAACTTGGCGAAATGCAGACAGCACCGTACCGTCGCCACCCAAAACCACTGCAAACTCCATGTCACTGTCAAAACCGGGAGGGACAAGTTGGTCGATAGGAGTGTGGCACATGGGGCGATCTGGGCTAGAATAGCCCAAAATTCCCCCGGCACCGGAAACCGCGCAGACCTCCCAGCCGCGGGCAGTCAGCTTGTCTTTCAACTCTTCGGCGATGCGACAAGAGACTGGTTTAACGTCGTTGTATATAATTCCAGCTTTCGGCACTTTAAAATGTAAAGGGCATTTTTTGTTTACTCCGTTTTTTCGTTTTAAGCTGCTCGTACTCTATTTCCTTGAGCTTCTTCAGAATCAGATTAAAGTATTCTTCCAGATAAGACTCCAAAGTAGTAGTTTCTTTGGGGTCGATTCCGAAGACGCTGTAAACTTCATCCATCGGAGCTTTCAAGGGTTTTCCGGCGGCCAAGACTTCTGAAAAAGCCAACCTGTCAGCTACGTTCCAACTCCACTCAAAGAACTTAGCAAATTGACGGGTGGCTTGCAACAAGGCATCTGGGGTGCGCGTGATTTTCGCTTGCTTCCCAGAAAGCCGCTCGCACAACCGCACGATTTCTTCAGCATCCCAAGCGCGATTTCCCACCACCGGAAAGGTTTTTTTGATGGTTTCGGGAACGGAAAGAGCTCGGACGGCAAACTTCGCAACGTCCTGAGTGTTCATGTAGGCAAGGGCGGACGGCTTGTTAGGCAGCCAGACTGCCTGATTGTCCAAAATCGGCATTGCGTACAGGCTCAGTATTCCTTGCAAAAAGCCGCAAGGTCTCAAGACTGTGTAATCTAGACCGGATTCTGCTAAAAACAGCTCGGTACAACGCTTGATTTCCAACAAAGGGACTTGTGGATATTTCTCAGCGTCGAGAAAGGAAATGAATACGTAACGCTTGATGCCCGCTGCTACTGCTGCTTGGATCAGCGATACTTTTCCATCCCAATCTGCTCTTTTAACGTTCACAGAATCGACTGCACTTGCTGTTGCTGCATCAATGATAGCAGTGACGCCTTCTAGTGCCGGAATCAAAGTGTCTGGCTGACAAAGGTTCCCGGGTACAAGTTCAGCGCCCCATTCTTTCAAAAATGCCGCTTTTCTGTAATTTCTGACTAAACACCGCACCTGGTAGCCCTCGTCTAGGGCGCGGCGGGCTATTTGGCGGCCGAGAGTGCCGGTGGCACCTACAATCAATAAAGTCATCTAGGGATTAATGATGAATCTTAAACTTTCTATAAGATGGTATCAGGTTTTTGTTAAGTTTTTTATAAAAACTTAACAAAAACCTGAAATCCTCTCATTAAGCGATCGGCTATCGGCAGGCGAGAGAGTCCCAGAGTCCCAGAGTCCGAGAGTTTGAGAGAAAGCGTTGCGTATTTATCGACGAATAAAAATTTTGCTTGTGGCTTTGATACTGATGTCTTGGTAACGATATGTTGTAATAACTCAGGACTCTGACAATAAATTTTAATAAACCGGGTTTTTCTAATCTTGCCAACCAGCCAGCATGATTTTTGCGGTAAAAAACCCGGTTGCGGCGATCGGTACGATCGCCTATTCTTCGCCGCCGCCTTGGAGTTTGAGCAGCAAGAAGCCTCCACCGATACCGACGAAAATTAGGGAAAATGACAAAAAGGCTGCGCTGATAAATTCAGGGTTCATGTGTTTTAGAGTTCCTTGACGATCGCAAATTAAATAAACATACTTTGACACTCTCGGCTTTTTTAGAGTCGGAGATTCTCAATTCCTTGATTCACCGAAAAATTAGCTATCTCTTGCGAGCAATTTCCGAACAGTTCGATTCTACCCAAGTCACAACCAAACAGTCGAGTTTAGACAATCTTTGCCGGTTCATCTGAATCAAGCGTACTAGGATACTGGCCTAGAGTTTGGGCGTGTCCCACCCTACTTTTTGAGGGAAAATTTGAGTTTTGCTGGTTTCTGGGTCAAGTTTCGCCGTACTGTTTTGAGAGCGGCTGGGTATCTCACTTGAGATTGCTACTTCTGGTTGACCAATTGTTCCACTTGCCGATCGCGCTTTAACGTATCAACGGTGTTATGGCTTGTGTCATGGTGGTATTTTACTGTATCAAGTTACTTAGATCAACGATCGCCATTCAAAAACTTAGCAGAAACTGTCAAGCCTGGTGCTGGCTTTCATCCCGGTGCGGCATTCGCCGGATTTTCGGCATTTTTCGGAGAATTTTGGGAAATTAGCTACCTAAATGGTAAAATTTCATTCGTTGGGGAAATTCCTGTATTTTGTGGGAGAAAACTGCCTTGAGTCTCGATCGGCAATCAAAACTAGCTGTAACTCTGGGAGATCCGGCGGGAATTGGCCCGGAAGTGATTCTCAAGGCATTGGCAGATCCCGCTGCTTTGATGGTGACGGTTTTCGGTTCTAGGATGATTTTGCAGGAAACTTACGATAAGTTGCGATCGAGCAATCTAGCCACAGAAGCAGCAAATCCCGAAACATTAAACATTATTGATATCGAACCAGACAGCAAATGGGGCGAAATTATCCCCGGTGTCGGGAGTGCTGCTAGTGGGGCGGCTAGCTTCGCGTATATGGAAAGGGCGATCGCCCGTACCCTCGCGGGTGAATTTTGTGCGATCGTCACCGGCCCAATTTCCAAGACTTGTTGGCAGGCGGCCGGTTATAATTATCCCGGACAAACAGAACTCCTCGCAGAAAGGGCGAAATCGAAGCGTTTCGGAATGCTGTTTGCCGCCACATCTCCTCACAGCGGCTGGACGCTGGTAACTTTACTCGCTACCACACATATTTCCCTGCGTCAAGTACCCGATGCTTTGACTCCAGAATTGCTGAGCGAAAAACTAGAATTGCTGGTAGAGTGTTTGCGGGAAGATTTTGGGATAGAAAGACCGAAAATTGCGATTTCTGGCTTAAATCCTCACAGTGGCGAAAATGGCAAACTGGGAAATGAAGAGCTTTCTTGGATGATACCTTGGTTGGAAACGCAGCGCGATCGCTTCCCTCAAGTGCAGTTAGATGGGCCAGTCCCCCCCGACACCTTGTGGGTAAAACCGGGTAAAGTTTGGTACGGTTTAGCCAAAGAAGCCCATGATGGTTACTTGGCAATGTACCACGACCAAGGATTAATTCCAGTAAAATTGATGGCTTTCGACAAAGCAGTCAACACTACAATTGGCTTACCCTTTGTCCGCACATCTCCAGATCACGGCACTGCTTTTGATATTGTAGGTCAAGGGATTGCGGATGCTTCCAGCATGAAAGCAGCATTGGAGTTGGCGGGCCAGTTGGCTAGTCGCAGAGCAGCAGTTAGAATGGGGCGATAGCTTTAGTACGACGCTGCGAAAAATTCTGTCCTATTGATTTTCTTTCTTGGTGAGGCGGTAAGCAAGCTGGTAATTTCCGGCGATCGGTCAAAATCAGATTTTGGTAGCACAGTATGGCAGCATCTAATGATAATTCAGGCAAAATATATCAGTCAGAAGCAGAAGTTTCTGACGCAACTCTCTTCAATCCTAAAGCTGGAGATCAACTTCAGGAATTGCTAATAATACTGACTGAATTACAGTTATTGAAGAAATCAAGAAAGGAACCAACCGCACTAAAGTTACCATCCTTTGAAAAGCCTACCGAGCGAGTTGAGGGCGCGGAAAATCTGCGCAACAAATTGTCTTTTCCGATCGAATCACCGGCTATTGTACCCGAAGTATTGACTAACAACGAAGAGATACCATCTCAAAGACAACAAAACAATAATCAGGAACCAGATTTATCTAGAACGGCAAAAGTAGAAAAAAGATACCAACCGTCGGAGGAAGAATTAGAACAAGCTGTGGAGCAGTTTAAGCAGTTGCAGCAACTACTATTTGAACGGGATTTGCCGGAATTTCATAATAATATTTTGAGTGTAGAACAAAGGTTAGAAAGTTTTGAAAATCTAATGGCTGAACCGAAAGAATTGATGACTTTACTAAAGCCATTAATTCCTGAATTAGTGAAAGAAGAATTAGAAGCGTTGAAGTCTGAATTAAAAAAGGCGATCGCACTCGCTAGCAATGATCAAATTAATCGGCTCGAATTGCAGGCAAAATTAGGAGATTTGGAAAATCAAATTGCTAATTTCAATCAGCAACAACTACCGAATCCAGAACAGTTAATGCAGCGCCTGATGCCTGTGGTGGGGGAATTGCTAAACCGCAAGATTGACGAGTGTAAGTTAGAGGTAGCTTCGGCGATCGCACCGACAGTCAATCAAGTAGTTCAGAATCAAAACGAACTGGAAGAACAAGTAGTAAAAATTCAAGATAGACTTGCAAATGTTCAGCACCGTTACCAGCAGGAACCGGAAGATTTAATCAAGCAGCTAGTGCCGATAGTTAGCGAGTTGCTGAACCGCAAAATTAGTGAGTTAAAGTTAGAGGTTATAGCAACTGTCGCTCCCTCAGTACAGGTAAGAATAGCTTGGGTAGAAATAGAAGAAAAAGTATTGAGCATCGTCGAACGCCGACTGGCTACCCAACAGTCGCAAATTCTGAAGCCAGAAGAGATTATGGCGATGCTAATGCCAGCCATAACTGATTTGCTAAGCCGGAAAATCGATGAATCAAAATTAGAGGTAGCAGGGGCGATCGCACCTTTGATCGAATCAGCAATTCTGCAAAGAGAAGTTCAAGGAAAACTCAGCGATGTAGAAAGTAGACTAAATCATCTTCAGCGACAGCAAAAATCTCAGCCGGAAGAAATAATGGCAAGGTTAATGCCGTTAATGATTGAGTCGCTGAACCGAAAAATCGACGAGACAAAGTTCGAGGTGACAGAGGCGATCGCACCGGCTATCAATACCGCTATTCAAAACAGCGGTATTGCAGCACAACTATTGCAAAATGAAAGTAAGATTGTTGAAGTTGAGCAGCAAGTTTTAGCCGAGATACAAGGGTTGATGTCAAGAATCATGCCCGCGATCGTCGAGATGCTGTCCCGAAGAATCCAGGAAGCAAAGTTAGAGATCGAATCGGCGATCGCCCCTGCTGTCGATGCGATCGTTCAGAATAAAAGGATTGATGAAAGACTGGGGAATATCGAACAAAAGATTGTGGCGATCGAACACCGGATTTATGAATCGACAGACTTGTTTACAGATTTACTGAAACCTTTGATTGACGAGCTAATGCTTAGCCATCACGCCCAACTGGAAAAATCTGTAATCGAATCTATCTTACCATTGTTAGATGAAGTTGTAGGTTATAATTCCACACTAAACAGTAAAGTAGAGCAACTCGATCGCAAAATAACTAATGCTGAATGGGGAGGCAATCGGGAAGAATTAGAGGCGCAAATAAAAAGCATTTTTCCCGAAATGATGCTCCAAACAATTAATGAGTCTAGAAAATCATTTACTGAAACCATAGCCCCGATAATTGATGAAGTAATTAATACCAAAACCAGAGAAAACAGGCAATCGATGGGAGTAGCCATCTCGCCCGCTATCCCTGTGGGAATCAGCCACAGAATAACTGAGTCGCCCGATGAAATTGCAATGGCGATCGCACCAGAAATGGCCTCTGCTATCAAACAGCAAATTCATCTCAAGCGAGAAGCTATGTCGGATGCACTTTATCCGATAATCGGCAGCACGATTTTAAAATACATCGGAGAGATGATGCGGGAGATTAATGACAAACTCGAATCATCTTTAAGCCCAGAGGGAATTAGTCGCAAATTTAAAGCTAAATTCCAGGGAATGTCTGAAGCAGAATTGCTGATACAAGAAACAACACCGTTGACTGTTAAAGCTGTCTTTTTAATCCAAACACAATCGGGCTTAGTAATTTCAGCAGTGCAGGACTCTGAGCGCGAACAGCTAGAATCAGACATGGTAGCGGGGATGTTGACTGCTATTCGCGCTTTTGTCAACGATTGCATATCTCAGTCGGGAACTATTGCAGAGATTGATGCTATAGAATACGGCACATCTACGATCGTATTGGAAGTAGCTGGTTCCTGTTATTTGGCAGTAGTGATGCAAGGAGAAACCCGCCAGTGGTTTAAGTACAAGATGCGGGCGATATTCAAAAATATTGTTCAAGAATACGGGGATCAAATCCAGTCATTTAACGGCGATCCAACTACTGTGCCGGCAGAAGTCAATTTGAATTTGCAAAAGTTAATCGATACAGATATAAAAGTTAAATCTCCTAAAAAGCCAATTTTACCAATTATCGGTTTAGCAGCGTTAGGTTTAATTGGCATACCTTGGGGAATTCATCAATACCGCAGCGGGATTGCAGCTAGCATAGAAGCAGATACAAATTTAGCTTTACAATCTAGTCCAGAGTTATCGGTTTATCGCCTCGCGGCAGATGTTAAAGATCGAATATTGGAGATTTCGGGACGAGTTCCGAATCAAAAGCTGCGATTGCAAGCGGAAAAAATAGCTCAACAAACTGCTCCCAAATTAACAATTGACAATAAAATTATCGCCGTTGAAGTACCTCCCGATCCAGTTTTAGCTGCGGCAGATGTCAAACGCACTGTGGAGCTTTTGAATAAACTAGAAAGCATTAATATTTCGGCTCGCTATGCAGAGGGAAAAGTCGCCGTTGCAGGTAGCGTGAGCAAGGCGGCAGATGCTGAGAAAATAACTCAAGCTTTTGAGAAAATTCCAGGGGTGAAGTCTGTAACAAATACAGTGGGAATAGGCAGTCAACCGCTGTCAAAGGCAATGGCAATTCGCCTTTATTTCGGTGCTGGTTCGACAATTTTATCGCCCAAAGACATAGCACAAAAGCTTAAAAAAGTCAAAGAATTTATGCAGGAAAATAGCACGAAGAATTTTAGGATAATTGGCTATAGCGATTTGAAAAGCACTCCTACGGAAAATCAAAACTTGGCACTGGAAAGGGCGATAAATGTGAAAGCTGCTCTGGTGAAACAAGGCATAAATGGTAACAGAATACAAGTTGCTACTACTAAGGGTCGTCCTGAAGGTGTGGAGGCAAATCAACCGCTGTGGCTGAGTAGATTGGTAATGTTTGAGGTGGTAAATTAAAGTTGGGAATTGGGAATTGGGCAAGGGGCATCGGGCATCGGGCATCGGGCATTGTTAATTGGGAATTGCTAGCAAATAACAAATAACAAATAACAAATAACTAATAACCAATAACTAATAACCAATAACTCTTAAATTAATCGAACTCGCCCGGAGGTAAAGGCTTGTGTTCGATCGCCCGCCAAGCATACTAACAACCGGCCGCTTCCGTCAATGCCGGCGGCTTCTCCGCAGATGGTTTCTGAGGAAAGCTCGATCGCCACATTACACCCAATCAGCCCGTCGCGGCGACGCAATTCCGGCAAAAGTGGCGCTAAACCAGACTTTTGGGCTGGCTTGTCTGTGGTGGAAAACATATCGGCTAGTTCGAGTAAATAATGCCGCAGTCGATCGAGCAAACACAATTCATCTGGTACTGTAGTAGCAATAGAATGCAGGCTTACCGCATTGCCAAGATCCCTTTCATCCAATCCCGCAGCCGCGAAATCTACGCAGCGGTTGAGTCCAATTCCCACAACGGCGCGAGTTTTGCCAGAAACATTACCAGAAGTGGCTTCACAGAGAATTCCGGCTAATTTGTGGCGATGTATCCAAACATCATTCGGCCATTTCAGGCGCAGCATATCGCGGCATTCGGGAACCAAATCTTCGATCGCGTAAATCACCGCCAAACCGGCTGCTAAACTAAGTCCGGGTAACAGATGGGGATTGAGGTTGTCGAGTACAAAACTCGCAGTTAAAACACCTGTTGGGGAGTGCCAAGTGCGATCGTGTTGGCCGCGCCCGCTGGTTTGCTGCTTAGTAAATATTACATCTCCGTGGTGCAGATTGGCCGCGCGGGCGATCGCCCAAGTGTTGGTACTCGCACAGGTATCTAAGGTGTGTAGCCACTCGGGAAGCTTTTCGGAAGTGCTATCCGTTGATTCCGGCGCAATTAATGACTTTTCAAACAAGGTTTTATGGAAGTAATGTGAATTAAGCTCGATCGTTAAGACTTCATATCGTTTCCGATGCTAGCGGATTTGATATCAGACTTTTCTATTTTGCTGGAAATCTATTCGTGACTAAAGTCCCTACTATAAACCAATACGGTTCACTTAAGACAGATCCCCCCTAACCCCCCTTGAAAAAGGGGGGGACAAGAATGCTCTCAAAGTCCCCCTTCTTAAGGGGGATTTAGGGGGATCTCCGGCGCATAAATAGTGTTAAGTAAACCGTATTGTACTATAAACAAGTTGATAAAGTGCGATAGTTCGGACTTCAATCTTTTCTATTTTGCTGGAAATTATTACAAACTTGCAGCGCCTAATTCGTCCCATCTTAACTATCAAATATCAATTATCAACTATCAACTTTTGAAGCTGATTGTTCTTGCATTTCCAGCAACTCAGGAATCGTCACAAACCGATATCCCTGCTGTTTCAAACCAGCAATCATCCCCGGTAAAGCCGTAATAGTACGAGATCGATCGCCCCCGCCGTCGTGCATTAAAACGATCGCCCCCGGCTTCGCACCCTTCAACACATTATTAACAAAAGCCGACGGTTGAGCGCGCGGATCGGTATCCGCAGAAGTTACCGACCACATCACCACAGAATAATTGCGATCCTTAGCATACTTAGCCAAACCATTATTCAAAACTCCCCCCGGCGGGCGGAAAAAAGTAGTCTTAACTCCCGTGGTTTCGTAAATAAGTTTAGCCGTGCGATCGATTTCATCAGCCGCCGTCGCCGCATCCATCGGATCGTACCAATGATGCCACGTATGATTGCCGATCGCGTGACCTTCTGCCACAACTCGGCGAGCAATTTTAGGGGAATTTTCGATAGATTGACCTAGCCAAAAAAAAGTTGCTTTAACATCATTTTGCTTAAAAATATCCAGCATTTGTTCCGTCGTTTCCGGCCACGGCCCGTCATCAACAGTTAAAGCAATAACTTTCTCAGAATCTTTGACTTTTCCCTCAAAAACAGTTGTTCCCTGAAACTGTTCCGGCGGCACAAAGGTCAAAAGTTTTTCTTTGGATTCCAATACGGTGAGAAGTTCCTCAATTGTGCGATCGAGATTAAACGCTATTTGATTGTCCCCAACCTCCTTTGCTAGCGGATTTACCGTTAAGGATTGGTTAAGGTTCTGCACCGCGGCGGTTGCAGGCTTGTCGCTTCCCTGTGGGTTTCCTGGCATTAGCGTACCGATGACAAAGCTAATCGCAGTCGCTGTCAGGGCGATCGCCACAAAACGCCATTTTTTGGACAGTCTTTGAAACAGATGATTTCCGCTCACTTGAGATTCCCTTCACTCCACACTGCCGATAATGATAATGGGAATTCAGGTAAAAGAAACCTAATTTTTTAGAAATATGTCTGGGCGGGGATTGACAACGGGGCAAAAGTTGGCTACTGAATGCGGGCGTCTGTTTTTCCAGAAGTGCCACCGGCGCAACGCCGAAAATTCAGAGAGATTAAAATGTAGTACAGTATTGCGATCGGATTTACCTATGGTAACACCACCAGTTTTATAGCTCAAAGTCTTTGTTTACAAGGAATTACCGAGCTGAGAGTCTTGGATTGGGCGATCGACACCCACCTTAAAAAACTAAATTTTAAAAAAACTTGTATTACCCCCTTGACAGTCTTGTATTACGCCATGTAGTATAAATGTATGGCGAAGGGGAAAAGCTTCAAAGCTTTATTCCAAAAGCAATATGAACCTTGAAAATAGAATAGATAATTAATCATGTCACATAATTGCGGACATTTGGCAGTGTAGACTCCGGTAACAAAAGCCCGATCGGCTTGTAGTACGCGGAATCAACCGCCACCCGTCCAAACAGCAATTTCTTGAGGCTGTAGCTCAATTGGGAGAGCGTCGCTCTGTCACAGCGAAGGTAGCGGGATCGAAACCCGTCAGCCTCGTCTCCGTTTCCCGGAGTTGCGAGTAACAAATTATGAGTAACAAATTTATGAGTTTTGAATTAACAATTTTCTTTAACTCAAAACCCATAACTTAAAACTCAAAACTTTCAAAGTCCCGTAGGCAAATTGGTTTAAGCCGTCACCCTCTCAAGGTGAAAATTGCGAGTTCAAACCTCGTCGGGACTCCCAGGTTAGGTGGCTGAGCGGCCCAAAGCATCGGTCTGCAAAACCGAATTTCGCGGGTTCAAATCCCGCCCTAACCTCTGTTCTTACTAATTCGCAGGAGCAATCTCAAATCTTAAATAAATAGTGCTGTAGGCAAATGGTTTAAGCCGCTTGGTTTTCACCCAAGTGATTTGCGGGTTCAACTCCCGTCAGCACTTTGCGTGGGTCGTTGGCAGAATGGTTTTGCAGCCGCCTTTTAAGCGGATAAATCGAGGTTCAATTCCTTGGCGATCTACCAAAAATTCCATCTTGGGTTGGCCCTCCTATTGGTGCGGGTAGCTGTCTGTAAAACAGTAGCTTAAAGCGTTGCTGGTTCAATTCCAGCCCGACCCATTTGCAACTGTATTATGACTTATACAGAAAACCCGGTTTCTGAGAAAAATCTTGCATCTCTACGAGAGATATTAAGAGAGAAACCGGGTTTTTGACTCCCTTGGGTAAGTCCTGTGTATTTAATATGCAGTTGCAATCTTGAGAATGAGTTGTAACTGGACAACAATTCAGTTTGCGCGACTGAACATTTGGGGGTTCAAATCCCTCCGTTCTCATGCTCGGAGAAGTGGCCGAGCGGCTTATGGCGCTTTCCTGCTAAGAAAGAGCGGTTTAACAACCGTCGAGGGTTCAAATCCCTCCTTCTCCGTTTTCCCCCGATAGCTCAGTTGGTAGAGCGCTTGTTTGAAGAACAAGAGGCCGTCAGTTCGACACTGACTTGGGGGATTGCGTTGCCTTATAGCTCAATGGTAGAGCAAGCGGTTGTTAACCGCTAGGTTGTAGGTTCGAGTCCTACTGAGGCAGCCATTTTAGAAAGACAGGACTTATATAATGTTCGTTCGATTACCGAATAAAAACGGTTCGTAGTGAGGACTTTAGTCCTTCAATCATGAGGACTAAAGTCCTCACTACAAACTAAATTTTATTTAGATGTCAATAAATAAGTTTTGAAAATGTCAAAAAGAATGTTATTGGGAAGTCGCCTAATTGGCATGGCACCGCTCTTTGAAAGCGGACAAATGTAGGTTCAAGTCCTACCTTCCCAGTTCTGCTCCTGCTATCCCGACTTTACCTCTGTGATGTAATTGGAAAACATCGCTCGCTTAGAACGAGTGTTTTGCTGGTTCGAGTCCAGTCAGGGGTATTGGGTATCAAAACCCAAAAGTGCGATCGGTTTTGCCCCTGTAGCCCAATCGGTAGAGGCGCTAGATTTAGGATCTAGTCAGTGCTGGTTCGATGCCAGTCAGGGGTATTTGGTGACATCGCGGGTGAAGTAGCCTGGGTAGGCTTGGAGGTCTCATAAGCCTCTTCATAGCAGGTTCAACTCCTGCCCCCGCTACCAAAAATGCAGGTGTGATGTAATTGGTAACATGAGGCTCTTGTAAAGCTTTCTTGCAGGTTCAAATCCTGTCACTTGCTTGTACTAAAATCAGAAGGAGTTTATCTAATTATACTAAATTTTATCTAGCATTTTTATTGCTAATTTGTTCTAGCAAATCCTAGTAAAAAGCATGAAAAGAATCGCGATCGCCCAACATACGCTAAAAATCATCGAAGATGGTTACTACTTGTCCCCTGAAGGTAAGCAGGTCAATCTCGACCGCCAATTAGCATCCTGTATTGCTGGGACAGCATACTATGAACCAGAAGCCCTGTTAGCGATCGAGCAAGATGTTCTCTCAGGTACTCCTCAATTCTCGAACACGGAATTTATGGTGAGGAATGAGACAACGCTGGTGGGGGCAGAGCGTACAGCGCGATCGCACAAATTTGCAAAAATTGCAGTCTTAAACTTCGCTTCTGCTAAAAATCCGGGTGGTGGATTCATCAAAGGCGCTAAAGCACAAGAAGAAAGTTTAGCACGCAGTTCTGCACTCTACAAAAGCCTTTTAAAATGTTCCCAATACTACGAGTATCATCGCTCTCACAAATCGCTGCTCTACTCCGATCGACTCATTTACTCTCCCGGTTGTCCAGTATTCCGCAAAGATGATGGAACTTTACTTGATGAACCTTATCTTGTAGATTTTATCACAAGTTCAGCTCCCAATGCTGGTCAAATTTGGAGACAAGAGTCAGAGAGTATGGGAAAAATTAGGGAAACTCTGTATGGACGGGGTGCAAAATTGTTAGCGCTAGCTCTTAACAAAGGTTGCGAGGCGATAGTTTTAGGTGCTTGGGGATGTGGCGTATTTAGAAACGATCCATCAATGGTAGCGCAGATGTTTGCAGACTTTTTATTGTCGAACGGTCAATTTGCGGGCAGATTCAAAAGCGTCATCTTTTCCGTACTAGACTCTAGCGATCAAAGAAAAACATTGGCAGAATTTAACAGTTTATTCAGATCAAATTAATCAACTTTTTTTAGAAAATGATTAACATTTTAAAGCTGTTTTAAATTTCCAATATTGCGGGTATGGTGTAACGGTAGCATTCGAGTCTTCCAAACTCTAGGCACGAGTTCGAGCCTCGTTATCCGCTTTACTAAATAAATGGAGGTTGGTTTTATTAATAATGATAAAAGTTAATTGTCGATCGCCCTTTTGCGTGTCCCAATCTTTGAAGCCTACATACTTTAGTACGAGAGGAAAGGTAACGCTGTCAAATTCAGCGGGCGTTTGAGAACGAGGAGTGTAATGAACCCGATAGGTAGGCTTGAAAGTAGCCATCCTTTAAAGAGTGTGTAATAACTCATCGGCCCAGTCCCTCTAGTAACTGAGAAAACGCATTGCTCCAATAACTTACACGCAAAGTACGCGCGATCGCACATTAACAAAAAACATGGGAGCGTAACTCAACTGGATAGAGTGTCGAGCTTCTACCTCGAATGTTGTGGGTTCAAGTCCTACCGCTCCTGCTGTCTGGGGTTCGTAGCTTAATTGGTAAAGCATCTAACTGGCTGTTAGAAAGATATCGGTTCAAATCCGATCGCAATCCACCACACCAATTTGAGATTTTAGATTTTAGATTTACTCGACAGGTGAATCTTTTAAGCGGGCTCATAGCTCAATTGGTAGAGCGCTTGCTTTGCACGCAAGAGGTTAGGAGTACCCTTCCCGAAGGCTTCGCCTACGATTCTCCTTGATTCCACTGCGGTGTCTGAAGCCAAAGCGGTAGCGGCGCCCTTTTGTGGAACCAGTAATAGCGGGTTCAATTCCCGTCAGACACCCCTCGGAAGATGCCGCTAAATGGTTGGCAACCAGTCTTGAAAACTGGGGTACAGTTAACTGTAAGGGTTCGATTCCTTCATCTTCCTTTTAATTAACCACCGGAAGTCGAAAAGCGAGACACCGTGCTGATAACGCGGCGATAGGAGGGGCAGTACCTCCTCGGTGGATGGATTGGTTTATAATAAGTCTAAATTTGGTATTTGTTCCACCGAGAAGCCATGAGCATTCAAGTTCTCAAATTAGAATTAATTCAGTGGATCTTGTTATTAAAGGATACTCAACTTTTAAACGAAATCCAA
>PVWI01000357.1 GCA_003003725.1 filamentous cyanobacterium Phorm 6 | reverse complement strand
AGCCAGACACGGAACTGATACCAAGATGCGTCGTTAATGGACTTCGCTAGACAGTGATTCTGCGCCATATTTTTAATTCTCAAATCTTCGTAGGCTATCAAGTCGTTTGACTGAACTACGAACCTTGCAAGTTTTATTGCATGGTCTTTGCGTTGCCTACTTATTTTGAGATGCCGCTTACCTAGAATCTGCCTAGCCTTGCCCCTGTTCTTTGAACCTTTAACTTTTCTGGATACGCGACGTTGAGATCGTTTGAGGACTTTCTCACCTTTCCTCAGAAACCTCGGATTTTTTACCGTAGTCCCGTTTGAATCGGTGTAATATTCTTTCAAGCCAACGTCGAGTCCGATTGTAGTACCAGAAGGCTCCGTGTTTTCTTTGCGGTTGACGTCAATGCAGAATTGGACGTACACACCGTCTGCACGTTTTACCAAACGAACCCGTTTTATTTGGTTAATTTGGTAGAAGTGCAAATCGCGTGTACCTTTTAATTTGAGTTTGCCAATCCCTTTTTTGTCGGTAAAAGTAATCGACCTTCTATCTTCTGTAAGCTTCCATCCAGTTGTTTTGTACTCGACCGAACGGCAGTCTCTTTGGAACTGCGGATATCCTTTTTTGCCTAGGACGTTTTTTTTGCAGTTTTCGTAGAATCGGGAGATAGCTGCCCAAGCGCGTTCTGCGCTTGACTGCCTTGCTTGGGAATTGAGTTCGTCGGCAAACGGAAAGGTAGCTGCCAGTACAGCGCAGTATTTATTTAAGTCGTATTTGTTCTTTTTCGGATTGTCGATCCAGTAGCGCAAACAGCTATTGCGGACAAACTGAGCGGTACGAATTGCTTCGTCTACCGCTTTAAACTGACTTGATTTTCCGTAAGCCTTGAACTCAAAAACTAGCATTGTCTTACCTCCACATTTATGCTAGCGTGGTCAGCACAAAGCAAGCGGTGTCGTAACAAAAAATTACAATCAATTAAAGCCGTCCTAGAAGGACGGGGTTTTCAACCCAGGTTTTTGATAATCTGATTTGTGATGTCGATCGCTCGCCTGTCTCTATTCAATAGAATAACGCTCGAACTAAGTTCCAGCAGATACAGACCCAAACAAAAATTTTTAAACAGCTTTTTGAGGTGGTAACAGAAAGTGCAGCCAAGTTATTCCACAACTAAAATCAATCCGTTTTGGATGCCCTGACAGACTCGGTTGATGTGAAAATGATCCTTTTCGTCGAGCCCGCCGAGGACTGCTGACTTGATCAACCGTCTGTCGAGGGGAGTAATTTGGCGGAAAGCAAAGATTCGCTGGACGATCGCCTCGATCGCGATTTTGGGGAGGCTAGTAGAACTGACTGTCATGTCTTAACACCCTAAAAGTAGATAGCAGAACTCTGTACTTTTATTTTTAAAGATTTCGTGAAGTTATGTTGTGATTAAAATCACATTTTTTAAGTAAAATATAGCGTACGGCGGGTAACTGCTGTCATGAAATCTTCAATTATCTTTACGCCAACTTAACGATGGCCCGATAGAATCACTAAGAGTAAAACTCAGGCAAAGCGTAATAATGGCACAAGCAAAGATCGGAATTATCGGCGGCAGCGGTTTGTATAAAATGGAGGCCCTCAAGGATATTGAAGAGGTGAAAATCGATACACCTTTCGGTTCGCCGTCGGATGCCGCAATTGTGGGAACATTGGATGGTACGCCCGTCGCATTTCTGGCAAGACACGGCCGCAACCACACTTTTTTGCCCTCAGAAGTCCCGTATCGGGCAAATATTTATGCAATGAAGAGTTTGGGAGTTGAGTATTTAATCTCAGCCTCGGCGGTTGGTTCCCTGAAAGCAGAGGCGAAACCTTTAGATATGGTAGTGCCGGATCAGTTTATCGATCGCACCAAAAATCGAGCTTCGACTTTTTTCGGAGAAGGAATAGTCGGTCACATTACATTTGGCGACCCGATTTGCGGCGAATTGGCTAAAGTGTTGACAAGTGCGATCGAATCCTTGAACCTCCCCGACGTTACCCTGCACCGTGGCGGCACCTACGTCTGCATGGAAGGCCCCGCATTTTCCACAAAAGCAGAATCCCACCTTTACCGCAGTTGGGGGGCGACAGTCATCGGGATGACAAATTTGCCGGAAGCAAAACTAGCCAGAGAAGCAGAAATTGCCTACGCAACTTTAGCATTAGTCACCGATTACGACTGCTGGCACGAAGATCACGACAGCGTAACAGTAGAAATGGTAGTTGCAAACTTGCACCGCAATGCAGCAAATGCCCAAAAAGTTATTCAAGAAACAGTACGGAGGCTAACTGAAAATCCCCCCGTTTCTGAGGCACATTCTGCTTTGAAATATGCAATCCTGACTCGGCTTGATCAAGTGCCAGCGGCTACTAAGGAGAAAATGGGCTTGCTATTGCAGAAATATTTGTAGTAGTTGTAGGTTGGGTTGAGGAACGAAACCCAACCAATTACATCATGTTCTAGCTGCAATAAGTAAGGTTTGTAGCGTGGACTTGATTCCGCAATATTTGGCGGACTAAAGTCCACCAAAAGTAAGGAATACAAAAAAACTAGCAAGCTTTTGATAAGTGCGATCGAATAGTTCGTGAAATACAGGAAGAAATACAAGGAATCAGAAACGTGCAAAATAGTCACAGTATTCGTGAAGTGATTTTTGAAGAGAGGGATACTCAAATTTTCAATATCCCTGACACTAAAACCCGGCTTTCAACACTGCAAAATTATTTCTTCCCTCGGCTAGAGACGTTACTGCGTTATACCCTTGATGTTGTGGCGCAAGTCTACGATGTAAATCCATACGAGAGAATGACTTTTGCCTACTCTCCAAGTCATCGAGATAAAGCAAAGGAGAACAAAGACTATGGCTTTGTTCATATTGGAATTATTGCAAAACGGGGTGACAAACCGCTCAAAATTCTCAGGAGAAATGGACAGCCATTCTTTCATCATCCCACTTACCTAACGTTTAAGGTATTTCCTAGCGGAACAATTCATACTGAGTTAATGCCATTTCGTCAAGGCGTTGATGATGCTTACGTGGCAAGAATTTCCCAACTTGTCGCTAAGTATAGCAATGTCTTGCTGCCACTATTATCGGTAGCACGTATTTCACATACGACCTATAATCCTGAATTTGAAGTTCTACCTCTTCATAAGGCAATTGTGCCTGAAGAAGTAGGGTCAGATGCTATAAGGTTGATATCACCCAAATACTACTTTCCTGTCAGTCCAGGGCGAGGATTGTCTGAACTAATTATTGCATTCATCCTCTTATACGCTTTAGCAGAATCATTTATTTGTATTGGTGAAGGACGAGAACCTCAGCTTGAAAATAGGCTTGAGCAATTCAAAGAATTTTATCTCGCTTTTAAAAATACCGAAAATGACATAGAAACAGAAGAAAGCGATGAGGAAGATTTCGATTCTTCAGAAATACCTGAACTAGACAGTTATTCTTTTGTGAGAGCAGGTAAATGGTGGGCTGTACTTGCTAGAGATAAATGGAAATGTCTTAGCTGTGGTAGATCGTCAAAAGAAGATGGAGTTTTATTGGAAGTTGACCACATTATCCCCCGTTCAAAAGGTGGTTCTAACGATATAAGTAATCTACAAACTCTTTGCAAAAAGTGTAATATTGGCAAAAGTAATCGAGACAGCACAAGACTTTGTGTGACTTCGGATGAATTGATAGATCGAATGTAGATAGCGTAATTTTTCGGTGCGTGACTTTTATTAGTCACCAGTGATAAATTTGAAATAATTTGTAGTCACGCACCCTACAGAGTTCCGATTAATTAATCAACTGCTTAAATGCCTCATGTTCGCGAATCTTCTCCAAATCAGCTTCAGTTTTTGCCAACTCTTTGCACAAATTTGGATTGAGATTTAAGGCACGTTTCAAATTTTCAATAGCCAACTCAATTTGACCTTGTAGCGCATAACATCGGGCTTTATTGTACCAAATTCTGTAGAAATCAGGTCGAATTTTAGCAGCATTGTCGTAGGAATCGATCGCCGCTTCGTATTTTTCTAATTTTGAGAGTGCAACGCCTCGATTGTTCCAAGCGTCAGTATAATCATTCTTGATTTGTAGGGCTTTATTGTAGGAAATTACTGCTTGTTCGTATTCCTGCATTTTGGAAAAAGCAACGCCTCGGTTGTTCCAAGCGTCGGCATAATCGGGTTTGGCTTGGATTGCTTGTTCATAACAGCCGATCGCCTCTGGGTATTTCTGCAACTCCAACAATACCACGCCTCGGTTGTTCCAAGCGTCGGGATAATTCGGGCGAATTGTGGTAGCTTGTTCGTAAGAGGCGATCGCCTCTGGATACTGCTGCATTCTCGTCAACACTACTCCCCGGTTGTTCCAGGTATCTGCTAAATCTGGCTGAATTTGCAGGGCTTGATTATAAGCTGTGATCGCATCTTCGTAGCGGCTTTCAAAGAAACAAGCATCTCCCTGTTTAGCATAATCGCCCGCTGTCAATAACTGTTGATAATTACCGTAGTTAACTGGAGCAAATTCTTGAATTTGGGCATCGGGCAATAATAGGTCTGTTTCTACATCCGCTGGGTGATTTTGGTATTGAATTTCGCCTAAGATACTTTCAGCGTCAGAAATTAATAGTTTTAATTGAGAGATTGTATCGTAATGGAGACTTTCAATTTCTTGGCGAGCAATTGTTGTCTGCTTGGACAATTTGCCGAACAGAAACCAAACACCGACCCCGGCTGCTGTCGGAAGCAAAGTTAAGGCAATTATGATCCCGTTCAGCAGCAGGGCTGTGCGCCCGAAAGCAATGTCAACTTCTTCTTGAACTCGATCGCGAATTTCGTCTTTAATTTGCTGCTGTGGCAATTCCTGCTGAACTAACAGTGTTACACTCTTTGCGTACGACGCAGAAACGCTACTGGCGCAGACTAGAATAGTCGAAAGGGCGATCGGGTTAATAATTGTTCTAAAAATACTTGACAAACGCATTGCCTTAGTGGTATGCACCTGATTTGCGATTTTCATATGTCAAGAGATGCTGGTAAAGATGATCTCAGACTAGCCCATTTGTTCAAAAACTATTAAATACAGGATATCTGTTGTGCAGTCCCCTCCAATTAAGTGTCTGACGCAAGAATTGCTAGACGAAGTTGCCGCTTCCTCCCGCAGCAGTCCCCGCCAGCGCCAAAACTACAATTTCCACGATTTGTCAGAAAAGGTGCAGCGGTTTGTCAACGTGCTGCAACCGGGGACTTACGTCCGCCCTCACCGACACCTGCGCCCGCCGTCTGTTAACGGTTTTGAGTTTTTTGTGGTGATTCAAGGAGAAGTGGGTATCCTGATTTTGAACGAAAACGGTCAAATTTTGCACTCTTTGCAAGTGGGTGCAGCCGGGCCCACCCGCGCCGTGGAACTTCCAGAGGGCACTATTCACACGTTGGTAGCTTTGGCATCGGATACTGTGATTTTGGAGTTCAAGGAAGGGCCCTATGACGTGGCTGCGGATAAAGACTTTTTGCCCGATTTCCCGGCTGAGGGAAGCGCGGCGGCTGGGGAATTAGTTTTGACTTGGGAAGCGGAGTTTATCTAAGAAGGAAGAAGGAAGAAGGAAGAAGGAAGAAGGAAGAAGGAAGAAAATTAAGGGTTTCAGCAATTAAGAACGTGCTAACCCTCGGTCGCAGTTGACTAACTAATGACTGTCAACTGTCAACTGTCAACTGACTGATG
>PVWI01000356.1 GCA_003003725.1 filamentous cyanobacterium Phorm 6 | reverse complement strand
TCCAGGACTCACACTCACCGCCGTTGCAATACCATAACCCACAACACAAAGCGGCGGCATCAGCGCCACTGCGATCGAAACCCCCGGAATAGACGTAACAACCCCCTTAGCCTCCTTGCAAATAGCCACCGCCCCCACAGCCCCAGAAAACAGCGCAATCACTAAATCCAGCAAATTTGGCTGAGTTCTCGCCAGAATTTCGTCGGTCATTTCCTGAAATGGCAAAATCAATACCAACACAACCGCAAAGGAAATAGCTAGCCCGCAGCTCAAAATTAAATTAACAACAGCCCGTAGCGCCAAAATCGCATCCCCAGCAGCCAAAGCCAGCCCGTTTGCCAAAATACTCCCCATTAAAGGTGAAATCAGCATCGCGCCAATGATGACGGCCGGACTATTCAACACCAGTCCCAGGGTAGCAATCCCAGCAGAAAATAAAACTTGAATCCAATAGCTGGCATCTGTCAGCGTCACCGATTGAGCAATGTCCAAATAGACTTGTTCTTTGCGAAGGGTGCTCACCCCTAAATTCTGAGCAAACCAGCGTCTCAACCGAGAGAACTGCGCTAATATCTTTAGGCGCTGCATTACATATCCTGAGAAAACAATAGATATTTTTCAATAACCTAGTGTAGTGCATTGATGCCTGTCTTTGTGGTGGGAGCATCAACAAGAGGCAGTTTGTGTAGGTTGGGTTGAGAGGAACTGAGATATTGCACCATTGTCAATAAACTTATAAAAACCGCGAATAAAACCAAAAATCTAAGTTTTTATCCTAGATTTTTAATCCTATTCCCAGTTTTTGTTTGTTGTGCAAGATGTCAGGAGGAACGAACCCTACGTTTCACTTTGCCCAACAATCTCATCAATCAGAAATCTTGCACCAATGTCAGAAACCGGGTTTTTTACTTCAATATTTCGTTTTCACTCACAGATTAGGTCAAAAACCCGGTTTCTTTGGTCTCAAATGTGTAAAGCACTAATTAGCTGAACCGATAATTAAACCCGATCGCGCGGGCAGACTCAATTCTAACTGCCGAGTTTCCCCTTCACCTTTCCAAACAAATTCGCCTTTACCGAACAGCAATTTCTCGTGAGGAGATTTCAAACTGGGAGTCTCAAAACTCACCTTTACCTCTTGAATTGCCACATTAACAGCAACAACTATTTCTTCATCCTCCAAAATTCGAGCGAAAACATAAACCGTGCCTTCAGCAAACAGAATTTGGTAAATCCCAGTGCGGAGGGCGGCGTATTGGTGGCGCAAAGCTATCAACTGCTTGTGATAGTCTAAAACATCAAGTTCCCAGTCAGCCGTCAAGGGAAAACTGCGGCGAGAATCAGGGTCTAGAGCACCGGGCAAACCAACTTCATCACCGTAATAAATGCTGGGAGCTCCGGGATAAGTTAACAGCAGCAAAGTCGCAATTTCTACACTAGCTCGATCGTCTCCAGAAATTGACAGCAACCTCGCAGTATCGTGACTGGCCAACAAATTTAGTTGAGTTAGCTGTATTTCCCAGGGATATAATTCCAAAACTTCCTGAATCTTCTCCCCGTACTGCTTGGCAAACAGCGCCGGATAGGGGTAATAAGAGCGACCTTCTAATTGGTTCATATCTACCCGATCGCCCGCTGCAAAAGCAATAGTCGGGGCCGCAAACAGATAATTCATCACTCCGTCAAATTGACTGCCGTCGAGCCATTCTCTGGCATCTTCCCAAACTTCGCCGACAATGTAAGCTTCAGGATTAACCGCTTTCACTCTGTCTCGAAATTCCTGCCAAAATCCCTCTGTTTTAATTTCAAAAGGAACGTCCAGCCGCCAGCCGTCAACGCCGAATTTAATCCAATATTCGGCGATTTCCATAATGTACTCTCGCACTTCTGGATTGTTGTGATTGAATACAGGCAGCGCTCGATTGCCGTCCCAACCGAGAT
Source organism: filamentous cyanobacterium Phorm 6 (assembly GCA_003003725.1). Lineage (GTDB taxonomy): Bacteria > Cyanobacteriota > Cyanobacteriia > Cyanobacteriales > Microcoleaceae > Microcoleus. The sequence goes on along the minus strand of PVWI01000356.1, from coordinate 3,813 downwards.
AATTAGCTGGAAAATTGCCGTCGTAGGCGGATAGCGGCCAGCCTTCAATTTGAAACCAATCGAGCCAAGGAGAATGGGGGCCGTTTTCCAGAATGTCGTGAAAGAAGAAAAAGCCGCGGCTGGCATGGTTGAATACGCCGTCGAGGACGATTTTGATGTCGCGAGCGTGGGCGGCGTCTAGAAGCTCTTTAAATGCTGGATTCCCGCCCAACATTGGATCTACTTGATAGTAGTCGTGGGTGTGGTAGCGATGATTGCTGGCTGACTGAAATATCGGGGTAAAGTAAATGGCATTAATGCCTAAATCTTGCAAGTAATCTAGCTGTTCCATCACGCCCCACAAGTCGCCTCCTTTGTAGCTTTGGAGGGTAGGGATTTCGTGCCATTCTTCCCACATGAAGTTTTGCAGCAGGCGTTTGCGGGGCTGTTTGCTTTTTGCGAAGCGATCGGGGAATATTTGGTAGAATACGGCGTGTTTAACCCAGTCTGGCGTTTGGATTTGCATACAATTTTCCTGTCTTTTACGGCTTAGGCTACAGTATCAGAGGTTTCTAGCGGATCTAGCTTTTGGTAGAGAATAGACACGGCTTGTCAAGTTTGGTCGATCGACTGATCGCCAAATATCACACAAATTTGCAGTCTATCCAAAATTTAAAACAGATTCTACCCTATAACTCGATCGTCCCGACGGGTGGCGCTTCCTGACTGCTGTGGAGTTGGACTCGCCTGTGAGAAGAGGAGCGCCAGCAAAAACAACGGGATCAAACTCAAGCATAACAAGAGCGCTCTTGACAAAGTGCGATCGGTCTACAACAAAAACAATAAGTGCGATCGAGGCTCGATCGAGAAATTGACATAACGGGGAATTAACCCAGACAACTTGTAATTAACAACCAAAACCCCGAACCTTATTCTTTCAATAAACTGCCCTTATTTATTGATGAGTATTTTAACTCACAACTCAAAACTTTTTTAAATATCCATTATTCCTTGATGAGTATTTTAACTCAAAACTCATCAAGGAATAACTCCAGTCCCAGAAGCACTCCAACTCTGATCAACCTGGTTTTTTAAGTTTTGTTGAGGGTTTGAACGAAGTATTTGGATTAAACAACCCGGTTTCTGCGCAAGCGACTGAACTCCTCACTCAAAACTTCCTCCTTCCCCCCCTTGTCAAGAAGCCCTCACCATCGGACACTGGACTTGGAGAGTTAATAGATCCTAGGGAGAAAGTTCCTTGAAAAGAGTCTTAGCCATCATCCTCGGTGGCGGTGTCGGCACCCGCCTTTACCCCCTAACCAAACTGCGAGCCAAACCCGCAGTTCCCCTGGCCGGCAAATATCGCCTCATCGATATTCCTGTCAGCAACTGCATCAACTCCGAAATAGTCAAAATCTACGTTCTCACCCAGTTCAACTCGGCATCCCTCAACCGCCACATCTCTCGTACCTACCAGTTTTCTGGCTTTACCGAGGGATTTGTCGAAGTGCTCGCCGCCCAGCAAACCCAGGAAAACCCCAACTGGTTTCAAGGGACAGCAGACGCAGTTCGCCAATATCTCTCGCTGCTAGAACAGTGGGATGTTGACGAATACTTGATTCTTTCAGGCGACCACCTCTACCGCATGGACTACGAGAAGTTTGTGAAGAGACACCGAGAAACCAATGCCGATATTACCCTCTCGGTTTTGCCAATGGACGAGAAGCGGGCCTCGGATTTTGGTTTGACAAAAATCGACGACAACGGCCGCATTACTTCTTTCAGCGAAAAGCCAAAAGGCGATGCGCTCAAACAAATGCAGGTGGATACTACTAAACTGGGACTGACAGCGCAGCAGGCTCAGGAAAATCCTTACATTGCTTCGATGGGGATTTATGTCTTCAAAAAAGAAGTTTTGATTAAACTCCTGAAAGAATCTCCAAACCAAACTGATTTTGGTAAAGAGATTATTCCGAATTCTTCAAAAAATCATAACGTTCAAGCTTATTTGTTTGACGATTACTGGGAAGATATCGGAACCATTGAGGCTTTTTACGATGCTAACTTGGCGCTGACAAAACAGCCTAAGCCTCCTTTCAGTTTCTACGATGAAAAGGCGCCGATTTACACTCGCCCGCGTTTCTTGCCGCCAACTAAGCTTTTAGATACTCACATCACCGAATCGATTATTGCTGAAGGCTGCATTCTCAAGCAGTGCCGCATCGACCATTCTGTGTTGGGAGTTCGATCGCGCATTGAAGCTGGATGTACGATTCAAGATACCCTGGTTATGGGTGCTGACTTCTACGAACCAGACGCTGAAAGGCATTCAAATTTGGATCACGGCGGCGTCGCCCTCGGTATCGGTGCAGATACTACAATTCGCCGCGCGATTGTGGATAAAAATGCCCGCATCGGCCGCAATGTTCAAATCATTAATAAAGACCGAGTGGAAGAAGCAAACCGCGAAAATCAAGGTTTTTACATCCGCAGCGGCATTGTCGTAGTCCTGAAAAACGCCACGATTCCTGATGGAACTATCATTTAGTTATTAGTCATTAGTCATTAGTCGTCAGTCATTAGTTTTTTAAGTTAAAATCTGTTACCTGCTAGCAAGTGACTGATAATAAATAACTAAATTAGTGGCAGATTACCAATGACCGATGACTGGTGACTGATGACGAAATTAATTATTTTTTTAGTGCATTATTAATTGCAACTGCTAATGTAATATTGTCGAAATGCTTGCAGGGTAAGAGCACCGAGCATTAATATGGCACAGTCTCTGTTACCGCCTGTTGTGAGACAGATATGTTCGATCGCCGGCGTCGGGCAAATAGCTTCTGATTCTTATATTTGCGATCGTAGCATGACTGACAAATGCGCTGCCCGTTTCTGAGTACAACACAACTCTCGGAACTATCTTTCCAATCGTCGCAGCAGCCGCAAGGCCAACTTAGCAAATAATTCATCATGTTAGCACCCTGGTAACGTTAATAAGTTATTGAGCTACCATCCTATCTTAATTTTTCTAAAAGTGTGTGTTCTAGTTAACAGACAAGGGAAAAATAATGTTGTGTTTCTGTGACTTAAGTCTAGGTCGAGGCAATCAAAATTAGATAGTATATCGTCGGTCTGGGAAATAAAAAAATATCTCGAAAGGTTGTTGAATTACTGCGCGCTTTAGGGTATGATGGCGTCACAATTAAGGCCGCAGATTCTACCAAACTTGCTGATGAGAACGTGCTAGGATTTGCATTGGGTGAAAAGCTAGAAGAAGAAAAGTTCGTTAGCGTTCGCCTCGTTAGCGAAGCCCTCGTAGAGGATTTAAAGCCCGCCCCTACGGGGGCTGCGCCAACGAAGAGGATCGCACCGCACATTCAGAAAAAAAGATCGATCGCCAGTGCCAGTCAACCCGACGGGCGATCGCGCAACCGCAGCAGCTTTCTCCGGCCCGCCTCAACTCTCATGTACTCTCGCAGCCACGCCAAAATCGCTCCCGACGCACAACTCGTCAAAATCTCCAACACCAGCGGGGTGCGGAAATTGCGATGTCCCGCAAAGCAACAACCGAACTCGATCGACTCCAAACCTTTGATAACCTATAATTTGAAGAAGGAAGAAGGAAGAAGGAAGAAGGAAGAGGTGCAACGCGAGAACCTCCTCACTGTCGGGTACGGTTGCTATAATTCGCCATCCTGCTAATTTAGGATTTATTCTTTCCAACAACTAACAACTAACAACTAACAACCAACAACTAACAACCAACAACTAACAACTAACAACCAACAACTAACAACTAACAACTAACAACTAACAACTAATAACTAATAA
>PVWI01000355.1 GCA_003003725.1 filamentous cyanobacterium Phorm 6 | reverse complement strand
AGCGATTTTAGACAACTCAACAGCCATGATTTACATCAAAGATGTTGACGGAAAATACCTGCTCACAAACCGCCATGTTGACAATTTGTTCGATATCGCAAAAGAGCAAATAATCGGCAAAACCGACGGCGATATTTTTCCCCAAGACTCTTCAGCAGCCTTGCGAGAAAACGATCTAAAAGTTCTCGAATCTTGCTCGCCCCTAAGCATAGAAGAAGTCATCCCTCAAGACGATGGGCTGCATACTTATATTTCTCTGAAATTTCCGCTTTGCAACTCCAAAGGTATAGCTTATGCAGTTGGTACAATTTCTACAGATGTGAGCGATGCCGTGGCGGCAGCTACGCAACGCAAATTTGCCGAACTCACCCTAGAAAAAGCTAAATCAGAACTAGAAATAGAAGTCGCACAGCGCACCCTATTTCTCAAACAAACCAATGAACTCTTGCAGTTTGAACTCGCAGCCCGTGTCCGCGGCGCCATCACCGTCAGGCAAATGAGCGCTCAAGTAGCGCGACACGCCAGAACAGTTGACGGCATTCTCGGCGCTTCTGTTGACCTAATTTTTCTAGTGGATCGATCGGGAAAATACACCTATGTCAGCCGCACCGCCGCCCAAGCTGCCGGCATGAACCCCAGAGAAATGATTAGCAAAACCTGGCAGGAATTAGGCTGGCCAACAAGAATTATGCAGCGGGTTCATGAAGAGTGCGACGGCATATTTGCCACATCCGAGCCTGTGAAAGGCGAAGTAATAGTCCCCACCGCAAGCTGGGGAATTCGCGACTACGAGTACATTCTCAGCCCGGTTTATGGCACAGACGGCAGTGTCGAAGCGGTAGTGGCGACGCTGCGCGATATCACGGATCGCAAAGACGCCGAGGAAGCGTGGCAATTGGCAAAAGAAGCCGCCGAACTCGCCAACCGCGCCAAAAGTGCTTTTCTGGCCAACATGAGCCACGAGTTGCGCACTCCCCTGAACGCGATTATTGGCTACAGCGATATGTTGGTGGAAGATGCCGAAGAGTTGGGCAACTTAGAGGTTGTCTCGGATTTAGATAAAATTCGCACTGCTGGCAAACACTTGCTGCGACTGATAGACGATATTCTCGACATTTCCAAAATTGAAGCTGACAAGATGGAGATTTACCTTGAAAGCTTCGATGTTGGCGGCTTAATCGAGGAGGTGGCAACAACTATCAAACCGCTGATGGATAAAAATACCAATACTTTGCAAGTATTTAGTGCTGACAATATCGGCGCTATGCACGGTGATTTGATGAAAGTGCGCCAAGTAATCCTAAATTTGCTCAGCAATGCTGCTAAATTTTCGGCTAACGGGGCGATCGTCCTTACTGTCGAAAGAATTACCAGTGAAGACTTAAAAAATAAGTATCAACCGCGAGTTGCTCAAATGTTAATTTTGGATTCAGAATTCTTAATTTTCCGAGTGACGGACAGTGGCATTGGCATGACACAAGAACAGCAAGAGGGACTATTCCAACCTTTCACTCAAGCCGACAATTCAACTACCCGCAAGTACGGCGGTACTGGCTTGGGACTGACTATCAGCCAGCGTTTCTGTCAGATGATGGGCGGCGACATTGAAGTTACGAGCGAGTTAAATCGCGGTTCTACTTTTACTGCTTGTCTACCTGCTTCATTGTTTAGGCGATCGGAATTTTAACATTTAGCTGAAATATGTAAAAAAGAAAACAATAATTATGAAATACGATGTTGAGACCCGCCACAATTGCATTTTAACAAAAAGTTTATTTTTGTTCCAGATCGCCTGTTATGCGTGCCTCGGAGCCTTGCTGTGGGGACAATCTGCGGCATATTCCCAGCAGCCGGCTTGCCCGACTGGCAACGCTAAAAATTTCCCGCCGCCTCCGCTTTCGCAAACCGAAAGAAGCGTGCCGAGTCTGTGGTTAGCTCAAAAACAATTTGGTGGCAAATTGCTCGATCGCTGGTTTATCGATCCCGGCAATACTTGGGTAATTATCATCGTCAACCGCCAACTGTGGAGTTTGCTAGATTATATCGAACGCTATCAGTTTGTCAACCGCTTCGGCACTGTGTCGAGGGAATACGGTTACAATCTGCGAGTTTGCAACCGTCAAGGCACTGCTTTGGCAGTTTATTCGTGCAAGGGCGATCGGCTTACCTGTCGCATCGATTTAGAATCTCTCTCAAATCCGGGTCTCAGAGGAAAGCTGAAAGGATTTTAGCTAGGCTGACGGGAATCCCCACACCATACTCTTAGTTGGTGTGGGATGTTCATGCGCGTTAATTGCGGCGCGATGGCAATTAATGTTTGACGAGAGCGCCATCAGCGCCGCAATTAACAAACTCTCACAAACGTAGCGATAACTGTTATCATGGTTATAGAAGCCTGATAAGAGTCGTAATCATGTTAAAAGCAGTCAAAGTCAGGATTTACCCAACTGATATCCAGCAAGCCCATCTCGCACAATCTTTTGGTTGTGTCCGTTGGGTCTGGAATCAATCTCTTGCGGTCATGTCGTTGACCTACAAAGAGACGGGTAAAGGCGTGTCTGCTCTCAGCATGAAGAAACAGATCCCAGTATGGAAGCAAGAGTATGAATGGCTGAAAGGATGCTATTCCCAATGCTTACAGCAATCCGTACTGAATCTGTCTCAAGCATTTATCAACTTCTTTGACGGTCGCACTCAGTACCCAACCTTCAAGACCCAACCTTCAAGCATCGACACGGTAGGCAGTCAATCCAATACCCTCAGAACGTCAAAGTCTTGAGTGATTCTGAGATCAAATTCCCTGGAAATCTGGGAACGATGAGAGCAAAAATTCATCGTGACTGTGTTGGAAAGCTGAAAACTGTAACCGTATCGAGAATGCCTGATGGTCGCTACTATGCTTCGTTACTGATGGATGATGGGATTGAAAAACCAGAATCAAGCAGTGAGGGTAAAGCCGTTGGGGTTGACTTGGGATTGATTGATTTTGCCGTGACTTCTGACGGCTCGAAGTTCAACAACCCGAAGCACCTCAAAAAACACGAACGCAACCTCAAACGGAAACAGCGCAAGCTTTCGAGAAAGAAGGATAAGACGACAAACAAACGCCGTAGGGCAAAAGTCGCGCTGGCAAAAGTGCATTCTAAGATTTCAAGAGTGAGAGAAGACTTCCTTCACAAACTATCCCGCAAGATAGTCAACGAAAACCAAGTGATTGTGTTGGAAGATATAGCAGTCAAAAACATGGTAAAAAACCATTGTCTCGCCAAGTCCATCAGTGATGCAGGTTGGGGAATGTTTCAAACCATGCTGAAATACAAAACAGAGCAAGACGGTAAAATCTACCTAGAAATTGGGCGATTCTTTCCGTCTTCACATCTCTGCAATACAACGCTGCTACCGATTCCAAAAATGGATCTCTCAGTTCGATCCTTTCTTTGCCCTCATTGCCATAAGCATCACGATAGAGATTTGACATACTCCCCGGCGTAAACGCGCGGGGATTCTAAGATCAAACAGCAATTGCAGGCTTCGCCTGTCTAGGTAGAGTCGAGGGCTGGTATTATCCAGCGCCCCTCTCTGTTAGATCGTGGCGTGCAAGTTTCCCTGCACCACGCTCCCGATGTTCTTAGCTTTCGTTTTTGCTCATGTGCAGATAATCGTGACAGGATTCATGTATTGCTACAAGATTGTCTCGTCGCCAGTTATCGTGGTTTGCATCTACGTGATGCAGATGTACTCTCTCTTCTCCCACGAACTTTAGTCCGCAGGATGCACATGAATGGTTTTGCCGTTTTAGGGCTTTAGAGGTTTGACCGTCGTAGAGTTTGCTATTACGCTCACTCCAGTAGGTGATGTCGCCGTCGTAAGGGGATTTAGTCCCTTTGACATTGACGTGTTTATTTTCGGAGTAAGGGACTGCTGGGAATGCTTTATCTAACAATGATTTGCTAGTGTAGCGATTCTGATTTTGTTCCTGGTTGAATACCTTGAATGCTCTGGTTTCGATGTGGTATAGGCTATTTCTCGACCCGTCCATCTTGCAGTAGCGGTGGTAATTCCTCCAACCTCTAACCACTGGGGCTAATTTCTCAGCCTTGACTGTGGCTCCATAGTTTGAGTTGTTGACGATGTATTTGACCTTCTTACGGAATGCTTTATAGTTTTCCACTGAAGGGATACTTCTGAATTTTCCGTTTTTCTGGACTCTAAAGTGCCAGCCGAGGAAGTCGAATCCATCTGTCGTGGCGGTTAGTTTGGTCTTCTTTTCATTGACTTTCATTCCTCTTGCAGCTAAGAATGAGCTAATTCTTGATAGTATTAACTCAGCATTATCTTGGGGTTTGAGGATAATTATCATGTCATCCGCATATCGGACACTGGTATGTATTTCCTCTATTCCATTTAATGCGATGTTTGCTAGCAGTGGACTTACCACCCCGCCTTGTGGCGTTCCTTGGTCAGGAAAACCTACATTTGTGCCAGCTTTCAGACATCTCCAGATGCCCAGCTTTAACCCTGATGGGGCGATTAGGTTATCCATGATTGAGGTGTGGCTAATCCGGTCGAAGCACTTCTCGATATCTAGTTCGATGACTCGCTTGTTGATACCGTTGTTACCGGAACGTAGGTTTAGGAAAAGGATTTTCTGAGCATCATGCGCCGAGCGTCCTGTCCTGAATCCATAGCTCCGTTCGTGGAAGGTTGCAACGCGCAAGCTGGTTCGAGAGCGAATTTCGCTAGGCATTGCCATGCTCTGTCCGCTATGGTGGGCACTTTTAGCATTCGGGTGGTTCCATCCTTTTTGGGGATGGGGATTTCCTTTAAGCCTTGATGCTTCCAGTTGGTTTGATGTTTGGCTAGTCTTTCGGCTAACTCCAAGCGTTCCTCGAAGTTGAGTGCTGTCTTTCCATCAATGCCTGCTGTTTTCTTACCAGCGTTCAACTGCGTTACTTGCCTGATGGCGAGTAGTATAGCTGCTTGAGATTTTAGAATCAGCTTTTGCAGTGACCGCGCTTTCCGCTTGTCGCCAACTTTAACTGCTTTGAACACTCGCTTTTGTAGGCGGAAAAGATTCTTGCAGAGTTTCTTCCACTCGATGTCCTTCCAGAGTTCACTAATATTGCTACTGTGTCTAACCATTCTCTACTCCAGTTTGTGTTTTCTGAACACCTCAAGGCAATTACGCCTTGTCCTACCCGTGTCTGAGGAGTTACACCTCTCGTCTGGTTTACCGTAAATTCGACTTCCTACAGACCTCAGACCCGTTTTTCTTCGTTCCGTCCGTTCGATTGTTTGTCTGGTTAGGTGGAATCATTTCAACCGCTAGAAACCCTTGCTCTTACAGCTATTCGATGTATATGCTGCGGGTTTTTGTCTCTAGCGAGGTCAGAGTTTGTTGTTGTGCCCTGCCTGTTAGTAGGTTGCTTTTCTAGATTCTGTTTCACCGTAGAGACTCCCCGTTAGCGCCAGTGCTATCCCACAACGGATATCTGTTTGCGCCCTGTTCCCAGCTTCGACCTCCCGAATTCCGAGTCGGGTCATCGTGGGCAGGTAGGGAGTTACCTTTGAGCTTAAGGAGAGGGGTTTACACCCTCATCAAGCGGACAGTTAAGCTAGTCTTGGGAGACTTGGCTCCGGTGGTTATTTACGGACTTTCACCGTGATTCACACCGAACGAATCGCACACATCGCCTAGCTTAGCGGTCGATGCCCCAACCGCACAAATATTTTTAGCTGCGTTTTCATCTCGTCCATTTACTGA
>PVWI01000354.1 GCA_003003725.1 filamentous cyanobacterium Phorm 6 | reverse complement strand
GCTAAAAAATAAGGGGACAAATCAACACCGACAATTTTTGCTTCCGGGTAAACATCCCCAAGCGCAAACGTACTCATTCCTACGCTGCATCCCAAATCGACAATATCTTGCGGTGTTTTGGCAATTTGAGATTTAACGATTTCGTGATAGCTGGCGCGGAGTTTGGCATCGCCTTCTGCACCGGCTTCTGGCCAAATTCCCGCATGAACTGCACGGGCGGCCACTTCAACTTCTGTGGCAGCTTCCCAACTCATATTACCCTTTTCGTAGGCGTGAAATGAAGTTAGATAATATTTAGGGTAAACCAGATCGGGATTTTGGACGCTGAACAATTCTGCATCCCAATTCCGGGCTAAAAGTGCTTGGGCATCTTGCCGCCAATGCACGCCGATTCTTTCGGCTCTTTTAATCATCATTTCCCGCGCTTGGTGCTTGGCTAAATCGGCCAAAGGTTTGATGGAGAGTACGCCGTTTACTAAGCGCGATGCTAATCCTGGAGTTGTGTTAACAGCAGCAGTCATATTTTATTTGTTTCTATTTGGCGATAGTTATTTTACCACGGCACTAGATTCATAGTTCATTTTCGTGCTTTGACTGAAGCTTTAACTTCTTCCCAAGTCAGCACATTTTCAGGATTTGCTTCAGAATCATTAATTCGGCGATCGAGTTCCTGCTTTTGAAACTCTGTAAGGTCGGGGTGAACCTGTTCTGCCGCTATACTTTCCAAGATTGCTTGTACAAGACGAATCCGATCTTGAATGCTGAGGGCGACGATCTGATTTAAAGTGGCTGTGAAATCCATAAATTTTAGTTAAGCGTCATGGAGGTAATGAATTAGTACATCTCAAATATAATAGCGGACAGGGTTTTGTCCAACAAACTGAACATTGCAATTGACAATACGCCCGTCTAAAAACTTTACAACAAGCCTATTATCCTCTTTTCTATAGCTGGCGCTTCGGTCAAATATACCTTCAATCATCTGTGATCCGACAAAGTTTATAACTTGAACATGAGTAATTCTCTGAACCCTGTCTTCTGCAATAACCCAAGCCCCAGACTCTGACTTGGCAAGCAGATCTAGCAAATTATCATCTGTTCGGACTTGAAGTGTAAGTTTTGCCATGATGACTGTCATATGTAAGTTCGCTGCTTGGGAATTATTATAACTCAAAACTATTAACCGCTGGCATCCGTCAGAATTTAGACTTTTCTGGAATCCCTTTGCCCGAAGTTGGAGTATTTGATAGAACATTTTTAAATCAGGCTATTCAGGAGTTTGCTGTGAGTAAATCTATTGCGGAACTGGTTGACAATTTGCCGTCTGGTGGCGTGACTGTGATGATGTTAAAATCCCTGGATTTTGTGGTTCCGGGCGAGTGGAATAATCTCACGGGTTTTGATAATACTATTCGATCGCTCACGGGGGAAACAGATGGCGCATTAGTCCAAAAAATTCGCAGCAGGGCGATCGAGCTTTACGCAGATCCCAACCAACCCTATCAAGCCACAGTTGGATTGTATCAAATTGTCGATCGGGCCGACACAGCCTTAGCCGCCAGCGCTATAGCCAATAAAATCGGCGAAAAAATCGGCTTCCTCTCCTTTCTCAGCAGCTTCACTCCCAAACCAGACGTAACTCAAACTCTTGACTTGTGCATCAAAATCGTTGTTGAGTTAATCGCCCTCTGCAAACTCAACAATATTTCGCTTAATAATATTAGTAGTTTTGGTACTGCTTTGTCTGATTACAAAAATGAATCGATCGTGCGAATGGCCGCCTTGGTTTGCGTTGACGGTTTAATTCCCCTCGGCCCAGATTTCATCAAAAAAGCGCAAAGTACCCTCGCAGGATTGAGTCCTACAACTCTACAGCAAAATTCAACATTTCAGAGCATTAGCAATCTAATTCCTGGTGGAAGTGTTGGTGATAAACTGGGTTTTATCACTGCTACCTTTGGCTCGGCTGAAGGTTGGATGAATAATTTGGTACGCAGTCGAGGTTTGACACCAGAATCAATTTTGCGGAGTATGAACCAGTACATCGATATTGCTGACAATAAGTTAGATTATGTGGCGGCATTTCTGGACATGACTACCAATTATTATGAGCATACCGGAATTCAAACCGTGGCTCGCCGATTAGTCGATCGAGCTTATACTGAAATAGGCTCTGGCAGATCATAGAAAAGTCGTTTTCCTCTGAGGGGAAAGAGCGAGGCAGAGCCTGTTAACGAGTAAACAGACTTGTAGGCTTGTTCCCAGGCATAGCCTGGGAATACAGATCGGGAGGCTCTGCCTCATTTCAACCCTGCATGGCAATCTAAGTTAAAAGTGAGATATAGCGGTTCTCAAACGTGGTGAGGTATGCCCTATGCCCGCAAGCCCTATGCCGTTCGCGTACCTGATATTTCTGAGACTTGGCTATATCTCAGTTAAAATAAATAAATTATGTTTAGCAAACCAATTTTAATCGCATTGTGAAAAACAAATCCCTTCCTTCATCAGTAACAGTTAAACTCGGTAAATTTGTCTGGACATCAATGTGGCAGTTGATGATGTCAAAACTAGCGCCGCCCGATCGCACCGGAGCATACATTCGCCCCAGCAGTAGTTTCCGCAATTTTGTCAGCACAGAAGCAAATAACCCTTACCAGCCCGCCACGGCACGATATCGCCTGTTTGTGGGCACAGGGTGCCCTTGGGCGCACCGCACTCTGGTGACGCGAGCGCTCAAAGGGCTGGAAGATGCGATATCCGTGTCGATTGTCTATCCTTCTGAAGGGGGACTTTGGGTGATGGAGTCGGAGACTTTTGGCTGTAATACGATGCGCGAACTTTACCAGTTGGCTTTACCGGGCTATCAGGGGCGATGTACGGTGCCGGTGTTGTGGGATGACTCGAAAAAGGCGATCGTCAATAATGAGAGTTCCGAAATTATTGTGATGCTAAACTCGGAGTTTAATGAGTTTGCTACTAATCAAATGGATCTTTATCCTGTGGATTTGCGATCGCAAGTTGACGAGTGGAATGACAAAATTTACCAATCGGTGAATAACGGTGTTTATCGCTGTGGTTTCGCCCAATCTCAGGCTGCTTATGACTCGGCTTGCAGTGAATTGTTTGCTGTTTTGGATGAAATCGATCGATCGCTCTTGATGAATCGTTATCTTTGTGGCGATCGGGTGACTTTAGCAGACGTGCGACTTTTTACTACTCTATTCCGTTTTGATGCAGTTTACTACAGCTTGTTTAAATGCAATGTTCGCCGCATTCAAGATTACGAGTATTTGGGAGCTTATCTGCGCGATTTGTATCAGTTACCGGGAGTTGCGGGTACTTGCGATTTAGAGGCTGTGAAGCGCGATTACTACGGCAATTTGTTCCCGCTGAATCCCGGCTGCATTATCCCGGCTGGGCCCGATGTGGGGAATTTGCTCAAATCGCACGATCGGGCGAGTATCGCGAGTACCAGAAACCGGGTTTCTTCGTAAAATCTCTGGTTAGCAGGGCTCAGCAGGGCTCAGAAACCGGGTTTCTTCACAAAATCTGGTGAGGATGCGTAAATTATGGTAGAAACCCGGTTTCTTGGATTATGTTTCACTTGTTGGCTCGTTTACTTCTTCGTCTTTGACATCAAAATTAATTCGTTCGTAAATCTCTGTCAACGGCATTTGAAATTCTACCGATTCTAGGCTTAATACAGCTTCGTCTGAATCATATTCTGTTAATACCCATTTGCCATTAGAGTTTTTGGCAAATTGCTCAATATGATAACTATATTGATCTATTAAAATGTATTCTCTAAATTCAGGAATTGAGCGATAGGCTAGAAATTTGCCACCGCGATCGTAGTCTTTGGTTGAATTCGATAAAACCTCGACTATTAGCAGAGGATTTGTAACAATTGTTTTGTTACTTCCTTGATAGACTGGTTCTCCTTGAATGACCATGATATCGGGATAGACGTAGCGACGAGTTAGGGGTATCCACAGGCGCACGTCGCTAGTAAATAATCTGTAATCTTTGCCACGCAAGCCAAATTTCAAGTTAGCAATCAAATTAATGATGATGCTGTTGTGGTTGGTTGTTCCGCCTGTCATTGGTATGATTTCTCCATCATGATATTCACTTTTGTCGATCGCACTTTCTTCTAATGCGAGATATTCCTCTGGGGTGTAGTGGCGTTTTTCGGTTGGTGATTGCTTGGCGATTGCTAGTTTTTCTTGGGTTTGCATAGTCGTTCCCTTCTGCTCTGAAGTGATTTTATGATAACAGCGATCGCACGTAGAACTCAGAAACCGGGTTTCTTCAGAAAATCTCGTGAAGAGGCGTAAATTCTCAGAGAAACCCAGTTTCTGTCAAGAAACCGGGTTTCTGCGGAAAATTTTATGTAAATTCTCAGAGAAACCCGGTTTCTTGGATTGTTTATTTGATTGATTTTTGAGTTGGATAATTTATTTGAAGGAGGGAAGCAGAGCAAGAGTGAAATGCTTTACCAGGCAGAGCCTGGTAACGAGGAAACAGCTACATCGCGAGCATTTTCCTATTTAGCTACTGTTGCACGTACTTTAGCAGCGATCGCTCCTAAAGCGTTACGGTTGCCTTGCAGAAGCGTATTATTTTGCTTTACCATGCTGCCAGTTAATTCGGGGGGAGCAGGCAATTTAACGCCTAATTTTTCAGCTATCGCGCGGACAATCTGTCTATTTCCCAGTAATAATTTCTGGTTTTCTGTCGCTAAGTCACCGCTGCCTGGCCCTGCGATGCTAGGTACTGTTGCACCTACTTTTTGAGCGATACTGGTAAAAATAGCTCGGTTTTGCAAAATTAGCTGTTGGTTAACTTGCAAAGGATTAGTACCGGATGGCGCTGCGTCGTTGCTAACTGCTGCACCTAATTTAGTGGCAATATTTTTAGCAGTTTGGCGATTTTGCAATAGCAAAGCCCGATTTTCTTGTATAATTGCTTGTTCGTTAGCTTGGGCAACAATTATATTGTTAGCAACCGGCACTTGAACAAATTTATCAGCGCTGCCAAATAGCCCGGTTGCCAATAAACCAGCACTTAAGCCAATTATTAATTTAGACATTTTCTCCTACCTCGATATGTTTGTTGTCTATCTAGTAAATGTTTTGTCGTGTCATCTACCAAAAGAAATATATCAAGACGATTCGAGGGAATTTGTAAGAAATATTACATTTTGTTGCATTTAATGCAAAAAGTGCAATACCCAATTGCAATTTTTGCAATCAGAAACAGAAAGTACGTTTTAATCATCATTCTGCACCCTCAACTATCACAATATGACTATATTGAGATTAAGTAGTAGGTTTTGGTGCAGTTTCTACGATCGCTGGAGGGTTTTTGGCGATCGTGGCGATCGAATTTGGGCGGGGTTCAGAAACCGGGTTTCTTCATTTAATCTGGGTGAGGATGCCAAAATTGTCGCAGAAACCCGGTTTCTTGGATTATCTGGGCGGGCCTCAGAAACCGGGTTTCTTCACAAAATCTTTGTAACGATGCCAAAATTGTCGCCGAAACCCGGTTTCTTGGACTAGGTGTAAGGATTCGGTAAGTTCTTAACTTGCCGATAAAATCTCTTCGAGTGCAGATTTCAAATTCGGATATTGATATTGAAAACCGCTAGCTAAAGTTCGTTTCGGCAACACTTTCTGCCCTTCCAAAACAACTTTTGCTCCATCTCCCAACAGAAATTCTAAAGCAAAAGCTGGCACCGGCAACCAAGAAGGCCTTTGCAAAAC
>PVWI01000077.1 GCA_003003725.1 filamentous cyanobacterium Phorm 6 | reverse complement strand
AGGTTCTTCGCGTTGCATCGAATTAAACCACATACTCCACCGCTTGTGCGGGCCCCCGTCAATTCCTTTGAGTTTCACACTTGCGTGCGTACTCCCCAGGCGGGATACTTAACGCGTTAGCTACGGCACTGTCCGGGTCGATACAGACAACACCTAGTATCCATCGTTTACGGCTAGGACTACTGGGGTATCTAATCCCATTCGCTCCCCTAGCTTTCGTCCCTGAGTGTCAGTTATGGTCCAGCAAAGCGCCTTCGCCACCGATGTTCTTCCTGATCTCTACGCATTTCACCGCTACACCAGGAATTCCCTTTGCCCCTACCATACTCTAGCTGTTCAGTTTCCACTGCCTTTCCGAGGTTGAGCCCCGGTCTTTGACAGCAGACTTGAACTGCCACCTGCGGACGCTTTACGCCCAATCATTCCGGATAACGCTTGCATCCTCCGTCTTACCGCGGCTGCTGGCACGGAGTTAGCCGATGCTGATTCCTCTGGTACCGTCATTGCGTTCTTCCCAGAGAAAAGGGGTTTACAACCCAAGAGCCTTCTTCCCCCACGCGGTCTTGCTCCGTCAGGCTTTCGCCCATTGCGGAAAATTCCCCACTGCTGCCTCCCGTAGGAGTCTGGGCCGTGTCTCAGTCCCAGTGTGGCTGATCGTCCTCTCAGACCAGCTACCGATCGTCGCCTTGGTGAGCTTTTACCTCTCCAACTAGCTAATCGGACGCGAGCTCTTCTTCAGGCTATAAATATTTGCCCTTTCGGTACATCGGGGGTTAGCAGTCGTTTCCAACTGTTGTCTCCGTCCTGAAGGTAGATTCTCACGCGTTACTCCCCCGTCCGCCACTAACGTATTGCTACGCCCGTTCGACTTGCATGTGTTAAGCAGACCGCCAGCGTTCATCCTGAGCCAGGATCAAACTCTCCGTGTTGGATTGTTTTTTTTAGCTCTCAATCAAGTTATTTTCAAAGACCTTTGATATTTCTATCTCAGAACTTCGGTTTTTACCTTGACATTCTTCTCGTTGTTTGCGATATTGAGGTCAGGCTTTCGCTCTCACTCTCTATCTGTTAATTTTTTGACGAGGTTAATATTGCTTTAAGCTTTCAAACTATTCTTTTTTCTAGGTTCGATGCGCGTTTCGGTGAATCGCTTCTCTTCCGGCGCTTTATTAATATACTTATTTAACCAAGTCTTGTCAAGCGTTTTGACAAACTATTTTTTGCGATTATTGGAACCTATACTGGGGATGGGTTTTACCTCTTGAGATCGCTTGAATGTTCCCTCGATGGCTCCTCTTTTTTATGGCTTGGTGTCTTTTTTTGGGCAAAGTTTGGCTTTTGGCCCCACTCCATTACCCCCTCGCTAGAATATCGGTAGTTAAGGATGACGATCGGCTTACTTATATAGAGTCAGACAAACTTAGAATGTGAGGCTGCATGGCTAGGCTCAGGATGACAGGAGGACATTGGTGCATGAGTCGTAATATAAGTGGTGTCTGCATTCTCTGGAGTTTACTAAGGGAGGGTGGGGTATGGCGTTGACCCGATCGCCCGATTGCAAGTTCTACGCTCCAAAATCCAGAAGTCGTCACAACACGGTACTTTAACTCCGATCGCATTCTCAGCAATCGATCGCCGACAGCTACACACTCCTTAACTACAGCAACCCCAAAACACCTTCAGTTACGACAGTTATCAGCCGTTGAGGCTCGATCCTCTGCGAGGGCTTCGCTAACGCTAGTCGGTCTCCTCAACGTTCACATCTAAAAAGTGCAAGTGACTCTCTTTCTCAGCATCAGTAGCAATCACCAAACCAGTCTTTCCCCAAGGGGCGATCGCCCGGGGTGCGACGGGGCTGCTAAAATTCCCTACTTGAATACCTTGACTATTTAGCACCAGAATCTGCCCCGCAACATCTGCCAACACCCATCCCCAATTAGCTACACAAGCAGATACGGGCAAGCTTTCCAGGGGAATTCGCGCTACCTTGAGCGGCCACAATTTCATCAACAGCACGACCGCTTTGCCGGATTGAGGAATTCCCAGTAAGGTATACGGTTCAGGTGTCAGCAGCATTTGCCCGAGGCTGGAAGACAACCGTACAGAACCGACTGCCGTGCCGCGGCGAGTATAAACTCTAAAAATAGTTTGGGGATTTTTTGGTTCGTTGTCCGACCAAGTTGCTAAGACGTGTCGCCTATCTAAGAACATTAATTCTGGTAAATAGTGTTCCGGTAATGGCACTGTCGCGATCAGCTTCAAGGATTTTTCTCGATCGCCCGAAGTGCTGTTTGCAGCTAAAGAATAAAAGCGCAGTTCGCCCGGAACAGCGACTGTCAGCCAGTCGCCGTGAGAATCAACAGCAGCTTTAAAAGCATCTGCACCTTGCCTGAGACCGATATCCAGTAAACACTGAGGCTCCCAAGAGCGATCGTTAAGCCAGTAAAGTTTTTGCGGAGTGAGAACGCAGCAGCCGTGGGAAGTAGGTAAAATGCCACGCACGATTTCCGGCATAGGTATAGAAGTCGGCATTTCTTCTGTAACGAGCTGTTGTTCCGGCTGACACCAAACCTTTACCTCCGTACCTACAGCAGCATAGAGATAGGTTTCAGTGGCAATTAAAGCTGTCAGCAGTGCAGGAAGTATCAACGGCTTTGGCCGCGAAAGCGAATAGCGTACAGTCCCAAGTAAATTAATAGTCGGGCGTGAGGCTTCTTCCTCATCGACTTCCGCCAGAGATTCAGTTTCTGACTTGAAATTTTTCGCGCCTGTGGTTGCGGGGTTTTCCAAAGGAACAATGCAGTCGCCTAATTGCCTGACAGCGGGGTCATACATGATCAGCCGCAGAGCTTGAGCCATTTGGGAAGCACTGGCAAAACGGCGGGCGGGCAGCTTTTCCAAAGATTTTTTGACTATTGCTTGCAAAGGTTCGGGGATGGCGTCGGGAAGTTGCAAGCGTTGATTCAGGTGCGCCCACCTCAAGTCTCCGGGAGTTCCGCCGAAAGGGCGGTAGCCCATTAGCAATTCAAACAACAGAATTCCCACTGCATATATATCTGACATGGGGGAATAAAGACCGTAAAACCGCTCTGGAGCCATGTAAGCGGGGGAACCTACGGTAGCATCGGGTGAAAGTTCTTGGTGGAGGCGAGTTGTACCAATTTCTGGTAGCCGGCGCGCGATGCCAAAGTCAGACAGCCGCGGCGACCAACCTTTGGAACCTAAAGTTAGGAGGATATTTTCGGGTTTGATGTCGCAGTGAACTACGCCTCGGCGGTGGGCGTAGTCTAAGCCTGCTAAAACTTCCATGACTAGCTGCAAGCCTTCGAGCAGCCGCAAGGGGCGGTCTTGTTTGAGCAGGTTGCGGAGGGTTCCTCCTTCGCAGTAGTCCATCACCAAGTACCTGCCTGTCGCTGTATGTTCTAGAGCTCGGCAGGTGACTATGTTGGGGTGCTGCAAGGTGATCAGAAACCATAGCTCTCGCAAGAATTCGCTTGTTGGGGCTTTTTGATGGCTGAGTTCTTTGAGAGCAACCAGTTGGCTGGTGAGGCGGGAGTCTTTGGCGGGAGCTTCTCGAACACTGGCACAAAAGACTCGACCAAATTGCCCTTGTCCGACTAGCCCTAAAATGCGGTATTTAGAATGTTGCATCGGTCTAATTATAGGAAATGCTTGAGCTAGTATTAAAATATGTGAAGAATTCTGACAAAAATTCAAGTTTTTGAATCGATCGCCAGGTACAGCTTATGTTATCTCAGGTTCATTCTCAGCCGATTAAGAGCGATGGCACGATCGCACCTACCAAAATCCTGGAGTTTCGGAGTCAGTATCAATCTTGCCGGGTTCGGGTGCCGGATCTGGAACTACCTGTGGCTGCTATCTTAGTCGATCGCGAGTATTACAGTTTTTTCAAGGCTGTCCAGGAAGCGTCTAAGGTTTTAGCCATCGTGGCTAAGCTGGGGAATAGGGGCGACTCAACAGCTATTACTAAAACAGCTAGCGGTTATGCAATCTGGGTCATGGAGCCGGAAGCCAGTCCTGTCAAGCCCTCTTAACGTTTTTGGATGTTAGCCAAAATTGTTTGAGCTTTCAATATCTCGATCGCGCTTGCTAAATACTGAATTTGACAGGATCTAAAATCAATATGGTTAAAATTATTAGACTAGATCCCATTGCCGAAGAAATGGCAGTGGAAACCCGATCGAATATCCTGTCTGCTTTACTTTCCAAAGACTTGGACGTTCTCAAGGAATGCGGGGGGCGGGGAATGTGCGCTACCTGCCACGTTTACATTAAAGAGGGCATGGAAGGCTTGTCTGACATGAACCGCCGGGAGAGGAGGACGCTGGAAGTCATTACTACAGCGGCATCCAATTCGCGACTTGCTTGTCAGGCTGAAATTATGGGCGAGGGTGTGGTTGTACAAATACCTGCGGGGATGTACATTAATGCTATTGAAAATGTAGACGCTCTGATCGGCCGCCGGGCCCAGCAAGATTTGTTACACCCAATTACGGGTCAAATAGTTGTGGAATCGGGAAAATTGATCACTCGTTCGGTCGTCACTCAGCTTAATGATACCCGTTTCCAAGTAGGACAGTATTTAGTTCGGACTAAAGAAGCTTGAACTACACTACAGCTAATCTAATTGCAGATGGGGAATGGGGGCGCCAATTCAGTTAAAACTTGATATGTTGGATTTGAACAGATTGTTGCCCAAAAGAAAAAAGTTATATGTTGAGCCAACTTGCGCGTTTGAGTACGGAAGCAGACGGACGCTACGCCACCGCTGACGAGCTCCAATTTTTGAAAGACTATTTTCAGTCTTTGAATCACCGGATGAGTGCTTATAAAAAACTTCAAGCTTCTGAAAAAGAAATTATTAAGCAGGTGGAAGCACAAATGCAGTCTCTCGACCCTAGTTTGTTTCGCCGGGGGTCTCAAGATGTGACTGCAAAGTGGCGTGTCGATGCTCTGCGGGTGTTGAGGCATTCGGCGGCAGCACTTTTGATTAATGATACTGAACGGTTGCGCGATCGGCTCTTGCTTTGGTTTCAAACTATTTTAGGGGCTTTTCAAGCTCGAAATAGTTCGGCCGTAACCTACGATGTGATGAAAAAGGTACTCAAACAATATCTCACGGCTGAAGAAGTCAGTCTATTTTTTCCGATTCTGGATATCAACCGCACTGTACTCGGAAAATAATCGAGGGGGATGCCAACTTAACGGTGATAAATTTTGCCGTTAGGAAGAATGGCTCCAAGCAAGTTGGCTCCCCTCAAATCCGCCTCAGTGAGAATGGCTCCCCGGAGGTTGGCTCCTGTCAAGTCAGCTTTCCGCAAGTTGGCTTTACTCAGGTTAGCTTTGCTTAAGTCAATTTCGTGCAGGCAAGAATTAGAAAGGTCGGCATTGATCAGGTAGGCTCCGCTCAAGTTGGCTTTGCTGAGGTTGGCCCCGCTCAAGTTGGCTTCCATCAGATAAGCACCGCTGAAGTTAGCTTCATTCAACAATGCCTCTGCCATATTGATTCCTGTTAAAAGTTTGCGGCTCAAGTCTACACCGCCCAGATCGGCCCCGCTGAGGTTGATACCGCTTAAGTGGCAACCATTCAAAGTAATCTTTCTCAGGTAGGTTTTGCTGAGGTCTGCTTTGCACAAATTGGCTCTGTCCAAGCAAGCTTCGCTGAGGTCTGATTCGCTCAAACACGCGCCGTTTAAATAGGCTTGAGTGAGGTTAGTTCGCCTGAGATTGGCTTTCAACAGGTTGGCTTTGGTGAGGTTGGCACGGATTAAGTTGGCTCCGGCTAGGTTGGCTTTGGACAATTCGGCTCCGGTGAGCTGTGCTTCGCTCAAGTCTGCCTCTTTGAGACTCGCTAGACTCAAGTCTGCATCTTTCAAGTTTGCCCCGTTGAGATTGGCTTTAATCAGATAGGCTTTACTGAGATTTGCCTCGCCCAGATTGGCTTTGGTAAGGTTGGCCGCGCTCATATCTGCACCTATGAGATTGGCCTTGGGGAGAATTGCTCCGGTCAGGTTGGCCCAATTCAGGTGAGCTCCGGCTAGGTTGGCGCCGCTGAGATTGGCTCCGCTGAGATTGGCTCCGCTCAGACTTGCGGCGATCAGGTTGGTGCCGGTGAGATTGGCTCCGCTGAGGTCGGCTTTGCTGAGGTTGGCTCGGCCCAGATGGGCTTTGGTGAGGTCGGCACCGCTGAGGTTGGCACCGATTAAGTAGGGTCGCTGCTGGTGTTCGTTAAGGTTGTCCAAACGTAGAGTTGGGGCATCGCTGGAACGGTATAAATCGATCGAACTCAACACAATGCCGCGCAGGTTTGCCTGTCTAAAATCTCTTTCGCCTGCTGCATATCGATTTAGAAGTTCGTTGGCGTCCATTAAGTTCGAGCAAAAAGTTTGAGGTTGTGATTACTTTTAAATTTTATAAGTTTTTCGGGTAAGTTCTGAATTGTCTATCTGCGAGTTGCGAGCGGTTTTTTTAAATAGCTAAAACCCATTTTTTTAACTCTGTAGCTTTTTTATAATTTAACTCACTGTTTTGATGTTTTGGTGGATGCAATGGCTACCGAATAATCTATCTGAACCAGTGTCCCCAAAAAAGCAACTTTAGGCCTGTGTTCCCCACCCTAGTAGTCATCATACCATGTTCGCTCAATTCCCTCCGCTTCGCTCCGCCCGGAATCAAAAAGGTTTGTAGTGAGGACTTTAGTCCTAGTTATGGATGAGGACTAACGTCCTCACTACAAACCAATCTTATATGGTCGTCCGATCGGACATGATATCAGTCATTCCCAATCTTCAATGCGAAAATCGAAAATCGAAAATGGTATGACAGCTATTAGAAACAAACTAATAGCTGTCAAATAAGTCAGTTTTTTTGGCAAAGTTGACTGATAATAGCTTCGTGATCTTGTCCTTCTTCGACGAGGGGATCTGCGATTTGAAGGCGATCGCGCAGCCCTAAAATAAAGCGGTTGCAGTCGGAACCCAAAGATTCGCAGGAGGTTTGCACGCAGTGAAGTTCCCGGCCTGTAAGTTTAGTAAAGAACGAACTTAAGATTCCTGCTTCTAGAAAACAGGCTGGTCGCTTCGATTTGGGAGCTGTTTTAGCAAAAACAGAGTTGGAAATTTTGACGATTAAAAATCCCTGTTCGGAATGGCTCGGGTCAAGTTCAAATGTTCCCCATCCGTGAGTTTTCCAACACTGTTGCAAGGCCTGAATAAATTCTACCATTTCCATTTCGGAAACTGGCTGACCGTAGTATTCGCTAACTTCTTCGCAAAAACGCACGTAGAAGTTTTTCCCCCACCAGCGGCCGCAGTTGAATAGTACGAGGCGGGAGGCTTGACCGGTTTCTTGTTCTAAGCCGATGTAAATGGCTTGAATGAGTGTTTCTGGGAGAGCTATGAGCCGATCGCCCCGGCGGTTTTCGAGCAAGCCAAGTTCGAGGTCGCCTCGCACGTAGGCATCGCTGGCAAAGTAGTTTCCAGGGAGTCGGGGCTGTTTGAGTAAGTCGGCAATATTAATCATCGGGAATTGGGAATTGGGAATTGGGAATTGGGAATTGGGAATTGGGAATTGGGAATTTGTCTACTCTTTATTACCTTGGTCAATAATCATTGACTGTGCTTGGTCGAAAAATGGTTGCAATATACCCCGGGCTTGCTCGGAAAGCAGTTCTTTTAAACGAGTTTGCAGCAGATTGCAAACAGTTGCTTCGATCTTTTGAGTTTGGTGGGCTTCGACTATGCCGGAAAGCCAGTCGAGGAGTCGCTGTTCGAGAAAATCTCGATCGTTCAGCAGCATTGCCATAGAGCAGTACCGCAAGACTAGCAGCCAGTGTTTGAGCGATCGTTCTAAGGTTTTTTCTTTTTCCTCGGGGAATGTTTCTTGTAGCTTGTTGGCTACTGGTTGGAAGATGCTTGCTTCCTTTTCTCGCAAAAATTCGTAAATTTTTAAGCGCTGGGACAGGGTGGCAATTTGACGCTTAAAAGCTATAAGTTCTTCGCCTTTTAGAAAACGGGTTTCTGCCTGATCCAGCAGCGCCTCAATCTCAGGGTGCATGATTTTATTTATGTGGTAATCGGTAATTGATAAAAAGAAGGAAGTTCGGCAACGGATTGTGGAACGGATTTAACGGATTGAACCAATGGATTTGGGGGGGGGGAAGAGGGAAGAGGGAAGAGGGATTGCCCTATTTTTTGTTTTCCATTCCCAACAAAGATTAAAGCAGGTCGAATAGGTCGTCAATGGTGATTTCTGCGGGTTCAGAAATAGAAATTACTGGCAAGGGTGGCGGTAGGGGCAGGGCGCCCACTTCGGGAATTCCTTCCCAAGAAATAGCTTGAAAAAAGTCTGCTACTGGCCGGGTTAAAGTCAGCACTTGCCCGGATATCGAGCGATTTTCGGTTTCTAAAGGTTTCCTTTGCCAGTTATAGTGACCAAAGAAGTCTTGGACAGATTTGTCCAACCATAAAGTTTGACTTTTCATCTTTCTTCGTGCCTTGAGAGGCCCACCATCACTGTACATAGCGAAATTGGTGGGAGGAAAGGCAGGGCAGAGGATGTGCCTTTCCAGGTTGTCTAACGCAATATTTCACCGTGTTCCAGTCGATTTTGAATATCGCGGGCGTTGGCACCTTCGTTGAGCCAGAATGCTGCTGCGTCAATTTTATCTGGGTTGCCAAGGAGGAATTTACAATAGGTTTCTCCCATTGAGTAACATTGGAGTTCTATGCAACTGAGAGGCTTTTTGACTAGAGATCCGAAGAAACCGGCGTACAAACCGGCGTATAGGTGACAAACTGGTTTGCCTACGTCGCCCAAGGTGCGAGCAACTGCTGAGTCAAAGAGGTTGATGAAGATGCAGCCGTGTTTGCGATCGCTCATGTCAACTTCCCACCGACCCCAACCTTGAGCTGTGAAAGGCCACCACCAAGTTTCTAGCAGAAACATGAGATTCGACTGGCGAATGTTTTGGCTGAATTCGGCGCTAAACCATTTTTGAAAAAATTCTGCATCTTGCAGCCCCCACTGGCAACCAATAGTATACATGATCACAGAGGAAGCCGGGCCTACTTCTTCTTCGAGTCCTTCGACCAAACCGATGATGAAGTCTTCGCTGGTGAAAATGTTACGCGACTCATTCCAGTCGTTGATTGTACCAAACTGGCGATCGAAGGCAAAAAAATCCTGAAACCGATAATGGTTGTGACTTTTAGGATGCTTTTGCTTGAGTAGGGATTCGGTGTGGGTGAAGATTTCTTTTTGGACGGTAGAGACCATTAGCGGGTTACTCCTTTGTGGTGTGTTTTACAAAAAATTCACGAGATGGATTTGCCTATGTATCCAATTTAACAGATAGCCAGGAATTCCCCCACCTCTTGTAATGGAGCAAGAGCGAAGCAAATTGCGGAATGGTTCATGTGGGGGATGAAAGGCGCGGCAGAGGCGAGCGATGAGCGGAAACAGCCAATCTCTCAGTTATCACGATAAATTTACAACAAATAGAATTCATGTTAAAATATCAGTATGAAAAACGTTGTCAAAGTACGAATTTATCCGACTATCGAGCAGAAAGAAGCGCTTTCCAAGGCGTTTGGCTGTGCCCGTTGGTACTGGAACAATTCACTAAACGCAACGAACGAACTCTACAAGGAGACTGGTAAAGGTCTGTCTCAAATCGGGATGAATAGCCGCTTACCTGCGCTCAAGAAGGAGTATGAATGGTTGGGTGAAACTTACAGTCAAGTGTTGCAAAGTGTTTCACTCAATCTATCGAGAGCGTTTGTCAACTTCTTTGAGGGGCGGGCATCATTCCCACAATTCAAGTCGAAGCATGATAAGCAGTCGATTCAGTATCCGCAAAATGTTCAGATTGTTGACGAGAATCATCTCAAGTTCCCCGGCAAATTAAGTATTGTCTCTGCTAAGATTCATCGCAGGTTTGAGGGGAAGATCAAGACCGTTACCGTCAGCATGAATCGCGCTCTTAAGTATTACGCTTCTCTGTTGTTTGATGATGAGCTGCCGGATCTTGAAATCAGTTCAGACGGCAAAGCGGTGGGGATTGATGTTGGATTGACTCACTTTGCCATTACGTCTGATGGCTCTAAGTTTGACAATCCTCGACCCTTAAAAAAACGGGCTAAGAATCTGAAGCGCAAACAGCAGAAACTTTCTCGTAAACAGAAAGGATCAAATCGCAGAAAGAATGCCCGTCGCATTGTGGCGCGGGTACACGAAAGCATAGCGAACTCTCGTAAAGACTTCCAGCACAAGCTATCTCGAAAATTGGTGAACGAAAATCAAGTCATCGTTGTCGAGAATCTGGCAGTCAAAAACATGGTGAAGAATCACTGCCTAGCCAAGGCAATCAGCGATTGCGGCTGGTCAGAGTTCACCCGTCAACTTAAATACAAGGCGGAAAGAGACGGAAAGACTTATCTCGAAATAGGTCGGTTTTTCCCATCAAGTAAAACTTGTCACGTTTGCCTCAATCAGATTGGTAGCCTTCCTCTAGACGTGCGGAGTTGGACTTGTTCCAACTGCCAAACCAAACACGATAGAGACATCAACGCAGCTATCAACATCCGAGACGAAGGCTTACGAGTATTAGCGCTAGGAACTAACGTTACTGCCAATGGACGGAATGTAAGACAAGCGGCTGGAAGGAAATCTTCCGTGTCGTCGGCATTTCCGGTTGAAATTGGAAGCCCCCTCAACGACCGTAGCGCGTAGCGCTTAGGAAGTCAGTGGAGGTAGTTCACCGTCATTTTTCTGAATGTAGGCATTGGGTATAAATTTTTACTGCAATCTCAAAATTAAATATTCTAGGGTGTTTAATTTGGGGCTGGTTGGGACTTCTGATTTGAGACGACTGCTATCTGAGCTTTAACAAAAGTTGCTATAAGCTTAAACGGCTATGTGTTATGGTTTTGTGCAAGCTGTCCACTATATATATAGGGCATATGGGGATGAAACATCACGCTTGTATTGCAATAGGTATCAATCAATATCAGTTACTACAGCCTTTGAGTTATGCCCAAGAGGATGCAGAGGCTCTGTACGGTTTTTTGACTGAGGAGGCGGGCTTTGCACCCGATGGGTGTCTGCTGATGACGGATAGTTCGCCGTCGCTGTGGGGTCAATCAACCTATCCGAATCGGGAAAATATTCTGAGGCTGACGGAAAAACTGTGCTCGGAACATCTGCAACAGGGAGATTTACTCTGGTGTTTTTTTAGCGGCTACGGTGTCAGCTATGAAGGCAAGGATTATTTGATGCCGGTTGACGGTAATCCGGCTGATATTCAGGGTACGGGGATTCCGGTAGAGTTGCTGTTGAATACTCTGAAAAATGCTCCTACTGAAACGGTGTTGGTGCTGGTTGATATGAACCGCAGCCAGATTGTGAAAGTGGGGGAAATGATCGGAGCTCAAACGGCTGAATTGGCCCGGGGACTGGAAATCCCGACGGTGCTTTCTTGCCGCCCGAATCAAGTTTCGCGGGAAACTTCTGCTCTGCGTCAGGGGTTTTTCACGACGGCGCTTTTGGAGGGGCTGCGATCGGGACAGTGTACGACGGTTAAGAGTTTAGATCGTTTCTTGAGCGATCGACTCCCGGAGCTATGCGATCACCATTTGCGTCCGAAACAAGAACCTTTGATGGTGGTGAATCCTCCGGGAAAGGCTCATTTGGTGATTTTGCCGGATGCTGCTGGGGTGCCAACTGCTGCGTTGGCGGGACGCAATGGGAATATGGCGGTTGGTGCTGATGATGGGTTTGATCGCCCTCAAATGGCGGCTACGGCTCGAATGGAGCTGCCGACGGCTACTCGCAACGCGATTGATTCGCCGGTTGAGATGCCACGGATCGATCGGGCGAATGCTGTCGGGTCAAACGGTGGGGACGATCGACCGAACTTGGCTCAGCCGGAGGATGCAGATAACGGGGGGTCGGATAAGTCATTTTTGCAGCAGCTAGTTTTGTGGAGCTCAGCTACGGCTTTGGTGCTGCTGTTGGGTGTTTTTCTGACGAACCGATCGATTTTTATTGGTCAGCAGGAAGGAAATCCTGGATCGCGTGCTGAAAATGCCGAAAACCCTCCGCCTCAGAAATCTGCTGGTGGTGAGCTTGTGCCGCAGAAGCAACCGCTGGCGGTGCAAGCAGGGACTGGAACCAAGCAGCCGCCATCGAGCCAGCAGGTGTGGGCTGAGGCGAAAACTTTCCTCAAGGATGGTTCGGCTTCTAGTTTTAATCGAGCGGTGGTTAAGGCTCGAACGATTCCAGCTAGCGATCCGCTCTATCCGCAGGCTCAGCAGGATATTGAGCGCTGGAGTTTGACGATTTTGGATATCGCTAACGGGCGGGCTGCTAGGGGCGATTTCCTGGGGGCGATCGGCGCGGCTAAATTGATGCCTGATGTCAATGGGCCGGTTTACAATCAGTCGAAAGAGGCGATCGGTCAATGGCAGGATCTATCCAAACAGCAGGAAGTAAATACTGATTTGCTATCAGCGGCTAAGGGTCAAATTAAGCGAGGGGCTGCCTCTTCTTACAGTAAAGGCATCCAGCAAGCTAATAAAATTCAGCCCGGTCAGCCGAAGTATGAATCAGCTCAGCTTTTGGTTGGAGAGTGGAGCGAAGCTATTCTCAAAATTGCTCAGTTGCGATCGTCTCAAGGAAAGCTGAAAGAGGCAGTTGAAGCTGCTTCGCTGGTGCCGTCTGGTACTAAGAGTTATCAGCCGGCTCAGAAGGCGATCGCCAATTGGAAAACTAAGCTGGAACGCCAGAAAAAAGGTTGATTTGTGGATAATTTCCTGGTTTCCCACAAGGAAATTATCTTAACTACTGTCGCCAGATCGGTCGATCGGTCTTGACACTGGAAAGCGACACGTACAGACCAATAATTTTATTGATTATTTCCCCTCCACCGTTCTGGCGGCAGGGGATTTTATGTCATTTCCGATGCCACCGGAATGATATAGAAGACACGCCAGAATGATATAGAGGACACGCCAGAATGAGATAGAGGACACGCCAGTGCCGTGTCCCTACCCTGATTAATTGTAGGGACGTGGCACTGCCGTGTCCTGGCTATGAGTAATATTAATTCCAATGCTACTGGAAATAATCTAAGATATTTAATTTTTGTATTTTATTACTTTAGCTAAGCTGGTAATTTTATACTTACTCTCAAATTCAACAGATAGAAAATTGGCTAAATATAAACGCGATTAAACATCAACTACGAAGACAAAATCGGCACTATTAACCTTGAGAAAGCGGGTGTTGCTGTGTTGATTTATTTTACCTGTATTTTTGGCTGTTGTGAGCGATCGACAAGTGAAAGACTGTTTGAATTTATACTATTTTTCAATTATTAGCATTGACCGCTTGGGTGCATCTCAGTTTTGCAAATATCTTCGTAGGGGCGAAGCACCTGACGGCAGTAAATCTCTGCTTATAACTAATAAATTGTCTGCCGTCAGGTGCTTCGCCCTTACAAAATTGAGATGCACCCGACTGCTTTGTTATAAATTATACAAAATTGATCGTTATGAGCAATTTTAGTCGTCGAGCGATCGCCCCAATGAATTTAGAAAACAGAATCACCGCCAAAGAGCGCAAAATGCCCGTGAATTTTGGTTGGCTAGGACATCACAAAGCTACATTAATTAACATAAATAATGGTTGTGCAACAAAAGCAAAAAAATATATCATTGAGAAACAAGCATAAAAAGTTGCTGGCTTATGGTAGTCCACGTAACAACACGTATGTCTAAAGTTATAGTCCACAGCCAGCCATAGAACCCGATCTAAATCAATCCGGTGAGGTGGCAGTGTCGGGGTGTTAAGATGTGCGATCGAACAGGAATGTTCACAGAGCGATCCCTTTCCAATGGGAGATAGTAAAACTTACCACGGCAAGGATCTGGAGACAATGCTGAACTTTTTGAGTTCAGGAGAGTAGCGTTAGCACTAAACTTTGCATTATTCATGGAGATGAGCCAAATTTGTAACAGTTCTTAACTATGAATAATTCTGTAAAAACTGCTAGCATAGTGACACTTTTGCTAGCAAAAACAGATAAAGTAAATAAAGTCGGCTAGCTCTAGACGATCCGATCCCCATCCAGGGGATGTTAAATCAATTTGATTCATACCAAATTGTTTTAGGGTTACAATTGGAACCAAAGCATCGCTATTTAATTGAGTTCTTTACTTTTACTTTCTGCTATGAACGTGGATTTTATCAAAGCGCAAGTCAGGTTGCTACAGGGTGCAAGTTCATCGGAGCGAGAAACCCTTATTAAAAACATCGGCGTCTGTGCTGGCGTGATCAGACCGGGAGAGTATGTGACGCCTCAACGGAAGCACGCTATCACTCTCTGGCTACAAACAAATGCGGTTCGCCTCCGGCTTCCGCAACTTCCTATGGATTTATCGGGCCACAAGCCTTCGCACGGAAGTAGTTAAGGGTAGCGACAGAATCACCTAAATTAGTCAATCTTGCCTAAAAATGCTTTTTTATTGAGCTGTACAGCGTCAATGAAACACAATTAAGATTGAAAAAATGTTTGTACGGAGAGTTGTACCCGAAAAAAACCTGCGGATCAGAAGCGGCCGACCGCCTTGGTAGAAGCAGAAAGTGAATGTCAAAGCTGCTCTAAAAGTAGATTTGAGTAAATTTCACAGGACGGATTATTGTCCACAACTATAACCAGGATTATTTGCTTTTAGATTTGAGATTCACGATTTAGCTCGTTCTGCACAAATTTGCTATTTGTGGAGTGGCTGAAAAATCAACCCTATTCAATAGGTATAACTAATTACAAGGGCAGTCACTGAACTGCCCTTACTTTTGAACCCGGAGGCTAAACATCTATAATGTAGAAGAAACGTATCTACTTGCAGACAGAGTTTAGCTGTACTCTGATATCAGATAAATTCCGGTTGGACTGTTAGGTAATATTGACGGTTGACGGTTAACGGTTAACTCGAATTTACTATTCCGATGAAGAGCGGATTTGAGATCAGCTTTGCCTCAGCGAAAAATGGTTTGTGATGTTCGAGAGAGAGAGGGGAGAGGAAGTTAAGATCGTCAAACAGCAGGAATTAAGCTGTTAGTCATTTAAATTTCTTGCCTGAACCCCTTACAGTATGGGGTATAGACCACAAATAATGCAGTTTAAATGTGGAACAGCTTATTAATATTAACTTGCTTTCTCATATATTTGTTACCAAAATACTGTGCCGAAGAAACAAAAATTTCCTCATTTAGTTGGTTCCCGATGGACTTCACACCAAAAAACTTGGGGGTGGCGGCACTTTCAAGTAGTCAACCGAAAAAACGAAGGTAGATGGGTATTTGCGGAAATGGTGGCGGCTTGTGATCCAAATGTCCGTTTCTGGCTGAATGCGGGACAGCTCAAAGACCGATCGCTCTGGCAAGCTGGATGGCAGTCTACACAGGAATTAGAGGAATTAGAAGCGGTAGAATAAAAGACAGGGCTTTGGGGTAGAGGAACACGGTCAAGAGTGCGATTAAATCGGCAAATTATTTAATCCAAAATCTTAGATTGCCAATCAAAGTCAGTCAATCCTGTAGACTGCTTTGTTGCCGAACTCCAACGTCTCAATTCCCAATTACTAATTTCCAAATGACTCGTTTAGCTACAACAATAGAAGCCATACTTTACTTAAAAGGTCAGCCAGTGTCGATCGCAGAAATTGCTGAGATTGCTAAGTGCGATCGATCTGAAGCCGAAGACGCCATCATCGAACTCATGTCTGACTCTTCCCACCGCGACAGTGCATTAGAAGTCGTAGAAACCCCGACGGGATACAGCCTGCAACTCAGAGAAGAGTTTGCCAGTTTGATGCAAACTTTAATACCTCCAGAATTAGGTGTTGGGGCTTTGCGGACGCTGGCGGCGATCGCCCTGAAAGGTGGCATCGCGCAGCCAGATTTAGTGAATTTGCGGGGTTCGGGAGCTTACCAACAGGTGCAGGAACTGGTAGAAATGGGTTTCGTGCGGAAACGGAAGCCCACGGATGGGCGATCGTACTGGCTACAAGTTACCGAAAAATTTCACCGGTATTTTCAAGTAGACCAATTACCAAAACAATTGCAAATTGACTTTCAGGCAAATTTGTACCCAAGCAATGAGGAGTAGTTTGAAGTAGAATGTAGCAAGCCAGAAATTAAGAATCGCCAAATGGTTTTTCACCCTGACTTTGACAATAGTTCCAATGCCCAACAAACCGCAGTCAACCCACTTCTAAAGTACCTCCAACACCAATCCCCGGAGGTTATAGCCCGCATCGCCAAGTCCGCCAGCCCTGAAATCAGAGAAATTATCTCTCATAACGTTCAAGGACTTGTCGGCGTCTTGCCTTCGGACAATTTTAACGTCGAAATTACCACTGACCGCGAAAACTTAGCAGGTTTGCTAGCTTCAGCGATGATGACAGGCTATTTTCTGAGGCAAATGGAGCAGAGGATGCAGCTAGAAGAAAATTTAGCAAGCACGAGCTCGATTCAACCAAACTCTCCCAAAGAAAAGTAAAAAAATCAACGGGTTGGTAAAGCCAGAAAGATGAAAGTTGTTCAAAAAATAAACAATCCTGGACGGACTAGGAATTAAGAAACCGGGTTTTTAATACTATATACCTCGCGATACAGGGAGGATTTTGGTAAAAAAACCCGGTTTTTGCATCCAGAATTATCAAGGGTCAGATTTATTTTTCATAAAAAAATGCAACTGTAGGTAAGCTCCAAATCCTGATGGAGTAGGTAATTGCCAATTCTTTAAACTTCAATACTTCAATACGAAAATGGTATTATCCACCAGCGGGGCTACCGGATATGGGAAAAGCAGCGGGACGTACTTTAAGTTTCTGAACTTGACCCAAACGGTTAATTTCCACTTCGATTTCTTTGCCAATAGCAGTATTTTCCACCCGTTCTTGGACATCCCCGGGAGTGTTGACTGCAACTCCGTCAATTTGTTGAATGACATCTCCGGCGCGCAAGTCGGCTTGTTGGGCTGGGGAATTTTCCACGACTCGCGTCACGGCGACACCTTTATCGATCGTAATTTTCTGATCGAGCTGTTTGTTGACTTCTGCTTTGGTGGTGGGAGTTAAGCTGATCATTTGAATGCCGAGGTAGGGATGTTCGGCTTTACCTTTGGCGAATAACTGATCGGAGACTCGTTTGGCGGTTTCGATCGGAATTGCAAATCCCAAGCCCTGAGCGTCGGCACGAATGGCGGTATTGATGCCAATGACTTCGCCTTGGTCATTGAGCAGGGGGCCGCCTGAATTGCCGGGGTTGATGGCTGCGTCGGTTTGGATGAAGCGGACTCGCTTGTCGGGGATGCCGACTTGGGAGCTCGATCGACCTGTGGCGCTAATAATGCCCACAGTTACGGTATTGTCGAGACCTAAAGGGTTGCCGATCGCAATCGCCCACTGTCCCGGTACAATATTGTCCGATCGACCCAAAGCCACTTGCGGCAATTCCTTAGCATTAATCTTCACAACAGCCACATCCGTCATCGGATCGACTCCCTGCACCTTACCCTCAAACTCGCGGCCGTCTTTGAGCGTCACCTTAACAGTATCTGTCCCGGAGACAACGTGAGCATTAGTCACGATGCGGCCGTCAGCAGTCAGAATAAACCCCGAACCGGTGCCGCGTTTGATGCGTTCTTCCGGCTGTGGCAAATTGTCCCCAAAAAACCTGCGAAACAAAGGATTTTTGAAAGCTTCCGGTACTTGATTCGTCACCTTAGTCGAGGCGTCAATCCGCACGACAGCCGGACCGACTTTTTCGGCTGCTTCAGCAATAAAATTGGAATTGGTGCGATCGACTGCGCGATTTTCCTGAACAGGAGGAGATGCATAGGGGGGAATTTGCTGGCGCACCACTGGTAAAACCAATCCGGTTTCGAGATTGTTGGGACTTTGGAGATAGCGATTTCCCAACCATCCAATACCTCCGCCGATCGACAGCAAAGTCACATAAAGGGTCAATTGCTTAAAAGATAAACTCATTTAGTAGCTCCCGCTAGATGCCTCATCCGTTTCGTAATACTTACCCACCACTATCAAGTCTAGACTAAGCTTGCGATCGATAATACATAGATAACATTTTTTGTCAATGCGTAAGTCCTAGATTGATCGTCTAAGGACTAAGCTGTCGTGCATTTAAATTATACATTTAGGGCGGGCTCTCCCGCCCACCCCACAAGAGTTTGATTGTTTTTTAACATCCATTTTTTAACATACAATTTAAATGCAGAACAGCTTAATGTCCTCCTACCTATTTAGACTTATTTACGTCATCCTACCGATTGGCTCACAATAATAAACAAAATTTATGGTTGTGAACTGTTCAAAAACATCAGATCGAGCGATCGCAGTAAACGAAATTTCAAGGGTTCTAGGGAATATCAAGCAGACTCAGCATAACTTTGACGTGGCTAGCAATGCGCACCTACTAAAGTCCTCACTACAAATGGCAAATTATCGATCGTCCCTCAAATTTTATATAAAGATTTGTAATTTTTTATCAAAATATGTATCTCAGTGTGAAGAAATTAGAAACATTGGTAACATCTTGTGTGTTGTAGCTTTTGACACTACTATATTCAGTTATTGTGGTCAAATATAAAATAATCATTAAGCCGATCGCTATTAAAGTGCTTTTTGTCTATCGGCTTGAGAGACTAAGACCAACTTTTCGCCCAGCCAGCCCATTAAGTGCGTAAATACGCTCAACGAGGTTTTATGACTCCAGTCATGTTACGCCAACTCTGGTCACTAATTGAGACCACCCAAGCCACACTTTTAGTTACTTTGGACGATGCTACTCTGGTACAGTGGCTGCTGAAGCAGTTAAAGAGCAACTCTGCGCTCAATGGCAATGAAACAGATATGTTGAACGAGTACATCGAGTCTCGGCTGTCTTTAATCCGCGATTTAGCTGAGCAGCGCTTAGCACCCGAGCGGTTCTAAGCCAATTCAATTAAAATTCCATAGATATTATTGCAATAAAGGACGATCGCCCGCAGCGGGCAAAAAAAAATCACACGTGGGTAGCGAGTAAACTTCTCAGGGTGCATAACTAGGTTCAGAATGGCTAATCTTGAGCCGTCGGCTGTTGTAGATCGCTGATAGATAGCAACAGTTCTCGACAGCTACAAGGTAGGATCGTCGAGAAAGCGTTCTACTAAAAATTATGCGTAAATGGGGATTTCTACTGCTGACAAGTGTGTTGTTTGTGGCACCGTTGGCATCTTGTCGAGATCGATCGGCACAAGTCGGACAAACATCCGCAACAACGGCGGGCGACAAAGCCCAACAAACTTCGAGCCGGATAGATACAATTGTCAGCCGCGGTAAACTGATTTGTGGCGTTAGCGGCGAATTGCCTGGTTTTAGCTTTGTAGACGAAAAAGGCAAATATTCGGGACTGGATGTAGATGTGTGCAGGGCTGTGGCGGCCGCAATATTTGACGATCCCGAAAAAGTCGAATACCGAAAGCTCAACGCCAAAGATAGATTTACAGTTTTGCAGTCGGGAGAAATCGACATTCTTAGCCGAAATACCACCTACACGGCGAGTCGCGACAGCACTACGGGACTGGAATTTGCCCCAATTATCTTTTATGACTCTCAAAGCATCATGGTCAAAAAAGACAGCGGCATCAAAACTTTAAAAGATTTTGCGGGCAAATCGATCTGCGTGCAGACAGGTACGAGCACCGAACAAAATTTGTCCGACCAAATGCGAAAATTAGGAGTTAAATACACTCCTGTGGTGTTTGAAGATGTGAATGCTACCTTTGCGACGTATCAGGAAGGTCGCTGTCAAGGTGTTACTGCCGATCGATCGCAACTTGTTTCTAAGCGCACAACTCTACCAAATGCCGAGAATAATGTTGTTTTGCCGATCGTGATGTCAAAAGAACCGTTAGCCCCAGCCGTGAAAAGCGGCGATCCTAAATGGTCGGATGCGGTGAGATGGATAATTTTTGCAGCTATTGAAGCCGAAGATTTGGGAATTAATTCGACCAATGTAGACCAAATTGTGGCAAGCACTACAGACCCGAACGTCAAACGTTTGCTAGGAAAAGAAGGAGATTTAGGTAAAGGTTTCGGACTCCCGAACGACTTCGCTGTCCGCGTTGTGAAGAAAGTGGGGAATTACGGGGAAATGTACGATCGCAACCTCGGCCCGAAAAGTACACTTAAGTTAGACCGGGGTCAAAACAAACTCTGGAAAGATGGCGGTTTGCTTTACTCGCCGCCGTTCCGCTAATTTTTGTTAGTCAGTAGTCATTAGTCAGTAGTCACCAATCATTAAACTCGATCCCCCCCCAGCCCCCCTTAAAAAGGGGGGAGAAAGAGTCGCAAAATCCCCCTTCTTAATGGGGAGTCTCAAAGTCCCCCTTGCTTTCGGGGGATTTAGGGGGATCTAGACTCAGGTAAAAGCGAGATTTTTCAAGTAGTGTAGTTTTAAGTTTGCACCAATAGTATGCAGTGCGCGGCTTTCTCTTAAGCATACTTCTCCTGCTAGTTAAACACTTATGAATACAGAACCTCAAGACAGCAAAACTCAGAAATCATCCAAATTTCAAGATATATCCACACTACTGCGGGACGCTCGCTTCTGGAAAATAGCCGGACAGGCGATTTTCGTAATTTTAGTAATAACTGTCATCGCGATTCTCTGGGACAATCTTAGTGCCAATTACGCGCAACTGGGGATTGCTTTTGGATTTGACTTTCTCAATTCCCAAGCATCCTTTGACATTGGCGAAAGCGTGATTCCCTACAGTCCCGAAAACAGTTACAGACAAGCTTATTTTGTCGGTTTAATCAACTCGCTGCGGGTGATGGGTTTGGGGCTGATTTTTGCAACAGTTGCGGGTTTGACTGTAGGAATTGCACGGCTTTCCGACAATTGGCTGCTGCGAACTTTGGCTGGTTTGTATGTGGAGATTTTGAGGAATACGCCATTATTGCTGCAATTATTTTTCTGGTATTTTGCAGTTTTCATTTCCCTACCAAAACTGGAAGACAACCCGCAGATGAGTGGGCCGATTTACTTGACAAATCGCGGCATTGCTGTACCTTGGCCTGCACCTTTGCCAGGTTTTGAAATTTGGTTGATTTTGCTAACTGTGGGAGTTTTGGCGGCGGCTGGGCTGTGGATGTGGCGGGCGCGGGTGATGCTGGAAGAAGCTAAGCCAGGAAGACAGTTGTTTTGGGCTTTAGGTGCGATCGTCCTAAGTGCAATCTTAGCTTTGATTATCACCAAAAATCTGCCCTTCCGCCTAGATTTCCCGCGCCTGACACCAGCATTGCAACTCGAAGGAGGATTAAAATTAACTCCAGAATTTGCAGCCCTAGTCACAGGACTCAGCTTGTATACTGGCAGTTACATTGCCGAAATTGTGCGGGCAGGAATTCAATCAGTATCGAGAGGCCAGTGGGAAGCCGGAAAGTCTTTGGGACTGAAGTCTGGAACAATGATGCGGATGGTAATTTTGCCGCAAGCTTTGCGGGTGATTTTGCCACCTTTAACCAGTCAGTACCTAAATTTAGCTAAGAATTCGAGTTTAGCGGTTGCGGTTGCTTATCCGGACGTTTACTTTGTTGTGGGCTCTCCGACGCTGAATCAGACCGGAAGGGCGATCGAAACAATGATAATTATCATGGGGACATATCTGACAATTAGTTTGATAATTTCTCTGTTCATGAATTGGTACAATAGCACGGTACAACTCAAGGAAAGGTAAAGAACAGTTGACAGTGGACAGTTGACAGTGGACAGTTGACAGCGAAGTCAAAAGTTAAGTTTATTATAATCTGGAACTCAAGTTGAAATGACTTACAGAGATTTTGACTTAAAAACAGTAACAAAAAAATTCTATTTGACGATTAGCGATCGAATCAATCTGTTCTCTAATGTGCCAGAATTAGAACCAAGTCCCTTACTTGTAGAAAATCTCAAAGAGAACTTACCCATTGCTTTAAGCAGCAATACTGACAAGTCTCGATCATCCATGATTACCGCACCGATTTTAATCGAACTTAAAAAACTGTTGAACCATCAAATTGGTCTTTATTTGTGGAATAGATTTTACAGTTGATGCCGAAAAAGGATTAAATGGAAATTGCGATTTTTTGATTAGTCGTTCTTCACACTTATTAATGCTTACCGCACCAGTAGTTGCAATCGTAGAAGCAAAAAACGAAGACATTAATGCCAGCTTGGGGCCATGTGTAGCCGAAATGTTGGCAGCTAGAATATTTAATGAACGTGAAGGGAACCAGATTGCGACAATTTATGGATGTGTGACTAGCGGGACTAACTGGAGATTTTTGAAACTAAAAGAGCAAGTCATTGAAATTGACTTGACAGAATATTACCTAATAGATGTCAATAAAATATTAGGAATATTAGCAATTGCAATTCAGCCGGAAATCTAAAATCTAAAATCTAAAATCTAAAATATGGAAACTTACCCCGTACTGCCTCCTCCAGCCACCGAATCGCCCACACCTTGGAATTGGGCGCGCAAAAATTTATTTAGTACCTGGTACAACAGCATTCTGACAGTAGTTTGCCTAATTATCGCCTTCCAAACTATTAAAGGAATTCTCGTTTGGGCAACAACAAAAGCTCAATGGCGCGTATTAGAAGCTAACTTGCCGCTATTTTTCACGGGCAGATTTCCCAGCGAATCCTACTGGCGGCTTTGGATAGTGGCGGGAATAATTGCTTTGTTGGGAGGCTTGACTTGGGGAAATATTCAGCGGGAAGAACGACTTTGGAATGCGCCTACATTGATTTTACTCGGTGCTGCTGTTGTCGGTGCGCTGATTTCGCCGATCGACCTAAATTCTCGCCTCTACCTCTTAGCAATTATCATCGCAGCCACCGCCAGCTATGTCGCCGCCAGACAAATCAACCCTAAAATCATGGGTTGGATGCCTGCAATCTGGGCTCTTTCCTTCCCAGTAATTCTGTGGTTGATTAAAGGCGGTTTGGGCTTGACAGAAGTGTCAACAAATGATTGGGGCGGTTTAGTGTTGACGCTGTTTTTAGCAATTATTAGTATTGTGCTTTCGTTTCCCCTGGGAGTATTGCTAGCCCTCGGCAGACAAAGTTCTTTACCAGTCGTCAAACTGTTTTCAACATTATACATTGAAATTGTTCGCGGTTTGCCGTTAATTGGCATTTTGTTTTTAGGTCAAGTGATGCTGCAATTATTCTTGCCGCCAGAGTATCCCAAATTAGATAGAGTGATTAGAGCCATTGCCGGATTAACATTATTTAGTGCGGCATACTTGGCGGAAAACGTGCGCGGCGGCTTGCAGGCTGTGCCCCGGGGACAAATAGAAGCAGCAAGGTCGATCGGGCTAAATACACCGCTACTCACAATTCTGATTGTACTACCTCAAGCATTGCGAACAGTCATTCCGGCGATCGGCGGACAATTCATCGGATTATTCATGGATACCTCCCTGCTTTCTTTGTTCGGAATGTTAGAATTAATAGGCATATCCCGCGCAGTTTTAGCAAATCCATCCTACATCGGCAGATACGCCGAAGTGTACATATTCGTCGGCATCATCTATTGGGTATTTTGCTACTCAATGTCATTAGCCAGCCGCAAAATAGAGCGAAGTCTAGAAAAAAGTCATTAGTCCGTAGGGGCGGGTTCACCAGCAAAATAAAACTCTCAACCCAAATATATATAAACCCGCCCCATCCC
>PVWI01000353.1 GCA_003003725.1 filamentous cyanobacterium Phorm 6 | reverse complement strand
TGCTGAGGATGCTGCTAGAATCCGCCAATTGCTCGAAAGGCTCGATCGAGATATATAAGTTTTGCAAAGCTTTATCAAACTATCGCCGACGTGAGATTAACATATAAATCATCAATTGACACCTATCAAAAGATAGGTTAAATTTGCTTGACATAACTGTAGAATCATAGGTCATTTACGGAGCTCCTGAGTCCACTTTCCTAACTGATACCCGCAGAGACGATCGAGCGAAACAGTATTTTGACGTAAAGAGGAACCAACCCATGAATTTTCAACAAGGTCATCTAAACGAAATGCAACCAAAGTCAGCCAATTTAACCAAAAGAATGTCAAAGTCTTTATCATTAGGTTTGGCACTTTTGCTCTCGACAAGTGCAGTATTGCTGAGCAGCGCCAAAGCCTTTGCATTAGACAATGTTACAGTAAAATACGGTGCTGTTGACGTAACTTTACCGATCGGCGACTTGCAAAGTTTTGCACAAACCGGCAAAGCATCATCTCAATTGCAAAGCGTTTTGAATCTGGCCAAACAAAAACCCGAAGCGGTGCGCGAAATATTAACGCGAGAAGTGGCTTTAGATTCGCAATTAGTAATGCGGTTGGCAAATACTTATTTTGGGGAAATTGTTTTCAAAGAATTGGGCGAGGTTGCTTATACGCCTACAACTCGGCTGCAAAGCGCGCCGGCACTGCGCGATGCCTTACTCGCAGCTTCTAAAGATGGCAAAATATCGCTGATCGAAGTGATTCAAAATTACGGGCCTGCCGCTTTAGAAGTGA
Organism: filamentous cyanobacterium Phorm 6; assembly: GCA_003003725.1. GTDB lineage: Bacteria > Cyanobacteriota > Cyanobacteriia > Cyanobacteriales > Microcoleaceae > Microcoleus. Next base: position 5,013 of record PVWI01000353.1, on the reverse strand, counting down.
ATGGAGATCAAGCGATGGTAATCTATCAGCGAGTCATCAAAGATTTGCAAGATATGCAGGCTTTATATCAGAATTCCCCAGCGTTGCAAAATACGGCAGGTCAAGCAAGACAAATGATTTGTCAGCCCAATTCATCGAATATGAAGTAATTGGGCATTGGGCATTGGTGCTTGCTTTTCCTATTAGCTCTTAATTTCATCTATTACCAATTACCCATTACCAATAGCGGTAAGGTGCGCATTGCGCACCCTACATATAGATGTTTTGCGTCCAGGACTGAATTACCAATTATCCATTACCCATTACCGATTAGCTATTAGCCATGCCTTGAGATAATTGCTCGGCTACCCGTTTGAGCCGGCGGAGTTGGTCTTTCATATCTTTCTGCGTCCAAGGAGCAGCAAAGCGATTGAAACCAAATCTAATTAAAGGATTGGGAATTTGAAATTCAAAGCGGTTAATTAAGAGAGTTCCTTGGATTTGAGGCTGGCATTCCCAACGATCGCATCCTTTGAAAAATCCGTCAAACCCCCAAACAATTAAACCGGGTTGTCTCTCCAACACAACACTATCTAAAGTGGGTTGCAAAACGGGAATTTTTATGATAAATAAGCTGCGACTTCCTACAGAAGTATCCCATTCACCCTCGGGATCGCAGCGCAGCAACGGATTGAGCCATTTGTGCATTAAAGTGCGATCGACTATACAGCGCTCCACCAGGGTAGCAGCAGCGCGAATTTCAATAGATTGCTCGAAAACTTGACGAATTGACATGAGAACCTGCAAGCTAGAAGCGTATTCTTACAGTTTCTTATCTTCTTTGTCAAATCTGACGTCAACCTGAGAAAAAAATGAATGAAACTTGGCAAGAAATAACTCAACAGATATCTAGTCCAATAGCGGTTATGTCCGATGGCTTACGCCCCGCTACGCTACGCCTTTTGGCGCAAGTCCAACCCACCCCGAATCCCCTGACAGATGCCGAACGCGGATTTAACGATTTTGTGGTGAGTTCAAACCTGGAAAATCTCCTCTGGGCGATCGGCATCCTGCTAATTGGCTTGATCGTATCAGCCCTCGTCTCATCCCTAGTTGGGGGATTGCTCAAGAAAACGACGATCGACAACCGACTGGCTACTTGGATTACCGGGCGCGCAGAAGGGGACGGAGCCCCGCAAGTGGAAAAATGGATTTCCGCAGCGGTATTCTGGATCATTTTTATCTTTTTCCTAATTGCGTTTTTCAATCGGCTGAATCTAACGGCTGTCTCGCAACCACTGAATACATTTCTCAATCAAATTGCTGGTGCTTTGCCGAAGTTAGCCAAAGCCCTAATTTTCTTGGGGATTGCTTGGGTGTTGGCCACCGTTGCCAAATTGGCCGTATCGCGGGCGATGCGGACTTTTGGCGTAGACGAGCGCTTGAATCAGCAGGTGGGGAATGCACCAAACGAGAATCCTTTGCTGCTGAGCGATACTCTGGCGAATGCGCTGTACTGGTTCATTTTTCTGCTGTTTTTGCCGTCGGTTCTCGAATCGCTGGAATTGCAGCAGGCTTTGCTACCAGTTAATAATTTGCTCAACCAAATTTTGGCGGCAATTCCAAAAATCCTGGAAGCTTTGGTGATTGGGTTTATCGGCTGGCTGCTGGCTCAAGTGGTGCAGCGGATTGTTACGAATCTGCTGGCTGCTGCTGGGGCGGACAGTTTGGGCGCTCGGTTTGGTATTTCCCGGAGTTCGGGCGGACAATCGCTGTCGTGGATTATCGGTACGATCGTCTACGTGTTGATTTTGATTCCCACGGCGATCGCAGCTTTGAACGCTTTGGACATCCAGGCGATTTCGCTGCCGGCGATCGCGATGCTCAACACGATTCTGGGCGCGCTTCCCAACATTTTCACAGCAGCCATAATTCTGGCGCTTGCTTATATTTTGGGGCGCTGGATTGGCGATTTGGTGACTAATATCCTGACTGGAATTGGCTTTAACAATGTCTTTTCTTGGTTGGGAGTGCAGCCGAAACAGCCACTGATGATACGTGCGCCCGGTTCGATCGATCCTGACGCAACGGTACTTCAAGAACCCGATCTGCCAGCTCGCACGCCTTCGCAATTTGTCGGCATTGTGGTGCAGGTGGGCATCCTCCTGTTTGCTGTAGTTGCCGCTACTGACGTGCTGCGGATTCCAGCGCTGACGGTGATTGTCAGCGGTATTGTGCTGGTTGCAGGTAGAGTGCTGGCCGGTTTGGTGGTATTTGCGATCGGCTTGTATTTAGCGAATCTGGCGTTTAGTTTGATTGCTAGTTCCGGAACTCGCCAAGCGCGGTTGTTGGGCCAAACGGCTCGCATCGCGATTATTGCTTTTGTGGCGGCATTAGCGCTGCAACAAATGGGCATTGGTAGCGATATTGTGAATTTAGCTTTCGGGTTGTTGCTGGGGGCGATCGCAGTTGGGATTGCTCTAGCCTTTGGTTTGGGCGGGCGCGAGATTGCGGCCGACGAACTTCGCGGATGGCTGGCGGCTTTTAAACAAGATAAAACGCCACGTTTGTAACTCTATAAAATGGCGTTTGTCAAGTACAAACGCCATTTTTTTATGCTTAATTTAAGTTCGTAGTGAGGACTTCAGTCCTCCGAGCGGAGATGCGGACTGAAGTCCTCACTACGAACCAAATTACAACCTCGGATCGACTGGTTCGCTTTCCATCGCTAAAACTCCGAAAACGCACTCGTGAACTTGTCTCAACGGAGCGCCCGCCACAAATCGCTCCAATGATTCTACACCGAGAGCAAACTCTCGCAAAGCTAAAGAACGCTTCCCGGAAAGCCCGCGCGATCGCAATTTTTCCAAATGCTCCGGCAAAGAATATTCCAGACCATAAATAATTCGCAAATACTCTTTTCCCCGACATTTGATCGCAGGTTGTACCAGTTTATTGCTATTTTTTACGAGAAATTCCATTGGCTTGACAACCATCCCTTCGCCCCCGGCATCAGTCATTTTTTCCCACCATTGAATCCCTGCGGATTGGCTGTCAGAATCAGCAATTTCTACTACTTTGTAGGCAGTAGCTAACAAAAACTCCCGGTCAAATTCGCAGATTTGTGCTATCTGTTCCATGTGCCAGCAGTGATTTTTGTCAGTGTGAACATTTCCCTCGGTTGCCAAGATGTGGAAAGGGGCTAACTTGAGGTCGGATATGGATTGCACGGGCCAGCAGTAGCGCTGGTAGGCATGAATGTAGCGATCGGCTAATTCGGCCCGTTCCCGGTAGCTAGCCAGCAAAGAATCAACTTCAACTCCCCGCTGTTTTGCCTGTTCTAAGTTCTTAATCGCATCCGCAAAGCCGTGACGGGATGCGGTTCCCACGGCGGCATATTGTTCTTGCAATAAACCTTGAGCTTTGGCCGACCAAGGCATTAATTCGCAGTCCAAACATACCCAATCGGTTTGAAATTTATCCCAAAAATTGCTGGCAGAAAGATCGCGATTTACCCGCGCTAAAAACTCAGTTTCTAAGGTAGAATTATCGAAGAAGTGGCGACCTGTACGGGTGTAGCAAATGCCAATGCTGTTGTTGAGAATCCCAAAGCGCCGTTTAGCCGCCGATGCGTCGCGGCAAACAATTACAACTGCACGGGAACCCATGTGCTTTTCTTCGCACACAACTGTCGATACGCCCTGCTGTTTGTAGTAGTTAAATGCTTCGGCTGGATGTTCTAAAAGTCCGGGTTCTTTGGAAGTAGCAGCGGGAGACATTGTGGGCGGCAAATAAATCAGCCATTTGGGATTGGCGGCAAATCTGCTCATTACTTCCAGGGCGGCGATCGCATTTTCTTCGCGAATTACAATGTTACTTTGCAGGCGAGTGGAAATGATGCGTTTTCCGAGTACGTCGGAAATGTCCAGCACGTCATCAAACTGCTGTTGGGCGGTGAGATTTATTGCGGGAAGACTGTTATCTGGAGTTGCAATGGATGGAAAGGCGATCGGTTTGGCAGGTTCGCAGTAAATTCTCGCAGCAGAAACGCTGACAAATTCTCTTTCAGGATAGCGCAAAGCTGTTAGTTTGCCGCCGAAAACGCAGCCCGTGTCAATATCAACAGTATTGTTCAACCATTCTGTTTCTGGAACGGGCGTATGTCCGTAAACAACTGCTGCTTGACCTCGATATTCGGCGGCCCAATTGTAGCGGACTGGTAAGCCGAATTCATCGATTTCGCCTGTGGTTTCTCCGTACAGTGCAAAGTCTCGAACGCGGCCCGATGCACGTCCCTGAAATTCAGCTTTCATCCCCGCGTGGGCGACGACTAATTTGCCGTCGTCGAGGACGTAATGCCCGATTAAACTATCTAGAAATTGGCGAATTTCGGCGATCGCAGATTCGCGCATTTCATCGGGTAAAGCTGCTATTTCTGCTAAGGTTTGTTCGAGTCCGTGGTTGATTTTGACATTTTTGCCGCTGAGTTTTCGCAGCAATTTGATGTCGTGATTTCCTGGTACGCACAAAGCTGTTTCTGCGAGTACCATGTTTCGGACGAGTTTGAGGGTGTCGAGAATGCGGGGGCCTCGATCGACCAAATCGCCCAAAAACACGGCTTTACGCCCTTCTGGGTGCGCGTAGGTGGGAAAATCCCAAAAAGCAGAATCGCTGGTTTTTTCCACAATTTGATAGCCCAACTGTTGCAGCAATTGTTCTAATTCGCCGCAGCAGCCGTGAATATCGCCAATAATATCAAACGGGCCGGACTCGCTTTTGCGGTTGTTCCACAGCGGTTGTCTTGCGACTTCTACCGCGTCGATTTCCTCTTGGGAACGGAGGATGTAAACGTAGCGAAATCCTTCGCGATCGAGAGATTTGAGCGATCGCTTTAAATTCTGGACGTGGCGGCGAACTACGTGACTGCCGAAGTTGCGGTTTGGACGTTGTTGATTGCGATCGGCACACAATTTTTCGGGTAAATTTAGCACAATTGCGGCCGAAATGCAATGGTATTTTCGAGCTAATTCTAAC
>PVWI01000352.1 GCA_003003725.1 filamentous cyanobacterium Phorm 6 | reverse complement strand
TTTAAATTTCTTGCCTGAACCCCTTACAGTATGGGGTATAGACCACAAATAATGCAGTTTAAATGTGGAACAGCTTACTCCTAAATCAGCAATTGATTGCTGAAGGGGAATGTTTGAAACTTCCGCTAGCCATTCCCGTTCTTCCGACTTCTTGGCTTGGGTAATGAAAGTCTTTTGCAAATCTCCGTTACTCGGTAGCTTCTTGGATGAATTACACAATGCCAGTGAATCATTCCATACAACGCGACAACAGCCAAACAATTTAGCAAGATTATGGACTTGCGGAGGAGTTGGATATATGCGATATTTGTATCTTTGTTTCATAAAACTATTTTAGCATCAGAACAACCGTTAGAATAAGTAGATACGTTACGAATGTGACTCACTTGAGCGAGGAAAAAAAGGCGGTTGAAACCGCTGCCGACTTTTCCCCGTGTCTGAAGCCAGGGGCCGGGCGGGCTGGCTTTTCGGTCAAAAATTAAATAATCTAGTGATAAATTAGAGTTGTGTACAGATTTCCCTAAAATATAAAAAGATATAAGTTACTATCCAAGGGATAATTGCATGGAAATGCTCCGACAGCAAGTTACAGTATTGACCCAACAAGTCGATGCCCTCTACAAACTCATAGAAAACCTCAATGAAAATTTATTGGACTCTGCCAACGAGACGAAGCTGAACCAACAGAGAAACGACGGTTCTGGAACAGTAGAAAATGACAACACATCCTCATATCAAAGCTACAGCCGTCTCAATGCGCTCCTCGAACACAAGGACATACTGTTAGATGACAGCTACTTCGACAAGAATTCTCAAAGCCTAGAAAAAGAGCTGACTACAGATATTCAAATCCAGCGCCTGACAGCTCAGCTAACAGCAGCTTACCATCGAATTGCTGCCTTGGAAGAGCAGTTGCTTTCCAAAAGAATCCACTCGCAACACGTAGGTAGGTCTAATTAAATGTTCCTGCTGGCGATCGGGCATTAATCCCAGCAAAAATACAATTTGGGTTAATTTTCAACTGTTAGTTGTTAGTTGTTATTAGCTTTCCTGTCATCAGTCAACAGTTAACAATTAACAGTTAACTGTCGTTTATTTATAACTATGCACTTAATGTTTAATTTCACACCGCGCAGCTAAAGCTTCAACAGCTTGAAGAAGTTGAGTCGGAGTCCAATTTGCACTCAGCCCGCTGGCGATCGCACACGCTCCCGCACCCACACCTTCTTTCACATATCCCCGATCGTAAGCTTGGAGTTGTGGGTAGCCAGAGCCAGCAAAACTGAGCTGCGCGGCCAACAAAGGCACACCGCCGATCTCTTGAGCGAGTCCTACAGTGTCTCCCGTCGGGTCTTCTGCTACCCAGCGCGTAGTCCCCACAGCCACTTGTTCTGGACGCCACAGCAGAGCATATTCCCGAGTTATGGCTTGCATCAAAGCGTAAACGGCAAGCATTTGCGTCCCTCCAGCCAGGAGCACCCCGCAAGTCCGACTCGCGGCGATCGCCATTGCCGCCACCGCTATTTGCATCGGATCGCCCACCGCCGCCACTAATTCCAGGGGAGTGCTGTTTTGTCCGCCAATTTTCCACTCAGCATTATGCAGTCCGGCTGTCACCGCAGCCAATTTTTGAGTATGATTGCAGCGAGGGTGAGAACTATTAACCTTGCCCGCCGCTGCAATACCCAAACCCATTAACACGCCCAAAGCAGTAGTCGTTCCGCCAACTACGCACTCCCCTAAAATTAAATAGCTGTTATTAGCTCGATCGGCTAATTTAGCTCCCCAAATTAACCCTTGTTCCAGCAAATGTTTGACTGTTTCGAGTTCTAAAGCATTCCCAGAAATCAGACACTTTGCCGCAGTGCCACCTAAATCTATTGCAGGTACCGGAGGCGGGAGGGGCAAACCAGCATTAAACAAGTAAAGTGGAATTTTCAAAGCTTCGACTACAGCACGAGATATTAGTACCGGTGAGGCTCCGGCTTCTAGGGGCGGCAAAGGATATTGGGGCGACGGTTGGGGGCCGTTATACAAGAATTCTGCATCTGCCAAACAAGTAAATTGTCGATCGTGCGGGGTTGCTCCTGCTGCTGAAATGCCTGGAATTAAGCCTGTTTCGGTAAATCCTAACACGCAGGCAAATATCGGTTTCTGTCCCCGATAGCGATCGAGCCACCGCTGGCCCTGTTCAATTTCTGTATAAATACCAATCATAAATTAGTCATTAGTCATTAGTCATTAGTTATTAGTCATTGGTCATGGGGAATTGGTAATTGCCGGAAAAACCAGAAAGAGGTAAAGCGGATAGTTTTATTTTTTGCCTTCCCTCAACAGGCGTCAGTTAAATCAGTTACAAAATCTTTCTTCCTTCTTCCTTCTTCCTTCTTCCTTCTTCCTTCTTCCTTCGTATTACTCATCATAATCAATCAAAGCTTGAACCCAGCGCGGCGGGAGCGGAATCGGATTTCCCAAACGACCTAACAGCAGTAAAGCTACTAAATGCACTACAAATAAATAGACAATATTGTTAACCAAAATCATCCCAGCGGCGATCGCCCCAATTGTATCCAAACTCGGCACACTCAGCCAGCCCAGCTTCACAAATACCCATTCCACCATCTCCGTTACCTGGGCGGTTACATAAACCCAGAGGTTTTGACCCACCAAAGCTGACAGCAGCCAAAACCGAAAAAAGAAGCCGACAGTACCAATCAGCGCGCCTAAAGTAATAGAGACAGACCAACTCGCTTTACGCTTCCAAAGTCCTCCCAGCGCAACTCCCATAATTCCAAAAGGCATCACGTACAAAATACTCCGCGTCGGGCCCATGAGTACCGACAGCAGCAAACCTGAAACCAAAGTTGCCATCCAAGCGGCTCGGTTGCCCCAGCGCAGGTAAACCAGGGCGATCGGCACTGGGAAAAAAACCCGCAGCAAAGGCCCCAGCGGAAAGTAATAATTTACCAGCCAAATCAAGCTAGCGGTACTTGCCAAGAATGCCGTTTCTACGAGCCTTAAAGGTGCTTCTCCAGAAGCGGGATTCTCCTTTTCCTTCTCCTGCCCGGGATTGGTGCGATCGCCCGCCAAATCTGAAATAGCAGCAGTTTCGGGCTCATTATTCTTACTTGGTGAACTGCCCGAATTAGACGCGGCATCTGCTGACAAAAAATCACTCATCCGATTTTAGATTTTAGATTTTAGATTTTAGATTTTACGGAACTTTCGCGCTATGGGGCTGATTCCTGGTTTTCCGATTTTAGATTTTAGATTTTAGATTTTACGGGACTTTCGCGCTATGGGGCTGATTCCCGGTTTCACTGTTTGGATGCCTCGCGGCCGCATCTAACTGCTCATAGAAACCGGGTTTAGCTACGAAAGCAAGTCTTATTTTAGATGGATTTTTTCAGCCAAAATTGTCATCAGCATCATTTTTCGGCTTTGACTTCCTGAATTACAAAAACCGAACAAGATGCGTGGTGAACGACATAATTGCTGACACTCCCGAGGAAAGCTTCTGTAAACCCCGTGCGCCCGCGCCTCCCCACTACAATTAAATCTGCGCCCCAATTTTGGGCTGATTCACAGATACAATGGCCTGGATCGCCGTCCATTTTGCAGTCAAATTCCACCTGCAATCCTTGTTTTGCGGCGGCATCGCTGTAATTTTGCAGCAAATCCGAAGCCTGTTTTTGCTCCCTTTCCAGCCGCAAACGTTGAGCTTGATAAGCTTGATCCATTAATTGGACATTCATGCCCAAATCTACCGGAATCGGCACTGCCGTCTCGCCCAACGAGTTGATAGTAACGCAGCTAAATAACATCACCTGGGCTCGATCGCCCACAGCTAATTCTAGAGCTTGACTGAAGACGCGGTGGCCGAGTTCAGAATCATCTAAGGCGGCGAAAATTTTCTTAAAACTCACAGCTTTACCTCTGGTAGGAAATCATGAATATCAGTTAACAGAGAGTGCTTGTAAACTACTGATTCAAATTGGCAATCTCTGATACTTCTAGACTAACAGACGCTCCAAGGCGTGCAGGTCAGGAATGCACAAAACGTCACGTTCGCGCTGAATAGTTCCTTTTTTTTCCAGCTTGCTCAGGACTCGCGTTACTGTTTCGCGAGCCAGCCCACTGAGGCTGCTTAATTCTCTGTGTGGCAGGTTGGGTATTTCTGTACCTCCTGCTTCCATAATTTTGCCTTGCCCCTCGGCCAAAAATAAGAGAATGTCTGCTACTCGCGAGGTACTGTCGGACTCTCGCAAACGCAGGCGGCGGTTGACTTGTCGCAGGCGGCGGGCCATCAGTTGAGCTAGCCGAATGCCTGCTAGCGGCTCGGTATGAATGAGCTGCACAAAATCTTGAGATGGCATATTGCCAATCAGTGTTGGGGCTAGGGTGATGACATCTGTCGATCGCGGTGCTTCTTCGATCGCAGCCATTTCCCCGAACAGTTCTCCTTTCCCTAAAATATTCAGTGTTACTTCTTTTCCGTCTAGGTTGTAGGTGCGAATTTTCACCCAACCATCCAATATAAAATACACTGATGTTCCCCAGTCATTTTCCAGTAAAATCACTTGATTTGATGGATGACTGCGGGTAACAATATGGACAGTTGCTCTCTCGATTACAGGATCTGGTAAGCCTGCAAAAAAAGGAGTAGAAACTATCAATTGATTTATATTGGAATTCGGATCTCGGGTGTTAAAGCGGTCTTCCATGAGGCCATCATTTTAATTTATGCGCTGGAGCTGCGCTGGTCAGTTAGAAATAGCTTGCAGCCGAGTCATTGGATTTGAGATTCAACACTTGAGAAACAAGTATCTAATATTGGCAATTTTACCTCTAAAGTTTTGCCCTACAAAGATAGCTTACTGGAATTAATCGTCTTAATCTCTGATTTCGAGCTAGAAACCAAACACCATACCATAATTTTTTAGATACACACCGCTTTGCTAAATTTTTTGTTAACAAAATTTGGCAACGTGGCAAGGTAATGGGCCGATCGAATTACCTTTGACAGGACTTGGCTTACAAAGCTTAACAGTGCTTGCAAGATTTCTTGTCAGTCAGCATTAGCAGCAGTCGATCGCCACAGTAAAAGCAAACACAAGCATAATAGACAGCGAGCTGATGCAACTGGAACTGCCTGAAACCTGTTAAATATCAGTGCGATCGGGAAAATCCACCACAACTTTCTGGTTAAAGGTTGGTACTCTTGGCGAGCGGAACCGACACAGTTCCCAACCACCTTTTTTGCTACCCAGAATTATTGTACCATGATAACTTCTGGCTATGAACACAGATAAAGGTTAGTATAGAAGGTTCCTTGTATCAACAGCACGGGGACGATCGCAAATTGGTTGAGGTTTTTTGTCTTATGGCATAAGGAAAAATATGAAAATGCCGTCACATCAGTATCTTCAGCGATCGAGAACTAACCGTCGAGAAGCTTGATGTGGAATTTAGAGGCGCAACGGCCTAAAAGCGGGCGTCTGGTGCGGAAGTACCCGCTAATACAATATGACTTATGAAATAAGAGTTTGAAGTACGGGCCTACAGTTGCAGTTTTTTTTAAACAGCTATAACCTATGATAGGCAATAAAAGTGATCCGAAGGCAAAAGTTTAATTTACAATTCTCAAAAAATATTCGTAGATTATTGTTCGTAGATTATTAACCGAAAGCACAGGGGATTTAAGCCCCTACCTTTAGGTGGATTGTTTTTAGGCTGGGGCTTAAATCCTTGTCATTACCCACATTTTTCATTTTTCGTTTACCTACTAGCCCGCCGTAGGTTCAAACCTACGGCTAATAGCTA
>PVWI01000351.1 GCA_003003725.1 filamentous cyanobacterium Phorm 6 | reverse complement strand
TAATGACTAATGACTAATGACTAATGACTAATGACTAATGACTAATGACTAATGACTAATGACTAATGACTAATGACCAATGACTAACTACCAATTTCCATAAGAAGCTATTGTTAATCCCGCTGCGGTTAAAATCGCGAGTGTCAGCCACAGTCGCTGTTTTGGTGTTGATTGTGATTCGGTGGGCAAACTTCCTTGATAGCCGCGAATCATCATGGCTGCGTGTACTCTTTCTGCGCGATCGAGACTTCGCAAATAAAGTGCTCCGATCATGGAAGCACTGGCGTAGCGCAACCATCCTCCCGTACCGGATAAGCCTCGGAGTTGCGCGGATCTTTTCATGCGGTTGACTTCGGCTAGCAAGATTTCTAAGTATTGTCCCGCTAAAAGAACTATCTCTTGCAAACCTGCTGGTAGGGGTAATCCTTTGAGGGCGATTCCGAAACTGTGGGGCGGCAAAGTTAGCAGAAAACTGTTCATAATTAGCAGGCAAATTAGGGAACGCAGCAATAGAAAACTAGCGCGTTCCCAACCTTGCGGCAATACTAACAATGACATAAAAATTAATTCTGCTCCTAACAGTTGTACTAGGGTTCGCAGGGGTGCTCTCAGCCAAAACGACCAAAAAAGTGCGATCGCCCCATAAATCCCCAGCCACAGCCAAGCGCCAGTCTTCATAAAACCAATGCCGACTACAATTATCAGAGATAACCGCAATCGAAAAGGTATCGAGAGTTTAAGCATCTTTCGGTTTGACTAATTGAGCAATACCAAAGGCTGCACCGAAGCAGGTGGCCGCTCCCACAACTCCAGCAATGCTAGTACCTATCGGCTGTTCTTCTAATCCTTTAACTGTGTAACCTGCTAAAGGAGTAGGATTTTCGATCGCCACAGCTTCTTTATCTTTAAAACCGTATTTTTCGGCTACAGCCTCTAACCCATCGGGCCAACTTGAAGCGAACAGCGAAAGCAAGCCGGAAATTAATAAAACCCCTACTACTGGCGCTACCCATTTCTGCAATTGTGGCTGTTCTCCCGGTAATAAATCCGGCCGAACTTTGACGAGATAAGTTAAAACTCCGCCTGTAATTATCCCTTCGCCAATGCCAATTAAAATATGTACGCCTACCATTGCGGGTAATGCGATATTCAGCGCTACTGTACCAGAAATTGCTAGTTCGATCGCCACACAAATAGCAGCAGCAACGATGCTGAGGGCGGCGGCAATACCCGCAGCTATCGGCAAGCGATTTCGGGAACCTCCCAAGAGTTGCTGCAAAGGCTGCAGCAGCCACCAGCCCACCCAAATGCCAACGAGCCCCATGTTAAAAATATTCGCACCCAAGGCGGTGATGCCCCCGTCGGCAAACAAGACGCTTTGAATGATAAAAACGGTGCTCATCGCCAAAGTTGCCGCCCAAGGGCTCCCCAAAACCACGGATGCCAGCGCGCCTCCCAACAAGTGCCCGCTGGTGCCCCCGGCTACGGGAAAGTTGATCATCTGGGCTGCAAACACGAAAGCTGTAGTTAAGCCCATGATTGGGGCTTGCCGCGATCCCAGACTGGTGCGGGTTCGACTTAGGGCAACTGCAATTACTGCTGCACTTGCTACGCCGGTGACAATGGCTACGGGCGGTGAAAGAAAACCATCAGGTATGTGCATCGATCTATCCCAAACAAGAGAACTCCCAACCCTTTAGCAAACTATTTTTTACAAAACTTTACAATGCCCTCTGGGGGGATTTGCGATCGCCTGTGGGGGCAATTCGTGGCGGGCGATCGCTTATGTGACAAGGATTCCGGCTGTGAAGCCAGAATCTTCACTCCTTGGCGATCGGAGATTAAATAATTGTTAAAAATTAATCGAATTTTGTGCCTACAGCCCGCACTTTCCAGCTTTTTGATAAAATTTGTCAATAATTTTGTAAATTTTAACTGCGGAATCTCACGCTATGACAAAAATCTTAAAAAATTATAAAATTATGAACAAAGGTCAATATTTAGTTTTATTCTAATTTTTTGAGAATATATAGCATTAGTTACCTAAAAATAAAAGTAGCAAAATTGGCTGTAAGTTAGTAAAAGCAAGAGTTTTTAGTTTTGTCAAAACTAAAAATCTAGATATTATTGCTGTAAATCTGTCGGAAGCAGTGTTTTTGCGGATGTCGGGTGAAAGTGCGATTCCCTACGGGATAGCTACGCTTCACGGCTTTTTCCGCACGGGTGTATTCTGAAGAACATCAAAATACTAATGCAATTATTCTCAATTAATTTCCCAAACAACCTACAGGAGGTTTGCCAGTGGTGCAACACTCAACGCCAGACTCAACTACCGATTTAGTTCCCTCAGAATTTCCCAGACAGTTAGATATCGCTCAAGTTTTTGTCTACGGACTTAGCTTTTTATCCGCTGGTTTATTCCTGTTTCTACCTTATAGTTAACCTATTGCATCCGAGCTCTTGGCAGCGGTGGATGGGAGCAATTCACGGCAGGGGTGCAATGTCAGCATTAATCGTGATGGTTTATACGGGACATCTCGCATTTCCCTTCCTACGAGGTGCCGGTAAAATCTTGCCACAAATGCGTACTTTAGCCTTGATTAACTCTTTTGAGTTTTTTGGCCATACGGGCAACTGGGCTGATATGCGTTACCCCTTTAGATATTGAAAAAAACCACTAAGAGAATAAATTCCATTCAATCAAAAAATATGATATCCTAAACATTGCGCTTTATTGCAATCTACATCAAAACCGACAAATGAAAGAACTTGACGAGAAAAAAACCCAAGAACTGCTAGTCACCATCATGGAATGGGAACTAGCAGGGGTTGTACGCTACACCCACTATTCACTCATGGTGACAGGCCCCAACCGCATCCCCATCGTGCAGTTTTTTAAAGCACAAGCAACTGAATCCTTGCTCCACGCGCAACAAGCCGGAGAAATTCTGACAGGTTTAGAAGGGCATCCCAGCCAGAAAATTGCTCCGATTGAAGAAACCTACAAACACTCGGTAAAAGACCTTTTGGAAGAAAGTTTAAATCACGAGAAAAAAGCGCTCAAAAAATATAAGTCTTTACTTGAAGTAGTGACAGACTCCAGCGTTTATCTGGAAGAATACGCCCGTACCTTAATCGGTCAAGAAGAATTGCACCAAGTAGAACTGAAGAAAATGCTGCGCGATTTTAGTTAAGCGAGGTAATAGTCCGCAGTCCTTAGTTATTAGTCCTTAGTTACTCCCCAACCACCTTAATAGAACCTCCTCCTTCTTTCCCCTTCCTTCGAGTCCTAGCGCTGACGCGCGGCTTCGCCTAAAGCGTCTTCGCGGTTCAAGAATCTTAAATTATGCCCGCGGCAAAACAAAAATTGCTAAGGACTAAAGACTAAGGACTAACTACAAATTAGCAGTTATAAAATAATGAACTTTAGTGAAGCCGTACCCATTTTTGTAATTACCCTCCGCGAAGGCGTTGAAGCTGCCTTAGTCGTGGGAATTGTCCTAGCTTGCCTCAAAAAAGCCGAGCAAAGTCACCTTAATTCCTGGGTTTATGCAGGTGTAGGAGCCGGAATTGCTGCCAGCGCTTTCGTTGGAGTATTGTTTAATGGATTGCTAGCAGCCCTATCAACATCTAATCAGCCTTACGCACCAGTAATTAAACAGCTATTAGAGGGTGTGTTGGGAATTGTGGCGATCGCAATGCTAAGCTGGATGCTAATTTGGATGACTCAGCAAGCCCGCTTTCTCAAATCAGAAGTCCAAGGTGCTGTCACCGCTGCTTTGAAAGAAAATACTAAGGCCGGCTGGGGCGTATTCGGCTTAATTTTTATCGCCGTACTTCGCGAAGGTTTTGAAACAGTTATATTTGTCAGCGCTCAATTTCAACAAGGTTTAACTCCGGCTTTAGGGGCTTTGGGCGGTTTGCTTGGGGCCGCAATCATTGGTTCCCTAATTTTTAAATGGGGTGTCAAAATTGATATCCGCCAGTTTTTTAAGTTTATGGGGATTTTGTTGTTGCTAATCGTCGCCGGTTTAGCAGTCTCTGCACTCAAACATTTTGACCAAGCCGCTGCCATTTTGTCACAGACAGATGCCCAGTATGCAGCGATTTGTGTTTATTTCGATCGCACTGCACAACTCCACTCCTGTATTTTAGGCCCGATGGTCTGGAATGCAGAGGCCATTTTGCCCGATCGCGAATTTCCCGGCATCCTCCTCAAAGCACTATTTGGATACAGAGATCGACTCTATCTCATCCAGGCGATCGGCTATGTTATATTCTTAGTTACCGTCGGCAGTCTTTACTTCCAAAAATTAGGTGGCAAGTCAAATGTTGCCAACAAAAATACTCAGCCTGCTAGAGAGTCAGCCAATTAACTCTCCGTAATTGTCGCCGCATTCTTCTCGCTTCTTTGCTTCAAGGGTGATCTAAAAATTTTACATAAAATTTTTAGGTAAAAAATAAAAAAAATCGATTTTTTTTTTCAGCTTTGGGGATTGACTTTTTGATATTTGTAACATATAATTTAATAATGGGAGTGCGACTATTTATATTTAAAAATAGTCACACTCCCATTATTAAATTGTACAGTCAAGAGTTCAAAAAAGCAATAGCTAAACCTGAAAAAAAAATCGATTTTTTTTCCTACCTTTAATAAATTTTATCTTTTTCGCATAAAATTCTTTCCCAACAACACTATTAGCACTTATGATTAATACAAGAATATTTACATAGCTCAAAAAGTTCTTAATAAGCCTTAGAATCCTTAATGAAGCTTAAAATCAGTAAATCGTTCGTTAAAGTTACCTGGAACCCCCAGAAGGCTATACGCTGCCTCATCTGGTTAGCGGTGAAATAAATAATGATGCCTCGGATACTTGTTATTGACGATGACGCGGCGATCGCGGAACTCGTCGCGATCAACTTAGAAATGGCTGGGTACGAAGTAACCCACGCAGAAGACGGCATCAAAGGTCAGGCGCTAGCCATACAACTATTGCCAGACTTGATCGTCCTAGACCTCATGCTGCCTAGAGTAGACGGATTCACTGTATGTCAGCGCTTGCGGCGAGACGATCGCACATCCGACATACCCGTATTGATGTTGACAGCCTTAAGTCAAACCCAAGATAAAGTAGAAGGCTTCAACTCCGGCGCCGACGATTACCTGACCAAACCCTTTGAACTAGAAGAGATGCTGGCGCGAGTGCGAGCCTTGCTTCGGCGCACAGACCGCATCCCCCAAGCAGCCAAACACTCCGAAATCCTGAATTACGGCCCGCTAACCCTTGTCCCCGAAAGATTTGAAGCTGTTTGGTACGTTCGCACCGTCAAACTGACTCACCTAGAGTTCGAGTTGCTACACTGCTTACTCCAGCGCCACGGTCAGACAGTCTCTCCCAGCGAAATTCTCAAAGAAGTGTGGGGTTACGACCCCGACGACGACATCGAAACCATTCGCGTACATATCAGACACCTGAGAACCAAGATGGAACCCGATCCCCGCCATCCTCGGTACATCAAAACCGTATACGGGGCAGGTTATTGCCTAGAGTTGCCCAACAACGAGCAAGTAGCCGAGGAAAGTAAATCAACTGCTTGAGCTAGTGCGCCAGATGCAACAAGCAATTAAAAATCTAGCTAAAAAAGCCTGAGAACACTTGTTCTCAGGCTTTTGATTTGAAATATAGCCGAAGGAAGTTCGGCAACGGGACTTTGTACCTGGACATTACTCACAAGTTAAGGTAAAAACACTATTGTCAATGAGTAATTGTACTCATTATTTACCTGTTTAACCAATTAAAATATGACTCCATTTGTTCC
>PVWI01000350.1 GCA_003003725.1 filamentous cyanobacterium Phorm 6 | reverse complement strand
AACAACTTTCGTTGCATCTGTTGAAATTCTGAAAGAATTTGGAGAAAACTATGTAATTAATTTTGTCTAGCTACTTATTTTGTAGGGGCGGGTTTAGCTAAGAATCTATGATACCAGCCAGTTTTTGAAGGCAAAACCCGCCCTCCCCATCTACTGTTTATTTGTACCCACCTACTTACGAACGAACCAATTTGATCGCGGTCAATCGACCGGACACGATATTATCTGATATATTAGTTGTCATTTATACAGGAGCGATAACTGCCAAAGCTTGGGGAATCACTCGGAATTTTGCAGGCGTGTGAGTTGTGATTTCACCGTCGGTATTAATCCGACGGCGTTTGCTAGTATTAATTTCAATTTCTTGAGCATGGAAGGCGCGAACGTTAGGCCAACTGCTATGATTTCCTTGCCTCATTGCTGGCAACAAAGTAATGATTTCCCACCAATGTTTTGTTTCCAAACTGTACAAATCCAGCCGCCTATCATCAATCGTAGCATCTTCGGCAACTGTCATCCCGCCGCCGTAATAGCGGCCGTTGCCAATAGCAATTTGAATAGTTTTAACATGAAAAGATTGGTTGTTTACCTTTATTTCTGCTCTGAATGGTCGCGATTTCCAAATTGTCTGCAAAGCAGTAATAGCATAAGCTAAAATTCCCCAGCGCTGCTTCGCGTCTTTGGTTAGTCGTTGGGTAATTTGCACGCTCAATCCTAAGCTTGCCGCATTAAAAAAATGCTGTCCGTTTACCCAACCTAAGTCTATGAGGCGAACTTTACCTCTGGCAATTACTTGGCAAGCTGCGGATAAATCTGTAGGAATTTCGAGAGTGCGGGCTAAATCGTTAGCAGTTCCCATCGGCAAAATACCCAAGGGCAATTTCGTGTCAATCAAACCTTCTATGGCGCAGTTGAGAGTCCCGTCGCCACCGCCGATTATTACTAATTCGACTTGATTTTTGTGGCGCCGAATTGTGTCTGAAAGTTCGTCGGCATGGTTTGTAGATTCTACAATTAACTCAAAACCCAGTGCTTGCAATTCTACCGTGGCTTGGGATAATAGCTTTTGCCCTTTTCGGGAGTGCTGGTTTACTAAAAGTAGAGCCTTTTTCATGTAGTAATTTTAAATTGAGGATATTGAGCATTATAAATTACGAAAAGTATACCTTGATTGCTTAAATGCCTGAAATTAATGCTTGATTTCTATTTTATCGGTTATGATGGATTGACAAAAATGTCGAAAAATGGGTGATTTTAGCAAAAGATAGCTGAAAAGTATCTCGCATTTTCAGCTAGCTGCCATCTACCTTGCTCTTTAAAGAAGCAAAACTAAAATTATGTCTAATATTTTAGAACAAGCACAAGCCGCTGCCGATCGCCAAAACTGGCCCTTGTTAGTCGAATGCTTGCAGCAAGTGACAGCTAATGATAGTCAGTCGCCTGAACAACATATTTTAGACCAAGCTGTCAGTTTAGCAATACAAGCCTTAGAATGGGGCGATTTTCAAGACCGCTGGGAAATTGCTAAAGTATTGCCCAATCTGGGAAATGGCGCGATCGCACCTTTAATTGCTGTGCTCGAAGACGAAGACGCAGACACCGAGCCCCGGTGGTTTGCCGCCCGGATTCTCGGAAAGTACGCGCGCCCGGAAGTGATTCAAGCTTTAGTCAAATTGGTCAAAAATTCCGATGAAGAATTGAGCCAAATCGCGGCACAAACCCTCGCAAATTTCGGCCCGACAGCCATAGAATCCCTAGCAACTCTCCTACTACAAGAAGACTCGCGACAGTTTGCAACAGCAGCGCTAGCCCAAATTCGTCACGCCGACATTATTGCACCACTGTTGAGCGTAGTCGGAGACTCTAAAGTTGGGGTGCGGCTGGCTGCGATCGAGGCTTTGAGCAGCTTTTGCGACTCCCGCATCCCGCCGGTACTGATAGAGGCGCTCAAAGATCCGGCGACAGCAGTCAGAAAAGAAGCCGTGCGAGCTCTCGGGGTGCGCGCCTATTTAGACGGAGAATTCGATTTAGTTAACTTGCTAAAACCTTTGTTGTGGGACATCCGTTTAGAAGTTTGTCAGTCTGCTGCGATCGCTCTTGGGCGGCTGAAAACCGATGCTGCGGCGTACAGTTTATTTGAATTATTGCGATCGCCCACAACTCCGGTAGAATTGCAAGTCGAAACTGTGCGCGCCCTAAGCTGGATGGAAACTGCAACCGCTTTAGCATATTTGCAACAAACATTAATTGCCGAATTTTATAACACAAACTTTCTTATTTCTCAAGAAATTGTCACTGTTTTAGGACGATGGTCTAAGCCGGAATTAAAAGCGACAAGTGCTGAAATTATGATCGATTTTCTGGCAAGCAATCATCCCGGAGTCGAGTCGGCGAAAATCAAACAATCTATAGCTTTAGGGTTAGGACAATTAGGAGATATCAGAGCGCTAGATGTCTTGATTAAACTGTTAGCAGACCCAGACAACAGCGTCAGACTGCACAGTTTATCAGCAATCAAACAGCTAGATGGTGGTGAAGGAAGGCAGAAACTAGAAAGTTTAGTTAAGCAAGATAATCTGGAACTGGGATTGAAAGAGGGAATTGCGATCGCATTGCAAGAATGGTAGGAGAATTAATCAAAAATTGGCGATTCTGGACACTCCACCGCGCCCGTCGGAGTGTCAACAGATGAAACTATCTTTGACCGCCTCCGCCTCTTTTAGATCAAATCCGGTCAACTGTCGCACATTTAAATTGGAAATTCGGCACGGCGTCGAAGCCCATCCCACAAGAGTTTTATTGATATTACATCAACTCAGGAGAGCATACTCTTGGCATTATATCTGGGCGTTTTCGGTACGATCGCCCTTAATTTACACTCAAAAATAGAAAAGATATCGCCCCTGAGTTTTATGAGAAAAACTCAGGGGCGATCGCTATAAGAGATATCTTTGCAAGCTGTTATTTTTTCCTAAACAGCTTGCGTTAACGGAGAGGGAGGGATTCGAACCCTCGTTAAGTTGCCCTAAACACACTTTCCAGGCGTGCGCCTTCAACCGCTCGGCCACCTCTCCAGGGCTAAATTCGTTCACTTAGCCACAGCTAAACTATACTAGCAGAACAAATCAGATTTGGGAAGGGGGTAACGGCATAAATTTGTTGTTTAATATGAATATGTGTCAAACGGGCAAGCTTAGCGACCGATCGCTGCAAGTGCAAACCCATTCAAATAAAGGATTTTGCCCCCAAAACCCAATTCGATAAGCTAAAATCTAAAATCTAAAATTCCATGACTCATTCTTACACAATTAAAATTCATAACAGACAAACGGGATCGAACCACACAGTCCGAGTACCCGAAGACCGGTATATCTTGCAAAGCGCCGAAAACCAAGGAGTAGAATTACCCTTTTCCTGCCGCAACGGTGCTTGTACCGCCTGTGCGGTGCGCGTCAAGTCCGGGGAATTGTACCAGCCAGAAGCAATGGGACTTTCTGTGGAACTGCAAAAAGAGGGTTATGCGCTGCTGTGCGTCAGCTATCCCCGTTCCAACATGGAAGTAGAAACACAAGACGAAGACGAAGTGTATGAACAGCAATTCGGCCGCTTCTTCGCTAAAGGTAAAGTTAGATTCGGTTTGCCGTTGGATGAAGAATGAGGCGATTTGAGCAATTATCAACTACCAATTATTAATGCTTTATCGGTTATTTGCGATCGCCCTTTGTCTATTGTTAGCTAGCTGCCAAAAATTAGAAATGCCCCAAGGTACGATCGCCAAAGTAGAAAGGGCTATCAGCGGCCAAACAATCGAAGTTATCAGTACAGCCGACAAAATCGCCTTATTAGAACAAATCAGGCTGATTGGTATTGATGCGCCGGATTTGAAACAGCAACCTTGGGGAGAAGCAGCCAAACAAAGACTAGAACAGCTAATTGGAGGAAAACAAGTATTGTTAGAATCAGACATCGAAGAGAAAGACCAGTTCGATCGCAAATTAGCATACTTGTGGCAAGATAAAATGCTGCTCAACGAACAGCTTGTCAAAGAAGGCTATGCTTTAGCCTCAGTGCGATCGCGAAATACTAAATATCAACAGCGACTGATCAACGCTCAAGAATGGGCGAGACTCATGGGCAAAGGTTTTTGGAATCCAGAACGAGCCCTGCGCCAAACCCCCGCAGAATTTCGCCAGCAAAATCAGAAATAGTTAACAGTTGACAGTTGACAGTTGACAGTTGGCAGTTGACAGTTGACAGTTGGCATTAGGATTATTCTTCCCTCTTTCTTAGCGTCCTTCGCGTCTTCGCGGTTCGTTATTACTTCTTACTTCTTACTTCTTCCCTCTTTCTTAGCGTCCTTCGCGTCTTCGCGGTTCGTTATTACTTCTTCCTTCTTCCTTCTTCCTTCTTCTTTCCTAATGACAGACAATCAACTGCAAAACTTCCTTGAAATAGCCACCGAAGCAGCCCTCGCCGCCGGTTCTGTGCTGCAATCTTTCTGCGGCAAATTAGAAAATATTCAAGAAAAAGGCCGATCGGGCGATTTAGTCACAGAAGCCGACAAAGCATCAGAAGCCGTCATCTTAGAAATTCTAGGCCGCCACGTACCCGAACACGCCATCCTCGCGGAAGAATCGGGCAAATTAGGGAATTCAGCTAGCAAATACCTGTGGGCGATCGACCCTTTGGACGGTACAACCAATTATGCTCACCAATATCCTTTTTACGCCGTGTCGATCGGGCTTTTAATCGACGGCATACCACAAATTGGCGTAATTTACGACCCTTTACATAACGAATTGTTTCGGGCAGGCAAAGGATTGGGAGCAACCTGCAACCGTAAGCCGATCGCAGTTTCCCAAATCTCAGAATTGAGCAAAAGTTTGTTAGTAACCGGCTTTGCGTACGATCGGCGCGAAACAGCAGACAATAACTATGCCGAATTCTGTCACCTCACCCACCTCACTCAAGGCGTGCGACGCAGCGGTTCGGCGGCCCTAGACCTCGCACATACAGCCTGCGGGCGATCGGACGGATACTGGGAACGGGGACTCTCCCCTTGGGACGTAGCAGCCGGTGTAGTGATCCTGTCCGAAGCCGGAGGTCAAGTTACAGCCTATGACGGTAGTGCCTTTGAGATGAGTTCTGGTCGAGTTTTGGCGACAAACGGCAAAATACACGCCGAACTCAGTGGCGCACTGCTGTCAGTTCCGCCCTTATCTTCCTGGTAGCGCTTCGACAGCAAGAGCTCAGGGATAGTACGGGGGTCATAACCCCTGAAGTCAGGCTACATTAAAGAATAGTCAAAAGCCAGGAAAGGAAGAGTAAAAGTTATGTCTTTTGAAATGACAAAAGGGCTGTTCAAGTACGACTTTACAGATCAGCACGCAATTTTGGGAGTTCCCTTAGACGCCGAGTTTAACGACATCCGCAAGCGCTACATGAAAATTGCCCGCCGCTTGCATTCGGATACTTGCTCTTTTGAAGACCAAGCCGATAAAGATTGGGCTAACCAATTTTTGTCAAAAGTAGTCAATCCCGCCTACAACAAATTCTCTAAGGAAAGCGATCGCAAAGAATACAACTTGCTGTTAGCAGCCATCGGTAAGCGCGTCGCTAAAGAACAGGGGAAAATGCAAATCGAAAGCGCGGCAGCCAAAGAGTTAGCTACCGCTAAAGATTTGGAAGAAGCTTACAAAACAGCAGTTGGCAAACTCGCTCTCAAGCAGTACGAATCGGTTCAGGAAACGCAAGATGCGATCGCCCAAATTAGCGAACTCAACATGGTTTATTTGCTGCGAAAAGAGCGGCTTGGCGGTGCGGTTGGAAC
>PVWI01000349.1 GCA_003003725.1 filamentous cyanobacterium Phorm 6 | reverse complement strand
CCGCCAAACAGTTGATCTCCGCCGCTACCGCCGTTGAGAGAATCATTCCCGGCATCCCCGTAAAGAAAGTCGTCATCACCGTTCCCAAACACCGAATCGTCTCCGTCATCCCCTCTGAGGGTGTCGTTACCAGTACCGCCGGCAATGATATCAAAGCCCGCGTTACCGCGAAGCAAGTCGTCCCCTGCGTCTCCAAACACGGTGTCGCTACCGTCATTGCCATCAAGGGTATCGTTGCCCAAACCGCCACGAATCGAGTCGTCGCCGTTCCCGCCACTGGCAAAATCGCGGCCTTGGTTGCCAATCAGTTCGTCATTTCCTTCACCCCCAAACAACGAATCCGATCCGTCACCTCCAAGAAGCTGGTCTTTGCCGGCGTCACCTTCTATGGTGTCATCGCCTGGACCGCCTGAGAGCGTGTCATCGCCATCTAAGCCGCGAATTCGATCGCCCTGCGGAGTTCCGAGAATAAAATCGTTGCTGTCTGTGCCGATCAGGTTTGCCATAGGAAATACACCGCTCCTCAATCAAATAAATTGTTTTAAAGTATGTCAATCGCCTTGATGCCAGGGCGTTACTGCTTGCCTACGTTAGCATAGTTGAGATTTTGGCAATAGTCGCGAAGCAGCGGGGGAGATGGGTGCGAGTGTCTTGATGTGCGATCGTCAAATAGGTTTGTAGTGAGGACTTTAGTCCGCATCAATTTCAGGGGACTAAAGCCCGCGCTACGAACCTATTTTATTAAATGACTAATGGCTTCTATTTTTGTTCGCTAACAGGTAACACGATCGTAAATTCAGTCCCAACTCCTAGAGCAGAATTCACATCAATTGTGCCGCCGTGGGTTTCGACTACAATCTGGCGGGCGATCGCCAATCCTAACCCAGTGCCTTTTCCTACGGCCTTAGTTGTGAACAAATGGTCAAAAATCCGCTGTTTGACTTCTTCTCTCATCCCCGCACCGTTATCGGCAATTGTAATTTTGATGTGGCGATCGTCCAACATACTGGTACGAACCGCGATTTTGTTGGGATTTGCTTCGATTTCCGCAAAACTGCGTCCTTGACTCGACTCTTCCAGCGCATCGATCGCATTTGCGAGCAGATTCATAAAAACTTGGTTCAGTTGACCGGGAAAACATTCGACTTGAGGCAGATTCCCGTAGTCTGTAACAACTTCGATCGCCGGACGGTGTTCGTTAGCTTTCAGCCGGTGGCGCAGAATTAACAAGGTGCTATCGATCCCTTCATGGATCTTAAGCGGAACTTTGTAGTCTTTATCGGCTCTGGAGAAGGTGCGGAGGCTGGTGCTAATGCCGCGAATGCGATCGCACCCCACTTTCATCGACGACAGCATTTTGGGCAAATCTGCTAAGGCATATTCTAAATCAATATCTTCGGCATCTTGTTCAATTTCTTCGCCGGGATTTGGCAGTTTTTCTTGATATAATTTTAAGTGATTAATTACATCTTTGATGGTGGTCGTTGCTTCGTCAATATTGCCGTTAATAAAGCCGACGGGATTGTTAATTTCGTGGGCGACTCCGGCGACGAGATTGCCCAAAGCGGACATTTTTTCGCTCTGTACTATTTGTAACTGGGCTTGCTGCAAGTCTAAGAGCGATCGTTCTAATTCTTGGGCGTAAGCTTGGGATTGTTGATACAAGCGGGCATTTTCCAGCGAGATTGCCGCTTGGGCGCACAACAGTTGGATGACTTCCGTGCGATCTTCAGTAAAGGCCCCAATTGTCAAGTTATTTTCTAGATAAAGCAACCCGATTAATTTACCTTGATGCAAAATCGGCGCGCACAGCATACTTTTGGGCTTTTTATCCATCAAATACGGGTCTGCCATAAAATCGTTTTGTGCTGCTGCATTATCCAAAACCACAGTTGTCAAAGTGCGCTTAACATAGTTGACTACAGCAGCGGGAACCTCTGCGTTGGCTGACAGCGGCACAGACATTGAGATGACATTTTTCTTGATAGAGGCGACAGCTTCGACTGCGAGATTCCCCTCCTTCAGCAACAGCAGAACTGCTTTTGTGGCCCCGGCATTTTCGAGCAACACAGACATCAGTGCAGTCAGCAATTTTTCTAATTCTATTTCACTCGATACAGCTTGGGAGGCTTTGAGAATAGTGTCGAAATCTAGGGCTTCGGAAATACTGCTGCTCGAAGATTGAGTTGTTTGGAAGGTTTGATGTAAAATTGAGGATTGATTGATGGTTTGTCGCCTGGTTTCGCTGATTGCAGAACGGTTTTGTTTAGCCTGAAATATGGGAACAAGAAGTTCGGGATAACGTTTTTCTAAGTCATCTATTTTGGCTTTGGCTCCCCAGCGAGCGTAACAGTAGTAGGCGTCTTGCATATAAGCACTAGCCACTTTTTCTTTGCCCCAGTCAAGGTAGAATTTGCCCGCTAGTTCGTTGGCTAAGGCTTCTTCTTGGATGTATTCGTTGGCTTTGGCTCCGGCGATCGCGCGATCGTACATTTCAATAGCTTCATCCCTCTGTCTGACAACTCGGTATTTTTCTGCTTCTACCAACTGCCACTTATGCAAATGATTCATCGGGGCGTGTTCTGCCCAATACTGCAACTGCGTTTGATTTTCCCCAACTCGTTGCTGCTGCATTTCTAACTGGGCCTCGGACTCAGGAATAGCAGCAAGGGCGATAAGTGAGTCATAGAAATAGAAACCAGCTTCGCAAGTGTTTCCTACGCCTGCCGTTATATACTGTCTTGCTCGATCGACATCTGCGGAGGCAAGGGCCATCTCTCCCAGCAGGAATCTCAACGTCGCCCTGTACAGATAGAAGCTTAAGAGGCGGTAAAAATCGTTAGAGGCAAGCGACTGAGAAACCAGCTTCTCCTCGTAGCCTTCGTCTTCAAAAGAAACCTCAAAATTGTCTGAATTACCCAATAAAAACAGCGTTGTCCCCAAATAAATCGAACAATAATTAGCCGCCGTTAATTGGTTGAGGTCGAGTAATTGCTGGCGGTATGCCCGAATTTGAGGCTCTAGTTCTGCCAAAGCTTGACCACACCAGTAGGCATTTAGACAAAAAGCATACACATTATACCCGACAAACTCTAAATTTCCTGTTTCTAATCCGGCTTGATAGCCTGCCTGAAGAATGGGGAGAGTTTCCCGCAAATGCGATTTGCGATGGTGCAAACAGAGTCCGATCACTACACAACTTGCAGAACGAATATTTTTGGCATCCGCGCCACTGGCAAGACGATAAGCTAATCGAGCAAATTGATCGGCTACCGTCACATTTTGGAAAAAGTTGTTGAGAATAATACCATAACAAGTATAGCCAAAAGCTGAAGTACGACTGTTGCCATATTGGATAGATAAATTCACCTGTAAGGCCGTCACCAGCGAAAATAGAGGCGAACCAACGAGATAAGAAGGAGGCCCCATACTTGTCGCCACTTGCATCATCGCCAGTTTTTGGGGATCTACCATCGCTGGCAGATCGAATAACTCTTCAATAGGTCGATCGGCGATCGAGCTATTAATTTCCTCCACTGCTTGCTGAATATCTTCTAATGTAGGGGAATCGGGAAACTCAACTCCTAATTCTTTGAGAATCAACTGACCGATAGAAATTGCTTCTAACAACTTGTTCTGCGAGGATAATGCCTGAATTTTGACGATGTAAACGCCCACTTGCTCTAATGGAGTTTTGGCATGATGAATCACAGTGTCAATCCACTGATTCATCTGGTCAAATTCGCCACTGAGTGAAGCCACTTCTGCGGCTAGCTCGTGCAAAGTCAAGGTCATCTGATACTGTTGTTGCCAAGCGCTGCTTCCCAGCAAATTTAGCCCGATCTCAGCATACTCGCGAGCAGCCTGATAGGCGGTGGCTGCTCGGGCTTTGCGGCAAGCCTTGAGGTTAAGTTGTACCAAATTATCGCGTTGTGTTTGGTCTTCAATCAGCGCAATCCCATAATTCAACTGATTGACTATTGAAAAGATTTGCTCTTCTATAGCTGCGGGTGAACTTTGCTGGAGCAGCAATTGTCCGATCTGATAGTGAACGCGGGCTCGCTCTTGTTGGGGAATTAGAGAATAAGCAGCTTGCTGAACGCGATCGTGGAGGAATTTGTAACTTGCAGATGGGGAATTGGCGATCGCCCTGTGAGTGAATTGTTCTGGGTTACTTTCTGACTGGAAGAACTTATACACTTCACTTTGTGGTAAAATCAAGCCTTCCTGCAATGCCTTCCACAAATTCGCGGCCGTTTCAACTTCTGACTGCTCACACACAACTGCCAATGTCACTAAGTCAAATTTGTTACCCATGCACGCCGCCAATTTCAACACATTCTGCGTCGCTTCCGGCAATTTTTCCAACTGCAAGACCATGAACTCAACGACATCATCTGTCAGGGTTAATGCCTTCACTTCAGCAATATCGCACTGCCAATTTCCCGCTTTCCAGTCAAACTCAATCAACGCATCTTGATGCAGTGCTTTGAGAAACTGCGTCGCAAAAAATGGATTTCCTTGGGTTTTCTGTGCCACCAAATCAGTCAATGGTCTTGCCAAATTTGGAGTACAATTGAGCGTATCAGCCACCAAATTATTTAGACTTTCTGAACTCAACGGTTGCAGCGTCATACTATTTACCGTTGCCCCGGCTTTCACGACTGCATCCAGTGTCAGCATCAACGGATGCACTGGGGAAACTTCATTATCTCGGTAGGCACCAATTACTAATAAATAGCCTGTTTCCGATTCGGACATTAACAGTTGTATTAACTGTAGCGATGCGGAATCTGCCCACTGCAAGTCATCCAAAAACATCACCAGGGGATGTTCGGGTTTTGTGAACACCTGAATAAAGTTTTGGAACAGCAAGTTAAACCGATTTTGTGCCGCATTCCCAGATAATTCGAGTGCTGGTGGTTGTTGACCAATAATTTTTTCTAGTTCCGGAATTACTTCTATAATAACTTGCGCGTTATCGCCCAGTGCTTGCAATATTTGAGTTTGCCATTTTTCTAATTGTTCGTCACTTTCGCTGAGCAATTGTCCCATTAAATCTCGAAATGCTTGGACAAATGCTGAGAACGGAATATTGCGGTTAAATTGGTCGAATTTGCCTCTGATGAAATACCCGCGCTGCCGCACAATTGGCTTATGGACTTCGTTGACTACAACGGTTTTACCAATCCCTGAAAAACCAGCTACTAACATCATTTCTACCCCCCTCTGTCCCCCCTTGGTAAGGGGGGATGAAAGGGGGGTTGTGACGCGCTCAAAGGCTTCGAGTAGGGTTTCTACTTCGGTTTCGCGACCGTAGAGTTTTTCGGGTATGATAAACCGATCGCACAAATCCCTCTGAGCTATTTCAAAACCTTCAATTTGACCACTTTCCTCTAGCTGACGCAGACATAATTATAAATCAAATTTCAGCCCCAAAGCGCTCTGATAGCGGTCTTCAGCATTTTTCGCCATCAATTTTCTAACAATTTCCGAGAGTACCGGCGGGATTTGCGGATTGATTTCATGCAGCGATGGCGGCTGCTTGGCAATATGAGAGTGTACCAATTCCATCGCATCGTTGGATTGAAACGGCAATTGTCCCGCCAGCAATTCGTAAAAAGTCACGCCCAAAGAGTAAAAATCTGTGCGGTAGTCAATGCCCCGATTCATCCTTCCCGTTTGTTCCGGCGACAAGTAGCCGAGTGTTCCTTCCAGTACGTTAGGATTCATCAGGGTTTGAGTTTCCCTGGGCAGCAAAGATGCGATACTAAAGTCAATCAGTTTGACTTGTTTTGTTTGGGGATTAATTAAAATATTGGCGGGTTTAATGTCTTTGTGAAT